>CAZKOS010000176.1:0-6646 GCA_964554445.1 uncultured Spirochaetaceae bacterium | reverse complement strand
CGGGCTCCGAGCCGGACGGGGGCGGAGAGAGCGACGCGGACCGGTTGTTCGAATCGATCCCCGAGAACGCGGCCGAAACCGCTTCGCCGGAAATTCCGGCCGAGGCGATGGAGGGGCTGACAGAAATCGGCGAGGGCCTTCCGGGCGAGCCCGCGGCCGAGGAAGCGGGAGGCTTCAACTTCCCCGATCTCGGCGATCTCGGGGGCCCCGGGGCCGAGTCGGAAGAGGCGATTCCCTCGTTTGAAACCGAGATACAGCCGCAGGCCGATGAGGGCGGTTTCGGCGGCGTCGAAGACAAGCTTTTCGACCTCCCCGAGGGCGAAGGCTTCCCGGCCGGGGCGGCGGCTCCGCCGACCGGGGCCGAACCAGAGGACACGGGGGCCTTCGCCGGCTTTGAAATGCCCGATTTGTCGGAGATCGGGGGCGGCCTGGAGGCGGGACCTGAGACGCCCGCGGGGACCGGGGAGGCGGACGACATGGACCTCGACTCCATCGAATCCGCGCAGTTCTCGATGCCGGAGTTCGAGGAGAAGAGCGCCCCGCCGGCGGCGGAAAGAGGCGGGCACCGCGAGCCGTCCGGAGAGGCCGGCGCGCCCGAAGAACTGGCCGGCGCCGAGGAGGACATGCAGTTCTCCCAGCGGGATTTCGACAACATCAAGGCCACCCTGGCCATCCTGCCCCTCAACCTGAAGATCGCCGTTGAAGACCTCGTCGCGGACCCCGTCCTGCAGGGCCCGAGGCTGAGGCGGCTTCTCGACGCGCTCATCGCCGGCGAATCCCCGAAGGCCATCGCCGCCATCGTCTCCGGCATCACCGGCCGGAAAATCGTCCTGCCCAAGAGCTTCGAAAAAAGGTCCGGCATCGCCTTCGAGCGGGAGCGGGAGAGTTTCGCCTATTTCCTGCGCACCAAGGGCGCCCGCGCGGCCCTCATCATCGGCGCGGCCGTCGTCGTCCTGTTCCTGCTCGCCTACGGGGCCTACCTGTTCGTGTTCCGCCCCCTTTCGGCCATGGCCGTTTACGACGAGGGCTACGCGGCCATCCAGCAGGATCGGTACGAGCAGGCGAGGCAGAAGTTCGACGAGGCCTCGCGCATCTGGGACTCGAAGGACCAATACTACCGCTACGCCGAAGCCTTCGCGGCGAGCGCCGCGGGGAACTACCGCTACGCCGACCAGATGTACCGCGCGCTGCTGCAGCGCTATCCCGGCGACGTCAAGGGAATGATCGATTACGCCCGCCTGGAAACGCTCCAGGGGAATTACGCGCATTCCCGTTCGCTCCTCGAGGACGGGGTCCTGCTGCACGACATGTACAACTACGACGCCCTGGCCGCCTGCGCGGACAATTACCTCGCCTGGGCCCGGGAGGACGGCTCGAAGCTGAACGACGCCCAGTATTACTACGCGACGCTCGCCCAGCATTACCGCGACCGCACGTCCGCCCAGCTGAAGCGCATCGACTTCCTCATCCGTTCGGAGCGCATCGCGCGGGAGAAAGGCCTGGCCGAGGTCGACAACACCAACCTCGTGCTCGCCTATACCCGCTATCTCAAGGACAAGAACTGGGACCTCGTGGACCCCGCCGTGTACACCGAGATGGCCTCATACCTCATCGACAAGAACGAGACCGATCCCGTGCCCACGCTCCTCGAAAAGGTGCGGACGGCCGATCCGAACTACGCGCCGGCCTGGTACGAGACGGCCCGCATGGAAGGGCTGGCGGGGAAGACCGAGAACGAGCGGCGGGCCCTGGAACGGGCCATTGCGCTGTTCCGGAATCCCGTGCCCGGGAAAGCGCGCGGCTTCCAGCTCGCCGCCGAGCGGCGGAACTCGCTGGAACGGTCGGCCATGCTGGTGCTCGCGCTGAACCTTCTCGGCGAATACTGGATCGACCAGGACAAGCCGGAGCGCGCGGAAGACCTCCTCCTCGACGCGCAGCGGCTCTACGAGCAGTCGGCCGCCCAGCTGCGCGCCACGCGGTACGCCGCCGGCGGCGCCTTCGGGAGGATCTACTACAACCTGGGAAACATCGCTCTCGGCGCCGGGAACGACGAGCGCGCGCTCGCCATGTACTCGACCGCGGAACAAAACGGGTTCTCCAGCCCCGACCAGACGTATAAAAAGGGCATCGTCCTCTACCGGCGGAAGGATTACGCGGGCGCCGCGCTCGAGTTCCACCGGGCCGACGGCGAGCGGCCGAACAATGAGGCGGTCCTCTTCGCCCTCGCCACCACCGAATACCGCCGCTTCCAGTACCAGGTCGCGCAGGGCTATTATCTCTATCTCATCGGGCTTTTGGGAAAACAGAAGGACGCACTCCCGTCGATCAACGTGCAATCCAACCCGGCCGACCGCGACCTCATCACCAACCTCTACATCGCCTACAACAATCTCGGGTGCACCTACTTCAAGATTTCCGACGGGCGGGACGGCCCGGACATGACCGAGGCGACGAATTATCTCCGGAAGGCGAGCGAGCTGTACGACGTCATGTCGCGCGACCCGAAAACCCTCGCCCGGCTGGAGGAAACGACCATCACCGCCCGCGTCGGCAAGGATGAGATCGTCAAGGGAAAGGGCGCCTCGGCCCGTTACCTCAAGGCGCCGGCGCCCTTCTACAACCTCGACGTGATCTTCCACGACAAAGCCGGCACGGTCGTGCTGGGCGAAAAAATCGACGTGCTCATCTACGACATCCTGCCGCGCAACCTGGAAAAACCGGAGCTCCTCTCCACCCAGCTTACGTCCCAGTGACGGTCAAGGATGCTGCGGCGTCCAGTTCGGAGGCAGGGTGATATCCACCATCGCGGTGGCGACGATGTCCGTCGCGCCGCTGGTGGCCTCGGCGTTCGCCGGGTCCCGGCTCCCGTGCAGCAGATCGAGGTGATTGTCGGCTTCACTCGTCACTTTACTGTCGTTCGCCTTGTCCGGCGCCGAGGCCGAGACGAAGGCCGTCACCTTGAAGACACCCGCGCGGCGCGCCCGCGCCGGCCAGTCTTCGATCCGGACGACGACGTATCGCCCGCCCGCGGAATCGGGCGAGCTCCAGGTCCAGGTGTCGCGGCCGTCCCTCGCCTTCGGTCCGGTCAGGCCCAGCCAGCCGGCGCCGCGGTCAATGGTGAAGGCCGACGTGTCGACGGCGATGCCGAACAAGTTCTCGATCTGGCTCTCGACGGCGTTTATGGGCAGGGCGTCGAACACCGCGCGCGCTCCCTCCGGCGACGACCAGAAGCGATCGGCGGTGACGAGCGTGACCTCGGTGACGGTGTACGTCCGGCCGGGGAAATCGAGGAAGTCTCCGACGGCGTACGGTTGACCGGTGGCGCAGCCGGCGAGCCCCAGCGCGAAAACCGCGAATCCAAACGATAAAATCATTTTTCCCATGCTCGTTCTCCGGGGCGGACCGGACGGCGTTCCCGTCGCGGTCCACCGCTTTCAATGAAAACGTATTCACGCGGCGGCCGGAAGACAATGACCGTTTTCCACGCCGTTCGCCGGGCGTTCGTTTTTCGGGGCGGTGAGTGTAGATCATCGGGTGGATCGTGATTATCTTATGGAAGATGCAGAAAAAAACGACGCACGGAGCATGATATGAAATGTACCCATCCTTTTTCCGAACCGAGACCGGCATTGCGGGCGCGCCCCTTCCGTACGGCGTGAGGCGGCCGCCGTGTACAGCCTCACCTCGCGGGAACGGACCTTCACCCTGATCGGCTTGTTGGTCGGTCTGTTCCTCGCCGCCCTCGACCAAACCATCGTCGCCACCGCCCTGCCCCGGATCCTCCTCGACCTGCACGGGCTCAACCTGTACGTCTGGGTGGTGACCGGCTACCTGCTCGCCGCCACCGCCATGATTCCGGTATACGGCAAGCTCTCCGACCTGTTCGGCCGGAAACGGGTGCTCCTCTTCGGCATCGCCGTGTTTCTGGCGGGTTCGGTGCTCTCGGGGCAGGCGCGATCGATGGTGGAGCTCATCGCCTTCCGCACGCTCCAGGGCCTGGGCGGCGCGGCCATCTTCTCCGTCACCTTCACCGTCGTCGCCGACCTGTTCGCCCCGGCGGAGCGGGGCCGCTACCAGGGGCTCTTCGGGGCGGTCTTCGGAATGGCGAGCGTCGTCGGTCCGTGGCTGGGCGGCCTGCTCACGGACAACCTCTCCTGGCGCTGGGTGTTCTATATCAATCTGCCGCTCGGGCTCATCGCCGTCCTGTTCATCGCCTTTCAGATGCCGTCCCTGCGCAACCCCGACGCGGCGCGGTCGCGGGTCGACTGGGGCGGCGCGATCCTGCTCCTCGTCGGACTCGTCCCGCTCCTCCTGGCCTTGAGCCTCGGCGGCGTCGAGTACCCCTGGGGCTCCTGGCAAATTCTCGTCCTGTTCGCGGGCGGCGCCGCGGGTTTGGCGGCCTTCGCCCTGGTCGAGCGGCGCGTCTCCTCGCCCGTCCTGCCGTATCATTTTTTCCGGAACCGCACCTACGTGACCGGCATCCTCGCCTCGGCCTTCATCGGCGGGGCGGCCTATTTCGGCGCGATCGTGTTCCTCCCCGCCTTCATGGTGCTGGTGACGGGCGCCTCGGCCGGCCGGGCGGGGCTCACCATCACGCCGCTCGTGCTCGGCGTGGTGACGGGAAGCTTCGTCTCGGGGCAGATCGTGAGCCGGATCAAACGGTATAAAATCGTGCTTCTCGTCGCCGGCGGCCTGGCCCTGGCGGGCTTCGTGACCCTGAACACGATCGACGCGTCGGTCACCTCGGGCGGCATGATCTGGCGCATGATCATCGTCGGTCTCGGCATCGGTCCCACGCTTCCCCTGTTCACGCTGGCCGTTCAGAACGCCGTCCCGCCCTCGGAAATGGGAGCCGCAACGAGCTCCGCGATTTTTTTCAGGCAGATCGGCGCCATCGTCGGCCTGGCCGTCTTTTCCACCCTGCTCACCACCACGATCGCCGCGCGCTTCCCCGCCCACCTGCCCGAAGGCATGAAGGTCGCGGGCGAAGCGCCGAGCCGGTCGGACTTCGCCCTTCTGCAGTCGGGTGACACATCCTCCCTGACCGCGGGGATCGGGAGCCGGATGCGCGCCCTGGAGAAGCGCGTGGACGCGGCGCTCGCGTCCGGCGACGCCGCGGCCCTGAACGGGCTGCTCGCCGCCCCCGCCCTCAACCCGCGGGTGAAAAACGAGTTGCGGCGGGCGCTCGGCGACGTGCTCGTTCCCGGCGCGCCGCCGACGGCCGCGGCGCTCGCGGCGGCGCGGGCGCGCGTGAACGGGGCGCTGGAGACCGCGGCGAAAAAAATCGAGGCCGACGTCTCGCGCGCATTCAAGTACGCGTTTACGGACGCGATCCGGAAGGTCCTCTTCTGGAGCCTCGTCTGCGTGATCGCGGGCCTGGCCGTCGTTTTTTTCCTGCCCGAGCTCGAGCTGCGCACCAAAGCCAATATCGAGGCGGTGAAAACCCCCGCGAAAAACGGGGCGCCCCCGCGGGAAGCCGAAACGACGGATCCCCCGGCAAGCGCCGAGTCGAAGGAGAAGAAACATGGACATTCGTGACAAGGTTGTCGTCATAACGGGCGCCTCGGCCGGCATCGGGCGGGCGGCGGCGCTCGCCTGTGCGGGGGCCGGGGCGAAGCTCGTGCTGGCCGCGCGTTCGGCGGACAAGCTGGAGGCGCTGGCGGGCGAGATCGGCGCCGCGCATCCGGGCGGGGACAAGCCGCTCGTCGTCCCGACCGACATGCGCCGGGAGGAGGACGCGGCGCGGCTCGTCAAGGCGGCCGTCGACCGGTTCGGCCGGGTGGACGTGCTCGTCAACAACGCGGGGCAGGGCATGGCGGGGCTCGCGGAGAACGCCGACCTGGACGCGTTCCGCTCGATCCTCGAGCTCAACGTCTTCGGCCCGGTGCGCGCCATGCAGGCGGTGATCCCGGTCATGCGGGCGGAAGGCGGCGGGCTCATTCTCAACGTGAGCTCGATGGTCTCGCAGATGACGATTCCGGGGCTCGGCTTCTACGCCTGCACCAAGAGCGCGCTCAACATGCTCTCCGCCACCGCGCGCGGCGAGCTCGAGAGGGACAACATCCGGGTCATCATCGTTTTCCCGCGCGCCACCGCCACGGACTTCGGGAAGAACTCCGCCGGCGACAAGCAGCTGCGGAGCCGCCAGCGCGCCCAGGCCGGCGTCGACTACGCCGTCGACCCGCCCGAGCACGTGGCCGCCAAGATGCTCGAGGCGATCGCGAACGAGCCGGCGGAACAGTATATGGACAGATAGCAGCGATCGAGGCTCATCGCCTGTTTCTCAGTCTTCCATCATGATCGCCTTCACGGCGAGGAACCCGCGCGAGAGCCGGCCGATGCCCGTCTGGAGGAGGTGCGACGCGATGTCTCTCGCTTTCCACTTCGGATAACACGTCGGCGCGAGCCATTGTCCGGGGGTGAGCGAGCGCAGGAGGGCGATGAGTTTCCGGGCGAGAGGCATGAAGAGCTTTTCCGTATAAACGGGAGCCAAAGTTTTCAAGGCAATGATCTTTGGCATTATACTCAATAGCAAATGGTTTTCTATTTCCGGAACCGACGTTATACACTATCTTATTATAGTATAAGGAAATAGAAAACCATTATAATCGGAAATGCTGAAAAGCATTTGCTTTTCAGCATAAAT
>CAZKOS010000175.1:3300-6685 GCA_964554445.1 uncultured Spirochaetaceae bacterium | reverse complement strand
GCAGCCGGCCCGTCAGCCGGCTCTATACTTCTCAAGCAACGCTTGGATAAAATCCTCCACCAGGACGAGCGTCTCCCCGGATACGGCCGGGGGCGCGTCGGCCAGGGTGTGCCACTCGGGGTAGTCGATGTCGATGAGGATGAAGGCCGGGATCCCCCGTTCGTGGAACGGGTGATGATCGGCGACGATGTGCTTGAACTTGCGCGGTTTGGACGCGAGGAGGGGCTCGAAATTGCGGCGCGCCGCCAGGTCGAGCACCTCGCGCGTCCAGGCGAGCGACGAGACCCGCTCGAAGGCGTGCCGGTCGATGTCGAAGACCGCGTCGCGGCCGCCCACCAGGTCGAGGATCACGACCTCTTCGGGCGGAGCGGGGAGCGGGTGCGCGGCCAGAAAGCGCGCGCCCTCGGCGAAGCCGAGCCCTTCCATGCCGCCCACGTCCTCGGCGTCGAACAGGACGATATGCACGTCTCTGTCAAACTCGGCGCGCGCAACGGCGGGAAGCAGGTCGAGGAGCACGGCCACGCCCGATCCGCCGTCATTGGCGCCCGGGATGGGCAACCCGCGCCGGTCCTCATCGCGCTCGTTGTCCGCCCGGGCCCGCGAGTCGAAGTGCGCGCCCAGAAGGAGCGGGCCGCGAGAGGGAGAAAGCGAAGGTTTGAGGGCGATGAGATTGGTACATTTTTGCGGAGCGCCGTGGAAATGCAGGGTGAAATCCTGCGCCAGGACACGTCCGCCGGGGAGGCCGCGCTCGAGCGCCTCGCACAGGGCGTCGACGAACGGCCGGTGGCCCGGCGCGCCCGGGTGGCGCGGGCCGAACCCGCACTGCCACTCCACCAGGCGCTTGAGCGCCTCCGCCCGGCCGCCCGGAGAATCCTCACTCAAGCTCGAACTCCGCCCTTTTTTCGCCCGGGCGCAGCTTGATTTTTTTCACGCCGGACGTGGAGTAGGCCTGGAAGGCGGCGTCCTCGAGCAGGCGGATGAAGGCCGACTCGAGCGCCCGCGCGCCGGTCTCCTTCCTGACGCTCTCCGCCACGATGCGCTGCAACACCCGCCGGTCCACGGAAAGCTCGATCCCGGCCAGGGCGAATTCCTTCCGGTACTCGCGGAGCACCCTCCCCTTGAGGATGCGCTCCAGGTCCTCCGCTCCGAGGGCGTGGAAGGCCACGACGCGCTGGAACCGGCCGATGAGCTCGGGCAGGAAGCCGTACTCCATGAAGTGCCGGGTGAGCTCGACCTCGTCCGCGGTGTAGGTGACGGCGATGCGCGGCGCGCCGTCTCCCGACTGATCCCGCCCGAACCCGATCCCCTCGCGCGTCTCCCGGTCGATGAGCGACCGGAGCCCCGAAAAGGCGCCGCAGGCGATGAAGGCGACGTGCTCGGTGGAAACCATGAGCCGCGGGGCGTACTCGGAGTGCGTGATCTCGACGGGCACGGCGACCTCGGTCCGCTCGAGGAGCTTGAGGAGCTCGCGCTGCACGCCCAGTCCCGAGACGTCCTTGGTCGTGCCCGCGCCGGCGAACACCGCATTGTTCTGCCCGGAGGCGAGCTTGTCGAACTCGTCGAGGCAGACGAGGCCGAGCCCGGCGCGGGCCGGGTTCATGTCGGCCGCGTAGAGGAGCCGGGTGAGAACGGTGTTCACGTCCTGGCCCACGTAGCCGGTCTCCGAATAGCCCGTCATGTCCGTAATGACGGTCGGGAGCTTGAGAAGATCGCGGAAGAGAAGTTCAATCAGAAAGGTCTTGCCGCAGCCGGTGGGGCCGACGAAGAGGAGGTTGGTCTTGGGCGGCAGCTCGTCGGGCTTGACCCGCTGGCAGAAAATGCGGCGGAGCCTCTCCAGGTGGCGGAAAGCCGCCAGGCTCACCGCCTTGACCGCCGCCTCCTGGGCCACGTAACGGCGGGCGCGGATCGCCTTCACGTACTCGGCAGGCGTCGCGCGGGGCAGCGTGTCCAGAAAGGCCGCCGCCTCGGCAATGAAGTCACCGTCTTTTTCCGGCCGGGCGATGAACGAGCTCACCATGGTAGTATAGAGTGGATTCCGGCGGGTGACAATGAGAGCTTCAACGAAAAAAAATGCTTGTGAGTCGAGGCGGGGGGAGATATAATTTCTTCCGTATTTGAAATAACATGATTGAAAAACTCCCCAGGCCGAAGGAGTCGCCATGATCGAAGTTTTCTTTGTCATCTGGGTGTCGAAATTTTTCGGCGAGAAGGCGATGGACAAGGGCCACAGCCGCGGCTTGTTTCGGGGTCTGGCCATCGGCGCCTGGTTTACGGGAGAATTAATTGCCGGAATCATGGTCTCCATCTTTTTTAGGTACGATTTTATAGCCAAATATCTGACCGCGTTGGGCGGGGGAATCGGCGGGTTTGCGGTGATCGCCCTCATCCTTTTCCTCATTCCGGAGAAGGGTGGGTCCGGCGGGACGGGGGTCGCGAAGGATTGGTCTTGCCCGGCGTGCGGTTTCAAGAACACCGGTTGGCGCAGCCGCTGCTTCAAGTGCGATGGCGAGCGCTCGGTCGAACAGCAGGTTCCCGCGGTCGAGGAAGGGCACAACCGGACCTGGAAATGCCCCGACTGCGGCAGCGTCAACCTCGTGTCGGACGGCGTCTGTTACCGATGCAGACTGAAAAAGCCCGCCGTCACGGCCTCTGGCGGCGAATGACCCGCTTTGCATGCAATCACCATAATTTTATCAGGAGGTTATCCATGGTTCAAAAGTTTTGGCTCTTGGTCGCAGCAGTCGTCCTCTTCCCCTCCTGCGCCGGAGAAACGGGGCCGGTCACCGCGGGGAAACCGTCCGCCCCGTCACTGCGCATCGTTCTCGCGGCCGACGCGACCGTTCTCACGCCGGGGCGGGAGGTCCGGTTCACCGTGACCTTCGAAAACAAGAGTTCTTCCGAGTACCGTTTCTTCAAGAACGATGCCTTTTACGGGGATGAGCTCGTCGTTTCCAAACGCGGCGGAGAGAATGTGCCGCAAGAAAGCGGCTTCAACTGGCATTCGCCGAAGGCGGGATTTTTCCCCGGGCGGACCTTCGTCCTGCCGCCCGGCGGAAAAAAATCGATCGTCTTTGACGCGTACCTCGACTCCGCGTACCGGCTCGTGTGTGCCGGGCCTGAGTATCGGAACACCGGCAACGATTACGGTGACTTTAAAAAAAGGCTCGGCTTGCCGGCGGATTATCCCGACAAGTTCGTTTCTTCAAGAGGCCGGATGTTTCCTCTCGGCCGCCCCGGCGCTTTCGACGTGCGTTTCATATACGAAAAAACCGATGCGGACCGGGGTTGGAAGCTGCCGGATGCTCTCCCGGCCGCCGAACGATCGCTCGATCGTATCTGGTTGGGGAAGGCCGAATCCAACGCGGTGACGCTCGAGATATCGGAG
>CAZKOS010000175.1:0-3200 GCA_964554445.1 uncultured Spirochaetaceae bacterium | reverse complement strand
GCTGGACGGAGCCGCCCGCCGTGAAACGAGCGATCCCCGCCCGGGGGACGAGTCTCAATTCCAGGTCACCCGACCGTCTCCCGACAGGTCTATGGGCGGACCCAGGAATCGAGGGCGGGGTCTGAAGACGACCGCATTGAAGAACGCCGCCACCCTGGCGAAAAATTCCCGCCTTTCGTTGTGCGCCTCGTCCCGGTATTTCCGCCGGTCCGCGGCCACCCCCTCGGCCTTGATGCCGAAGCGGTCGGCCAGGAAAAGCGCCCGTGGGAGGTGAAAGCGCTGCGTCACCACGATGAGCGAATCCGCTCCGAAAACCGACCGGGCCCGGTACAGGCTGTCGTAGGTGTTGAACCCCGCGTGGTCGAGAAAAATGTCCTCATCCGGAACCCCCGCCGCCGTGAGACGTTTCCGTATCGTGTCCACCTCGTCGTAGTATTTCGTGCCGTGGTCGCCGGAAACCAGGATTTTTTTCGCCCCGCCCGCCCGGTAGACGTCCACCGCCGTGCGGACCCGGTCCTCGACGACGGGGGAGACCCTCCCGTCCGGGTAGACTCTCGCGCCGAGCAGCAGAATCGCCCGGGCCGGTCTCGCCTGGCCCGCGGACGCGATCCGGCCGCGGGCCGCGGCGGCGACGTATGAGTCGATGAAGACGCTTCCCAGAACGAGGCACGCGAAGCCGGCCGCCAGAACGATGAAAAACCTCTTATTTTTCAGGGGCATCGGGACGCTCCGCTTCCGCCGGCGGCCCGGCCGTGGAAGCGCGCAGGTCGGCCAGGGTATCGCGAATCGCCTCGGCGTCGCTCTCCTCCGCCTCCAGCCAGCCCCAGCCGAAGTTATTTTGGAAGAACCCCTGGAGGGCCGTGTTGGCGTATTGCCTGATGACGTAACTGATTTTCCGTTCTTCCAGGATCGAGCCGAGGAGCTCGGCCTCGACCTGGTTTTTAAGCTCGAGTATTTTTTTAAGCGCCATTCCCCTTCTCCAACTCCCATGCCCGGCAGCACAACACCAATGCATGGCGGGTATGCGGCGAAACCGTGACTTTCCGGTGCATTGTGTCCCGGCGGGCTCGGGTCATTCTCAACCGCGCCGGGCCGGTTCGCGGACGTATTCCGTATCCGGGCCGCCGGCCGACCCGGAGCGGGGCGCGGGCGTCGGCCCCCATGAGCCTCTGATCAGCGCCAGCAGGATCGCCAGGGCCAACAACCCGACGAAAACGACGAGAAGCATCAGGCCGAGCCGGCCGCCGTCTTCTCTCTCTCCGGGCGCTTCGTCGGGATCGGTCGCGCGCGCCTCGATTTCCACCGGTTCGATATCGTCCCGTTCGCTCGTCCGGACGATATCGTTATAGATCTCGATTATTCTCTCCCGCTCCTCCGCGGGAGCTTCCACCCACCCCCACCCCAGGGCCGCCTGGTAGACGCCGTCATAGGCCGTGTCGTGCCTGCTCCGGATCTCGTACGGGATGTTCCGTTCGGCGAGCACGGCGGCCAATCGATCCGCGAGAATTCCGTTCCCTAGGTCCAGTATCTTCACGTAATCCATGGTCCGCTCCTTGTTCCCGCGCCGTCCGGTTGCCGGACAGGATCCCGCCTTTAATGTGCGAAAACCGTGGAAGTTTGTCAAACGGCCGCCCCCCAAGCGAACACGAAATTTACAAAAAAAACTATTGACAAGGCGGGTGGATGGGTATACAGTCCTTAATTGGTTAAATCAATCAACCAACTGTAATTTTACTGAAATCAGGGGTTATGCTGAACACGCCGTCCACTTCACGGGTATTACACAGCATCTGGTCGATCAAAGGCATCAGCCGAATCGAGATCGCCAATCGACTCAATCTCGATAAATCGACGATCACGAACATCGTTTCCCGTCTCATCGACGTGGGGATAGTCAAAATCCTCGCCGAAGGCAAAGCCGGACCGAGGGGCGGGAGGAAGCCCGAACACCTTTCGATCAACGGGAAATACGCCTGCGTCGTCGGCTTTGAAATCCAACCCTATTCCTGTAAAGTGGCGGTTCTCAATCTCAACGGCGATCTTCTTTTCTCGAAAGAGGAAGATCGAGTGTTCTCAAAGGACACGTTCGTCGGCGAGGTCGCCGATGAGTTGGAGACCGTGCAAAGACAGGTCGGACTTTCCGTCATCGGGGCTGGGGTCGGCCTTTCGGGGATAGTGGATCCGGAGCATGAGAGGATATTCCAGTCGTTCCCGCTGAAGATCACGGAATGCTACGATTTTTATTCCGAGATTTCACGGCATACCGATATACCCGTTTTTATCGAAAATGACGCCAATTGCTGCTCCTGGGCCGAACTTTCCTTTCACAAAAAGGAAAATTTGAGCAATTTTATCTTTGTTTTAATAGAATTCAGGGAACAGGAGCTGCTCAAGACGGGTTTGGGCGGCATCGCCGTCGGATTGGGAATCGCCCTCAACGGCAAAGTGTATTACGGAGAGGACTTCTCCGCCGGGGAATTCAGGAGCGTATTCGCGACGCCCCGCAATCCCAGCCAATTCTCGCTCTCCGGGAACGACATCATCCTCGTCAACAAAGACCGCTTGAAATTCAAGAATTTCATCAGGGAACTGTCGGTGAACATCGCCCTGTTGGTCAACGCGCTCAATATCAAGCAGATCATCTGGGGAGGAACGCGCTCCGAATACGCGGAGGAAATAAGCCCGATCATGCTGCACGCGATCCAGGAAAACTGGCCGTATCCGGACAGGGTGTCCTGCACCGTGCGGGCCGCGACGTTCGGCGAATTGACCGTCGCCTACGGCGCGGCCGGCATGATCCTCATGCATTTGTTTTCCCTGCCCGACGGCGCAATGACGGGCACGGTCGAGGATCAGCACAAAGCGAAGCTCATGGATCACCTGGGCAGAATAAGGTTGCTGACGGACAGGACGGCCGGAGAAGTGGCGATAAAATAATTTTGTCGTATTGACAAAAGGCGGAAAATGGCTAAGATGGTTGCAAGATTCTATCAACCAACTAAAGTTCAAGTAATGACCGGTGCTGAGGCAAAAATCAGTTTCCATGGAATCGCTCCGCGATTTCCATATAGTTTCACTCAGGGTGAGTGAAAGGGACGAGGGATAATGGCAGACCAACCCGTGCTGATAAAAAGGAGATACCTTTTTCCCAAAGCGAGGAAAAGCTTCGTCCTCTTTACAATGCTCATCCCGGGGCTTGT
>CAZKOS010000174.1:3677-6867 GCA_964554445.1 uncultured Spirochaetaceae bacterium | reverse complement strand
AGCACGACAAGGGAGAAGAAAAATGTTCGACGGCAGAGCGTATTACGCGAAAGAAAACGAAGCGATCGACAGCGAATACCTGGAATCGGTCGCCTCCCTCGAGCGCCTCGTGCGGGAGGACTTCCCCGGTCTCACCCCGCCTTTCCACGATTTTTTCCGAAGCGACGGCGAGTGGCTCCTGCACCTGGACGGCTTTGAAGTCAGGGTGTACCCCGACTATTGGCTCTCCCGCCCGCTCGAGGAATTGCGGGACGAAAACCGGTCTTTTTTCAGCGAGCTCGAGCCCGGGGCCTACGGGCGCAGTTACGCCGACCCCGCGTGGTGCGTTTCGGTATTCGGGGAAGAGCTCGGACCCCTCATGTCGTTCTTTCACGTCGCGAACCGGCAGCACGTCCGCTACGCCCCCCGCCACGAGCGGTTCGCAATGCTCGAGACGCACGCCGCCTTCCTCGCGGCGTACGAGCTCCTGCGAAGAGGCCGGCCGGATCCGGAAGCGCTGCGGGAAATCCTCACCACGCGCCACCGCCGGGACCGGACGCCCGAATACCTCCGCGACCTCAAGGAGGGACTGGGCCTCGATTACGACCTGGCGGGCGGCCCAGGGGACGAGGCCGGCGGCGATCCGCGCGCGCTCTTCATCCACGGGATGCGCGTCTCGGACGTGGAGATAAAGACCGCCCGCTTCATCAACGGCCTGCCGCAGAAGGACGTCGACGCCGTCGCCCGCTCGGTCGCCGCCGCCTACGCCCGCGGGTTCGAGGTGGAGAACAAGGACCGCGCCGGACGGACCGTCTGCGGCATCCGGGGCAGCCTGGGACAGGAGCGCATCTACCGCCGCCTCATCGCCCGCCTCAAGGAGGAGGGATTCGATGCGGCCGTGAAATCCCTTTCAACGCCGCCCGTCAACCGGCAGTACCACTTCGACCACCAGTTCGACGCCGGCCTGTACCTCACGGAAGATTTGGCCGGCCGCTGGGAAACCGAGTACCAGGCGGCGCTCGACGCGTGCGCCGGGCTTTGCGGAGCGTATTCGGGCGGCGTGTACGTCGAGGCGTTCGGGGAAAGACCGTTCTCGCCCGCCCTGAAACCGGAAAGCGTGAAGTTCTCCCCGGATCAACGGCGGATAGTGGCCGAACACCGCCGCCGGACGGCCGAACGCCGCGACCGGGCGCTGCCGCGCGCGAAGACGAGCTTCACCGCCGTCGCCTTCCCTTCCGCCGAGATCGGGGACGGGTTCGAGGATATTTTTCGGGAAATGATCGTCGTCAACACCCTCGACACGAAGACGTACGAGATCATCCAGCAAACGATCATCGACGCCCTCGACGCCGCGGAGAGCGTCCGCATACGGGGCACGGGCGGAAACCGCACCGACCTCACCGTCCGGCTTCATCGCCTGGACCATCCGGACCGGGAGACGAACTTCGTGAACTGCGGCGCGGACATCAACATCCCCCTGGGCGAGGTCTTCACCTCGCCGCGGCTTAGCGGGACGAACGGGACCCTCCACGTGGGGGAAGCGTTCCTGTTCGGCCGGTTCTTCCGCGACCTCCGGCTCGACTTCACCGACGGGATGGTCTCAGGCTACGGCTGCGCCAATTATCCGACCGAGGAAGAAAACCGGCGCTACATCGAGGAAAACCTCCTCTTTCCGCACAAGACCCTGCCGCTGGGCGAGTTCGCGATCGGCACCAACACCCCCGCCTTCGCCCTGAGCCGGCGCTTCGGCATTCTCGACCGCATGCCCGTCCTCATCATAGAGAAGATGGGACCGCACTTCGCCGTGGGTGACACTTGTTTCTCGCACGAAGAGGACCACCCGAGTTACAATCCGGGAGACGGGAAGATGATCGTCGCCAAGGAAAACGAAAAGACCGGCCTGCGGAAAACCGATCCGGCCTCCGCCTACACCGACACCCACGTCGACATCACCCTTCCCTACGGAGAGGTCGGCCTCATCACCGCCGTCGCCGCGGACGGCCGCGAGACCGACATCATCAGGAACGGCCGCTTCGTTCTGCCGGGCACCGAGGAACTGAACGAGCCGTTGGACGGGCTGAACGGTCCGTCCTGAGGAAAACGGAGCCCACGGCGGGAGGCGGGGTGCCCCTCATGTATTATCAATCAACTTGAGAAGAAGGTCTGGATCGCATGAGAAAACAACAATTGCGAAGAGAAAACGAAAATAGGAATGAAAAAAAAATGTAAAATGAAGCTTTACACCGGGGTATACTCAATCATTTTTTATTTGTCATACCGAGATGTACATAAATCTCGATATGACAAAGAATTATAATCGGAAATACCCGACAAAGCGTGGCTTTGCGGGAATAAATAACTCGTTTCTTCTTTTCCTCCGTGTACTTCTTTTGCTTCGTGAACTTCGTGTCCGCTTTTTCATCGCCTTGGATATCGGATCAAACCCGGCGTTGCACGAGCTCGATGGTCGTTTCCGGAGTGCCGGGACCGTCCGTGCCTTCGAATTTGAGATAGTGCCCGTCTTCGGCGCTCAACCAGAAATCCGCGCCCCACAAGAGAGACAGGGGTCCCGCGAGCGTGACGCGGGTCCTCACCGCGGCCTGTTCCCGGCCGAGGCTCGTGACCGTCTCGACCGATTTCTTGGCGGCGCTCATGAGGCCGCAGTTGAGCAGGGTGGGACTCACCGCCCAGAATTCGATGTTCGTCGTCCGGGAAACGGCGAACTCCTCGAGACCGAAGGGGAAAAACTGAAGCCAGGGCTTGCCGTCGATGGTGAAGGTTTTTTTGACCGGGCGGCCGCCCTGCGTGCCGGATAATACGATCCGGTTTCCCTCGCGGACGGCCTTGAGCGCGAGTTTTTCCCCGGGAGCGGCGTATGTCCATTCGCGGGTGGCCAGGTGGGCGTCCGTCTTCATGCTCACCTCGAGAAAGAATCGGCCGTTCCGGACGGTCCCGGCCGTGAGCGCGTATCCCGTGGGGATTTTCTCAATCCGGACCGAAAACGAGGAAACTTCGCTCCCGGATTTCTTGGTGTACAGGAAATCCTCGGCCGCGGCCGCGCTCGAGGCCAGAATGAAAAAACACGCCGCCAGCGCGGCCCATCGCTTCAGGTTCATGATACAATTATACTCCCGACAGGTTGAAATCTCTACGAGGCTGTTGATAAACCGAAAGCGGTTTTTCAACAGCTTCCAAAGATGTAAATCAGAAA
>CAZKOS010000174.1:1339-3577 GCA_964554445.1 uncultured Spirochaetaceae bacterium | reverse complement strand
AGCTCCTCGAAGGTGTGGGCGCCGTCGCGGACCGCGCGCTCGATGTCCTTGTCCGTCACGTTCATGCACTGACAGACGGTGACCGCCTGTTCGCGGACGATCCTGTCCTCCCGCCCGCTTCTCTTGTAATAATCCTCGATGGCGGCCCGCAGGGCGCGGTCGCCGAGAACCGAGCAGTGAATCTTGTGCTCGGGCAGGGCCCCCAGTTCCTTGACGATGTCGGGGGGCTTGATACTGTAGGCCTTTTCGAGGCTCATGCCCTTCACCATCTCCGAGAGCATGGAGGTGGAGGCGATGGCCGAGGCGCAGCCGTAGGTCTTCCATTTGCAGTCGGTGATCGTATCGTCCTTGACCTTGATCGCCATGAGCATCTGGTCGCCGCACTTGATGTTCCCGACGACGCCGCGGCCGTCGGGCGAGAAGGTTCCTTCGTCCTCCATGACGTTCCGGGGATTGATGAAATGATCCTTCACTTTTTCCGTGTAGACCCAATCGAAATCGCTCATGTGCAGCTCCTTGAATAGACGGTCGACATTTTACGCACCCGCTCGATCACGCCGGGCACCACCCCGAGCACGTAATCGATCTCCTCCTCGGTCGTCTCGCGGCCCAGGGAGAAGCGGATCGAGCCGTGGGCGAGCTCGGGCCCCACGCCGGTGGCGAGGAGCACGTGCGACGGCTCGAGCGAGCCCGAGGAGCAGGCCGAGCCGGTGGACACCGCGATGCCCTCGAGGTCGAGGTAGAGGAGGATGGCCTCGCCCTCGGCCCCGGTGAAACTGACGTTCAGGGTGTTGGGCAGGCAGTCGGTCGGGTGGCCGTTGAGCTTCACGTCCGGCACGAGCCGCGCGATGCCCTCCTTCAGCTTGTCGCGCAGGACGCGGACGCGCGCCATCGTCTCCCCCATCTCGTCCCGCACCAGCTCGAGCGCCTTGCCCAGGCCGATGATGCCGAGGGTGTTGGTGGTGCCGGCCCGCCGGCCCTGCTCCTGGTGCCCGCCGTGGATGAAGGTGCAGAAGGGCTTGGCCCGCCGGCCGTAGAGCACGCCGATGCCCTTGGGCCCGTAGAACTTGTGCCCCGAGAAGCTCAGGTAGTCGACGTCGAGCTCCTTGACGCTCACCGGGATGCGCCCGATCGCCTGCACCGCGTCCGTGTGGACGAGCGCGCCGCGTTCATGGGCGAGGGCGGCGATCGTCTTCACGTCCTCGATCGTCCCGATCTCGTTGTTGGCGAGCATCACGGACACGAGGCCGGTGCGCTCGGAGAGGACGGAACGGAACGCCTCCATGTCCACCGTGCCGTAGCGGTCGACGGGGAGGACGTGCACCGTCCGCCCGATCGACTTCAGGTATTCCACCGTGTTGATGACGCTGGGGTGCTCGATGGCGGTGGTGACGATCTCCTGCCCCTCCTGCCACATGCAGTCGACCGTGCAGCCCGGGCAGGAGAGCATCTTCAGGACGGTGTTGTTGGACTCGGACCCGCCGCCGGTGAAGATGATTTCCTCGGGGGCGGCGTCCAGGAAGGAGGCGACGAGCTGGCGCACGCGCTCGATCTGGTTCCGCGCCCGCCGCGCCGGCTCGTGCAGGCTCGAGGGATTGGCGTACAGCTCGAACCCGGCGATCAGCTCCTCCTTCACCCGCGGGTGCAGGGGCGTGGTGGCGTTGTAATCGAGGTAGACCGATTTCTTCTTCATATCGATGCGCTCTCCTTTTTTCCCGGGTCTCCTCCGGAAGCGCCGAACGTCTCCATGTGCGCCAGCACCGCCGGTTTCTTGTGTTTTCTCTTGATGTCGGCGAGCGTCCGCCGCTTCAAAAACTTCTCGAGCGACCCCCGCAGCTCGCTCCAGAGGTCGCGCACCGGGCAGAGCTCCAGGTGGCGGCAGACCGATTCCTCGTCGAAGCACTCCACGGTGAAGACCGGCCCCTCCAGGGCGCCGAAAATGTCGTAGAGGCTCAAGGTCCGCGGGTCCCGCTCGAGCACGTACCCCCCCTCGGGACCGCGCGTGCCGCGCACGATGCCGGCCTTGGCCAGGGGCTGGAAGATGTTTTCCAGGTACTTGAAGGAAAGATGGAGGTCGCGGGCGATGGAGCCGAGGCGGACCGGGGTTTTCCCGTCGCCGTCCGCCAGGGCCAACAGGGCCAGGAAGCCGTACTGCACCCTTGTCGAGACATTGAACATGCCCTTGCCGCTCAGATAGTCCTCCTCTATTTCCTAGTAAGTTAGTATGAAATATATAAA
>CAZKOS010000174.1:0-1239 GCA_964554445.1 uncultured Spirochaetaceae bacterium | reverse complement strand
CGGTACACTTTCATGAGGCTGAAATCGTTCCCGGCCTTGGCGTACTGGCTGTCGAAGTACTCGAGTTTCTTGCGGAGCGTCGTCTCGTTCGCGTCGTCCCAGGCGAAAAGCGCCTCGGGAACGCCCGATACGGCGTCGAGGAGCGAGGTCACGAGCCGGATGTTGTCCATGAGCTGGGTGTTGCGGCGCATCGCGGATTTGGCGAAGAGGAGGGCCGAGCGCAATACGTCCGTGTAGGCGGCGAAGAAAGGAGGGGGCGCGTGCTTCATGACGGGAAGTTCCTTCCGTTTCACCCGGCCGTCTTCCGGCGGTCGACATAAGAATGAAGTCGTATAAGCTTTTGAAAAACCGAATGCGGTTTTTCAAAAGCTTCCATAAACGTAAACAAGAAATTGCCGGATTACGTACACAGTTCACACTACGTACGTGAAAGTCAGCGGTTAATATTTCACTCACCCAAGACCGTCATCCGGCAATTTCATAAACGGAGATGTGAAAAAGCTCAACTTTTTCACATCTCCGTTAGGCTGGCTCGAAGTCGGCCTTGGCGGCGCCGCATACCGGGCACACCCAATCGTCGGGTATTTGTTCGAACGGAGTTCCCGGCTTGATGCCGCCGTCCGCGTCGCCCTGGGCAGGGTCATAAATGTAGTCGCAAATCGTGCAGCGGTATTTCTGCATATCAACTCCCTCGCGGTTGGTTTTTCGGGCGGAGCCGTTCCGGCGCCGCTTTGATGATACTACGAAAGCGCGGACCGTGTGAAGGTGCCCGCGGCTTCAGTTCCCGCCGCCTGATTCCGCCCGCCGCTCGAGCCGGTCCGAGAGCTCGGCGACGTGGTTCATCTCCTCGGCGATGACGCGTTCGATCTTCTCCAGGCCGCACTGCTCGTCGGCGATGAAGGCCTTGATGCCCGTGTACAGGGCGATCGAATCCTTTTCCGCGACGATCGCCCGCTTGAGAACGTCTTCCGGGGTGCGGAGCTCGGCCAGGGCCGCGCCCGCATCCTCCTCGGGATCGAAGACGTGGCCGCGCGCGAAGGCCTTGAGGTAGGAGACGGCCGAGTCCTCGGGCCCGCCGGCGGGCTGGCCCCTCTCTGCGCAGAGGGCCTTGAGCTCGACGAACGTGTCCGCGTGGGCGCGCTCCATGTCGGCGAGCCGGGAAAAACATTCCTTGAGGCCCTCTTCCCCGAGCCGTTCCAGCGCCCGCAGGTAAAAGTCCCGGCCGTTCTTTTCTATCTG
>CAZKOS010000173.1:0-6876 GCA_964554445.1 uncultured Spirochaetaceae bacterium | reverse complement strand
ATTCGCAGGTCGAGTTCGGCAAGCGCTACGCCGCGAAGATGAAGCAGGCCCTCGGGCTCTAGAAAAGGAGAGCCATAATGAGTTTGAAGCCGCCTCCTTGTACGGGGGCGGCTTTTTTTGCGGGGAGAAGGGAACCACCGATTGCACCGATGGGAACGGATAACACTGATGAGGACGGGGGGAACCACCCTTCGGCTCGCGGAGAGAGCAGTTCGTTACCAAGCAGCTGAAAAGTCCGCTCGCTCAGGGCAGGCTCGACTCAAATTGCAGCGGATGACACCGATGCCCATGCATGTTTCACCCCCGAAGTCCTTATCTCCTAGAAGACCCACCCCGGGAACCACTTGAGCGTGCTCTGCGCGAAGGGCGTGGGCACGGGCCAGCCGGAGAGGATCGGGTAGAAGAGCAGGAACAGCGCGAGGACGATCGCGAGATAGATGATGAGGCCCCGGCGCGCATTGGGGCGCCATTCCAGGAGAAACTTGATGACGGAGACGGTGCAGAAGACGATGAACGGCACCGAGGCGAAGAAATGGTAGATGAACGTGAGCTTGCGCGGCACGACGATCCAGGGCAGGTACTGGGCGGCCAGGGCGGCGAGGATGAAGAGGCCGGGGAAAGCCCAGTGCTTGAGCCTTGTGAAGAGCCGCCCGACGAGCTCCCGGTTGCCCTGATTGTCGCGGGCCATGATCCACTTCACGAGCCGCATAACGAGCAGGATGACAATCGCAAAGCCGAGCCCCGCGAGGACGAGAACGAGGGTCGCGGCCGCCAGCGAGCCCGGCCACCAGACGGCGGGATTGCCGAAGGCGGAGATGCTCGAGGTGAAATTGTCCGGCACGTACGGCTTGCCGGAGTAGTACCAGATGGGCCGCGCCATGACCGGCCATTCGTACCAGGGCGAGGAGAAGGGATGGGAGGCCTGCAGGTTGGCGTGGTAGTCGTACATGTATTTTTGTTGTTCCTCCACGAGCGTTATCGCGCTCTTCTCGGGCTGCTGCGGGCCGCGCACGGCGAGGAAGGGGAGGTAGGAGGCGAAATAGATGAGCGCGGGAAGAACGAGGAAGAAAAGGCCGGAGAGCGCGATCGTGACGAGCGGCCTTGAGATCAAACGCAGGGCGAAGCGCTTCGGCGTGAGGCGCGATGCGGGCCGTTCGTCATCGTCCTCCATGTCCTTCTCCGCCCGCGCGCTCACACCCGCGCGGACGTACTGAATCACGAACGTGACCAGGCGGTAGACGAACCCGACGACGAGCACGACCGCCAGGCCGAGCCCGCCGTAGAGGGCGATCCACTTGGAGGCCGCGCCCAGGCCGAAAGCGAGGCCGGAAAGGAGCAGGAACAGGAAGTATTTCCAGGGCTTCCGTCCAAAGGGATCGAGCTTCAGGGCGCGGTACATGAAATAGTACATGAGGATGATCCAGAACACCCCGTAGACGTCGATGGTGGAGATGCGGGTCTGGACGAAGTGCATGAAGTCGAAGGCGAAGAGGAAGGCGCCGGCGAAGGCGTACTCGCGCTTCTTGAAGAGCGCGACGCCGAAGGCGTACATGAGCGGCACCATCAGCACCCCGAAGAGCGTTCCCATGAAGCGCCAGCCGAAGGGGTCGAAGCCGAAGGCGAGCACGCCGGCCGCGATGGTGAGCTTGCCCAGCGGCGGGTGGGTGGTCTCGCTCGAGTCCCGGCCCAGGACGTGCTCGTAGGCGGCGCGCGCGTGATAGGTCTCGTCGAAGTACATGGAGTTCAGGTAGCTCGGCGTCGCGGGCACGCGGCCCGGCTCGTCGCACGCGGCGGCGGGATCGCCGTCCGGCTGGGCGTCGCCCGCGGGCTTGAGGCGGCCGGGCGCGGCGACGATCCCGCGCGCCGCGACGAGCGCGCCCGTGTCGCGCCGGAACGCGCCGATCTCGCCGAGCATGACGCCCGGTTTCACCGCGGTCACGCGGATGTAGCGCGCGCTCGCGTCCACGTCGAGCGTGCGCCACTCGATCATGGAGTAGATGTTCTCCTGCTCGATCCGCTGCCGGCCCTTCCAGGAGGCGAGGTCGTCGGAGAAATCGAGGTCGAACGAGCCCGCGCCCAGGGCGAGGAAGTAATTGACCTTGCCGATCGGCACACGCTCCCCCAGGTCGATGCAGAACCCTTCGCCCTTTCGCTCCGCCTGGTAATACGTCTGGGGCGCGTCGAACGAGCCCAGGTTCCAGAAGGCGATGAAGCCGTAGACGAGCGTCAGGCCGCCGGCCAGGATGAGATCGAGCAGGGGGCCTTTCGGACGCGGGCGGCGCTTCACGTACAGCCGGGCGAAGAAGGCGAGGAGGAGGGCGGCCGCCAGGCCGAAGACGGCCAATCCCCAGGGGAAGGGCGCCCGGTACGCCGGCCCGGCGGCGGAGGTCGCGGTGATCGTCTTCAACCGCTCCATGGCGAAGTCGTCGAACCAGGCTTTTCCTTCCGCCGGCCTTCCGGCCGCGCCGACGCGCGCGCCGACCGCGAGCTCGGTCTGGCCGGCGTCGGTTTTAATGAAAAGCGCGACTTCCCGCCAGCCGGAGGTCGTGCCTGAAAAATCGTTGGAGAGGGCGTTCAGCCCGGGGATGAAGATGTGCGCGCCCGGGCCGGACACGGCCAGATTTTTGGTTTTGACCCGCGCGGTCAGCCGGTAGAGCGTCTCGGGCGTCACCGTGACCGTCTGGAAGACGCCCGCGGCGCCCGGTTTCTCCAGCGTGATCGCGAGGCACCGCTTCCCCTCGAACGCGTCCTCGGTCGTCTCCGTACCGCCGGCCGAGCCGGGCAGGGCGGCCCACGATTTCGCCCGCCCGCCGGCCGCGTCCTCGAACCCGGGATTGCGGAGCAGGTTCTCGTCGGCCCGCGCCCGAGCGAGGGAGGTCAAAAACAGGAGGGTGAAAACGATTCGAAACGGTCGGCTGGTCTTCATCGGCGTGGTCCGCTTTCTCAGGTAAGCGCTCGTATCGGCGGCATTGTAGCCGGAAAGTCTTCATTGCGGCAAGTGTTGCATGCCCGGCAATGCGGGAGGGCCGGAATCGCGTATTACTTTTATGAGGAAAATCCATAAGGAAACCAGGAAACCAGGAAAAATGGGGAGGAAAATGCGATGAAATACGAGGAAATAACACAAGGTATTATCGCGGCTGCCATCAAAGTGCATTCACGGTTAGGGCCGGGCTTTCTTGAATCGATATACGAGAACGCTCTTGTGATTGAATTGTATAAACGCGGATTCGGGGTGAGGCAACAGTATGATATTGCGATCTATTATAACAATGTTGAAATCGGCAAACATAGGATTGATCTACTTGTAAACGATGTGATCGTCGTTGAACTGAAAGCAATAAAGGCGATTGAAAATATCCATTTCGCTATAGTCAAATCGTACCTCCGAGCCTTGGGAAAAGAACATGGATTATTGCTCAATTTCAATAAGACGTCTCTGGAGGTGAAAAGGGTTATCGTCTCTCTTTGAGCAACTAATGTATCTTGTTGTTTCTCTCTTTTCCTGGATTCCTGGGTTCCTTATAGATTTTTTTCAAGGAAATCTCACCATGTTTCGCTTTATTGGCAATATATGGTTGACGATACGGGGTCCAGTCCGTAGACTAGGAAGAACAGCCCGCGGTGCGGGCGGCAAGGTGGTTATGGCCTTAATCGAAAGCGGGGGCGCGCTGGACTGCGCCGCCGTGACGCGCGAATTCGACGCGCTTTTTAAACCCGAGAATCGCCTCCTCATCGTCATCCACAACAACCCGGACCCGGACGCCATCGCCGCCGCCTCGGCCCTCAAGTTTTTCCTGGAACAGAAGTACGGCCTCGAGGCGAGCGTCGGGTACGGCGGCGCCGTGGGCCGGGCCGAGAACCGGACCATGGTGAAAAAGCTGGGAATCCGGATGAAGCGGATCGCGCGCCTCAAGCTCAAGAACTACGACCGGCTCGCCTTCGTCGACACCCAGCCGGGGGCGGGCAACCACTCCCTGCCGGCGGGCCGCAAGTGCCACCTCGTCATCGATCACCACCCGCGCCGGCACACCACCCGCGCCGACCTCGTGATCATCCAGCCGGAGATCGGGGCCACCGCCACCATCCTCGCCGGCCTGCTCAAGACCTGCGGCGTCGAGCTTCCCTCGGCCCTCGCCACCGCCCTCTCCTACGCCATCAGCTCCGAGACGCAGAACATGAGGCGGGAGGCGAGCAAGCTCGACATCGACGCCTACCTGTGGGTCTATCCGCGGAGCCGCATCCGGCTTTTGGGAGAGATCATCCACCCCCGCCTCCGCCACTCGCACTTCGAAACCCTGCTCACGGCCCTGCGCGCCGCTGAGAGTTTTCGCACCCTCATCAGCGTCCACCTGGGGGACGTGCCCCAGCCCGAGATCGTTTCGGAGATGGCCGACTACTTCCTGCGCCACGAGCGCATCGGCTGGGTGCTCGCCAGCGGCCGCTTCCGCGGCAACCTCGTCCTTTCCCTGCGCGCCTCCTCGGGAAAGAAGAACGCGGGCACGGTGATCAAGAGGATCGTGAGGGACTCCGTCAACGCGGGCGGCCACGACCTGGTGGCCGGGGGATTCATCCCGGTCGGGAAGATGAAGCGGGAGGAAATCGACGCGCTCGAGCGCAAACTCAACGGGGAGTTCGCCTCCGTCATGGGCTATTCCCAGGCCGAATGGAAACGGCTGCTCGAGCCCGAGAAGCCGGCCGAAAAGGCCGAGGGGAACGGCGCGAAGGATAATAAAAATATTTGACAGGGGTCATCGTCCCCCGTAGAATTTTGATGAAAAGCGTTTTACACTCTCGCGGTTGACCGGCTGACGCCTCGGCGGATTTTCCGGCGGAGGTGGGCCGTCATTGCCCGTGAAGCGCAGAGAAAAGGCGGTGACCATGAACGCGAACATTTTCGCCCGCAACGCCCTCCGCATCAGGCTGCTGCTCATCGCCGTCGCCACGACCACGCTCCTCGCCGTGTACAAAACCGCGCTCGGCAAATACCTGATGGGCTTGAACGCCGCCACGAGCGACCTGTACGACGTGACGTCCAAATTTTCGATCGCGTTTTTCAGCCTCGCCGGCTTCACGCTCTTCTATTTTCTGTGCGCGGGCGTTCAGAAATTCTACAACCTCGCCCGGGCGGGCGAGCGGATCCCGGAAGGGGTGCTCGTCCGCGCGTCGCGCATCACCAAGACGGTCCTCAAATTCACCTTTTGGGTCAATTTCTCCTTTTACGGCGTCTCCTCCGTTCTCATGTATTTTCTCAATTATTACGGCAGGGTTGAATTCGCCCTCGGACTGCGCTTCGGCATCTTCAACATGGCGACGAATTTCTCCACTGCCTTCATCGCCAGCCTGCTCCAGATCACGTTCATGGATTACGCCCTCGATCCGGCGAAGAAGCTCCTCAAGGTCCATTACCTCAAACCCGGCGACCGGGACATGCGCATCCGGACGCGCCTCCTCCTTTTCACCGCCGCCACCATCGTCTACATGGCGTGCTTCATCGCGCTCCCCGCCTTCAACCGGCTCGACGAGGAGCGGGGGCTGCGGGAGGACGTCCGCCGGGCGCTGCTCTCCGGCGCGTCGAAGGCGGACATCCTGAAACGCTTTGCGGCGGAATTCAACGCCTCTCCCGTGGAGGAATACACGCGCAACACGACCGTCATCACCATCGGCCTGTTCGTCATCATCATGGGATCGAGCTTCATGATCTTCCTCGAGTTCAACCGGCGACTTCACGACGTCCGCACGAGCCTGGGCGAGCTCACCAGCGGGGAGGGCGATCTCTCCCGGCGCCTGCCCATCACCAAGTACGACGAGATCGGCCACCTCACCCACAACTTCAACCGCTTCATGCAGTTCCTGTCCGAGCTCTTCTCCCGGGTCAAGCAGACCGCCTTCGACGTCAAGAAGACCACCGATCAGTTCACGGCGTCACTGTCGAACGCCGGCGCCGAGATCGAGGCCATGATGGGGGAGACGCAGGCGGTGCACGCCACGCTCGAGGGGCAGGGCGCGATCAACGACCGCATGGCGCGGAGCCTCGACACCGCCTTCCAGTCCATCGAGAGCGTGCGCGAGCGGATCGGCGACCAGGCGGCGGTCATCGAGCAGAATTCGGCCTCCATCACCCAGATCACCGAGAACATCCACGAGGTGCACGAGAACACGGAGCGGGCAATGCGCCTCACCGGGGAGCTCGAGGGCTCGTCGGCCAAGGGGAGCGACGCGGTGAACGACACGGTCGAGGCCGTTTCCGACATCGCCGCCTTCTCGAAGGAGGTGAAGGAGGCCGGGGAGATCATCTCCTCCATCGCCTCCCAGACCAACATCCTCGCCATGAACGCCTCCATCGAGGCGGCGCACGCCGGCGGCTTCGGGCGCGGTTTCGCGGTGGTCGCCGACGAAGTCCGCAAGCTCGCGGAGCTCGCCGCCCAGAGCGCGGGCGAGATCCTCGCCGTCATGCGGTCGATGGATGAAAAAATCACGCGCACCGTCGACCTGGCCGCCCAGTCGGGCGGGGAGCTGGAGAAGATCCTCGACGGCATGAAGCGCTCGGCCGACGTCGTCACCCAGATCACGCACGCCATGTCCGAACAGAGCTCGGGGGCGAACGAGATCCGGAAATCGTTCCAGCACCTCCTCCAGGCGACCGAGGAACTCAAAACCTTCATCGCCACCCAGGCGCAGGTCTCGAACGACATCAAGCGGGAGACCGACAAGTTCGTCTCGCACTCGCAGTCGATCACCGGGAGCATGCGGCGCCTGCTCGAAAGCGACGCCAAGGTGAAAACGGAAGTGAGCCGCGTTCTCGCCCTCGCCTCCGAGAACTCGGCCCTGGTGGGCGCGCTCTACGACCGGGTGATGAAATTCAAGATCGAGGAC
>CAZKOS010000172.1:0-6901 GCA_964554445.1 uncultured Spirochaetaceae bacterium | reverse complement strand
GTTCCTGGAGCGGCGGCAAGGATTCCGCCTTCGCGACCTACGAGGCGAAGAAAGAGGGAATCGAGGTCACGTCGCTCCTCACCATCATGGCGGCCGAGCCCGAGGCCGGCGGCCGGTCGCGCTCGCACGGCCTCTCCGAGGCGGTCCTGCGGCGGCAGTCGGAGAGTATGGGCCTGGCCCACGAGCTCCGGTCGGCGACCTGGGCGGAGTACGAGGCCGTCTTTTCCGCCGCGCTCGCCGATCTCAAGGCAACCGGGATCGAGTGCGGCGTGTTCGGCGACATCGACGTCGAGGACCACCGCCGCTGGGTGGAGCGGGTGTGCGGGGCGGCCGGGCTCGAATGCCGCGAGCCGCTGTGGGGCCGCGAGCGGACGAAGTTCGTCTGGGACGTGCTGGCCGCGGGCTTCCGGGCGATCGTCGTCTCCTGCGACGAGGAGAAGCTGGGCGAAAAATTCCTCGGCCGCGAGATCGCGCCCGGGCTCATCCGCGAGTTCGAGGCGCGGGGCGTGGACGCCGCGGGGGAAAACGGCGAATATCACACCTTCGTCTTCGACGGGCCGCTTTTCGCGCGACCCGTGGAATACGCGGCCGGAGACGTCCGCGAGCACGACGGCTATTTGTTTTTGACGGTGGAATAAAATAAACGCGTTCCATATTTTCGGGATATTGACCGACTGTCCGCTTCCCGGAATCCCGGATGAACCATAAAAAAAGCCGGCGCAGTCCGCCGGCTTTCATCGTCCACTCTTTTTATTTTTTCTTTACCGGGATCCAGACCTCGCTGTAGTAGTCGGGAGACTGCGGATCACCCTCGCCGTACACCTCGAGCTCGGGACCGGGCCCGTGCTCGTAACCGGAAGCCGGAAACCACTCATGGAAAATACGGCGCCACACTTCCTGGATGGCGCCGGGCATGGGGCCGCGGCTCGGGAAGACGGCCCAGGTCCCGGCCGGGGCCTTGACGTCGACGCAGCCAGCCGGCAGTTGTGATTTGTCGGCCGGCGTCTCGATCCCGATGAGGTAGGTGAACTCCTGCGTTTTGTCGTTGTAGTCGTCGACGCAAATGCCCATCAGTCCCATCTTCGACCGGGCGGGCCGCGCGTCGTAGATCCGTTCCGCGGTGCCGTCGGCGTTCGCCTTCTGCCAGAAGGCCGGGATCTCCCTCGTGTTGATTCCGTTCGTCTGCCGCGTTCGGAGGGCGACGCCCGTGAAGCTCATCGCCTCGTGTTGTTCGATCCTGAAATCCATTGGCGTGTCTCCTTTCAGGAAGACGGAGAAGACCAGGCGCGGCCAGGTTTTCAGGCTGACACCGGGCCGGCGGGCCTCGCTCGGGGAGAGCCCGAACTCGCGCTTGAAGGCGCGGCCGAAGGCGTCCGGCGAATCGTAGCCCGCGGCGAGCGCGGCGTCGATCACCTTCGTCTCCCCGGCGGCGAGACTGAGCGCGGCCAGGCTCAACCGCCTGCGCCGCACGTACTCGCCCGGGCAGACCCCGGCGATCACCTCGAACATCCTCAAGAAGTGAAAAGTCGAGCAGTTGGCCTCGGCCGCGGCCTTGTGCCATTCGATCTCCCCTTCCAGGTTGTTCTCGATGTACTCGAGGGCGGCGTTCATCCGCTCCTGCCAGTCCACGCGGTCTCCTTTCCAACGTCCCTGCGGAGAAATATACGGGCATTTCGTTTCGGCCTCCCGACTTCCCTTGCCGGGCGCGGACGGGTTATCGGCGGGCGGGGTTCATGATAGTGAAAGCCGGGACTGACGGCAAGGTCTTGCGAAGAGGGACTTGAAAAAAGCCGGGCGGCTCCTTACTGCTGGTAGACCCGGCAGTAGTACTTGAGCCACTGGAGGTAGGCGCGCTCGAGCCGTTTCCACTGGCGGTTCAGGCTGTTGGCGTACAGGCCGATCGCGAAGGCGGCCGGTCGGCCCCGGAAGAGCCGGGCGATGAGGCGGCGCGGGGTGTAGAAACGGGCGTGGGCGCGGATCTGGGCCCACTGCAGCTCCAGGCTCGAGAAGCCCGCCGGTTTGAACTTGACGTGGTGCGCGTCGTAGTGGGTCCAGTAGTAGTCGATGATCCGCCGCTGCGCCTGCATATCGCGGAAGAACTGCGTGCCGGGGAGGGGGGTGAGAATCATGAACTGGGCGGTGTCGATTTTTTCCCGGATGGCAAAGCGGAGGGTTTCTCGGACCGTCGCGTCCGTGTCGGCGTCGAAACCGAAGACGAACATGCCGTGGACATGGATGCCGCGCTTTCGGATCTCGCGAACGGCGAACCGCATATCCTCGGCCGTCTGTCCCTTTTTCATTTCCCGGAGGGCCGCCGGGTTGATCGATTCGAAGCCGATGTAGAGGGTCGCGCACCCCGCCCGGCGCATGAGGTCGAGGAGCTCGGGGTCCGAGGCGACGTCGGTCCGCACCTGGGTGCTCCACTCGAAACCCAGGTCCGCGGCGATCATGGCGCGCAGCAGCTCCTTGGTGTGGCGCTTGTTGGCGGCGAAGTTGTCGTCATAGAAGAAGATGATGGTTTTTTCAGGGCGGTAACGGCGCAGCTCGGCGATGATGTTGTCCACCGAGCGGAAGCGGAGCCGGCGACCGAACATCCCGGTGACCGAGCAGAAGGTGCAGTCGAACGGACAGCCGCGCGAGGTCTGCACCGGGATGGTGCGCCTGCCCAGGACCAGGTTGCGGCGGTAATTGTGGACCAGGTCGAAATCCGGGTAGGGGAGGCCGTCCAGGTCCTCGACCGGGGGAGCGGCTTCGTTCAGGATCTCCTTGCCTTTTTCCTTGAATGCCAGACCGGGCACGTTGCGAAGCGTGGTTTCGTCCGAGAGGGCCCGCACCAGGGCGGGCAGGGCCGTTTCGCCCTCGCCCCGCACCACGTAGTCCGCATGCTCGAGGGCCTCCCCGGGCATGAAGGTCACGTGGGGTCCGCCCATGACCACCCGTATTCCGCGCCGGCGGAAATGGTCGGCTAGGGCGTAGGCGGAGAAGGCCGTGGCGGTGATGGTCGAGATCGCCACCAGGTCGGCCTTGAGGTTCAAGGCGAGAATCTGGCTTTTTTTTTCGATGTACACCCGCGTGCCGTATCCTTTATCCCTCAGGATGGTGGCGAGGAGAATGGTTCCCAGCCGCGGAAGCTTGAATTTCGTGAAAATATTCAATGTTTCGGCCACCGGCTCGATGAAGACGATGTTTTTTATGTTCAAAAGGTCCTCCCTGAAACCATACGTATACGTATACGTATGGTTTAATATAGAGGAACTGCGGCCGAATTACAAGCGCTAATTGAAAATATTTATGATGTTTGTGAATGTGAGGTTTTTACCATCTTCGCATGGGAAGACGTCGCCGGAACAGGCAAGGCCGGAAAAAGGACGAGGTCCGACGTGATCCTAAACGGGCTCGACCACCAGCGTGCCGAAGGAGAGCGGCTCCATGCTGACGCCGTAGACCCGGTCCCGGACGAGCACCGGAATCTCGTCCCGCGTCCCTTTCCGGTTGAAGAGCGATACGATCGTGCGGCCCGTCGGATCGACGAAGCCGACGGCATCGCCGATCGGCCCCTCGGTCTCGACTACTTGGGAGCCCGGCGGAACGAACCGCGCGAACGAGGCGACCGCCGCGTACATGGGGGTGTAGCGGACGGCGCGCGTCTCGGGGTCGATCGTAATCGGGCTGTTTTGCGGCCAGGCGCGCTTTGAATCGATGTTTTTCCCCGTCGGCTCGAGCACCATGTTCCAGAGATCGTACACCGTCACGCCGGCCTTGAGCCAGTCGCGGATTTTCTCCCAGGTGAAGCAGGCGTAGCCCGCGTCGTTCGGCGGCGTCTCCGGATTAAAGCCCGGCATCCAGGGCCAGTTGCCGCAGTCGGTCTCGGTCTGCCACAGCTTGAGCCCGGGCGCGACCGCCTTCATCTGCTTGGCCAGCTCGAACGCGTACCACTGCAGGCCGCCGCTGGAGACGTAACGGCGGGCGCGCTCGTCGGTGAGGACGGTGAGCGCGTGGCCCATGAGCGTCGGTTGGTTGAAGGTGCCGAGCATGATCGCGTCGCGGAGCCCCTCCTCCCGGAAGAGCGGTCCGAGGTGGTCCCGGATGAAGACGAGGTACTGGACCTGGGTCCAGTCGCACGACGGGTAATTCGTCAGCGTGCCGGGCTCGTTCTGGACGGCCACGGCTTCCATGGCGAGCCCTTCGGCCCGGTAGGCGCGGATGAACTTGAGAAGATACAGGGCGTACGCCCGGTAGATGCGGGGATCGTCGAGGAAATTCCCCGAGTCGAAGGAGCGGTTGTCCTTCATCCAGGTCGGCGGGGACCAGGCGCAGCCCCAGAGCCTGAGCTTGGGCTGAACGGCCAGCGCTTCCCGGATGTAAGGAATGAGCGAAACGCGGTCGCGCTCGATCGAAAACCGCGTCATCTCGACGTCGCCGTCGGTCTCGTTCAGCGAGTAGCGGTCGACGGCGTAATCGTTCGCCCCGATGGGCACGCGGCAGACGCGCAATCCGAGTCCGTCGGACGGGTCGAAGAGCCGGCGCAGCACCTCGCGCCGGGCCGCCGGATCGAGCACCGAGAGCGCCCGCCAGCCCCGCTCGTTGAAACAGCCGCCGAACCCCTCGATGGTCTGGCGCGTCGCTTCCGGGTAGACCGCGACGTGCGGCCGACCGTCGGTGACCGGGACAACGGCCGGTTCGGCCGGAAGGGAATCTGCGGTTGAGGCGTAGAAGGCGGCCTGGGCCGCGGGGCTGGTGCTCATCGAACAACTCCTGTATTTGCAAATTCAATCACCCGCTGCGGGTGACTGGGCCGGCATCACGGGACGGCGGCGTTCTCCGCGGCCGTTGAAGCTCTCCCCGGGTACGCTCGTCGGGCGGCCGGCCGCGATTCGATCGACCTGATGTCCGCTTGACGTTCGAAGGCGCGAGGCCGGAATCGGATTATTTTGATTCAGGCGGCAGTATAGCGACGGGCCGGCGGCGCGTCAATCGATCGCTGCGATTCGCGTCAGCGGCCGCCGCGCCGCCGATGCCTTCCCTTCATACCCGTCCCGCTCTTTGTAGTATATGAAATATCCCGCGCGATTGCCCGGAATTTTCCGTTCAATCGATTTCAGGGTAAACCGGACCGTGCGGCCAGTTCCGGATTTGCCTTTCGCCGCGGCCCGTGCTAAATTCCCTTCCATGGATCAACTGACGGCCGTGGCGCTTTCCGGCGGCGTGGATTCCTCGGTGGCGGCCCTCCTGCTGCGCGAACGGTACCCGCGTCTCGTGGGCGCCACCCATTTCATCTGGCCCGACTCGCGCTGCTGCAGCCTCACCGTCTTCAAGCGCGCCGAGTACCTGGCGCGCAGGCTCTCCATCCCCTATTTCGTCGTCGACGTGCAGGCCGCCTTCCGGGGGGAAGTGGTCGACGAGTTCATCGCCTCCTACGTCGCGGGAGCCACTCCCAACCCCTGCGTGCGCTGCAATGAGCGGGTGCGCTTCACGCTCTTCTACGACGAGCTCCGTAAAAAACTTCTGGCGGAAGGCCTGCTCGCGAACGGCGAGGAGCTTCTCTTCGCCACCGGCCACTACGCCCGGGTGGGGAACGAGGACGGAAGGTATTTCATCCGCAAGGGCCGCGATCCGGTGAAGGACCAGTCCTACATGCTCTACCGTCTGCCGCCGGCATTGCTGCCCCGGCTCGTCTTTCCCCTCGGCGACATGCTGAAAAAGGAAACGATCGACTTCGCGCGGCTCCACGGCCTGTCCGCGGCCGAGGAGCCCGAGAGCCAGGACGCCTGTTTCGTGGACGGCAGCTACATCGATTTCATCGTGCGGGAGACGGGCCGCGCCGACCTGGGCGCGCCGGGAGAGATCGTCGATACGGAAGGCCGGAAGCGCGGGGAGCACAGCGGCTATATCGGCTACACCGTCGGCCAGCGGCGCGGGCTTTCCTTGAGCGACGGGCCCTGGTACGTGGCCGGGATCGAGCCGGAAGCCAACCGCATCGTCGTCGGCCGGGAGAACGAGGCCAGGCGGCGCGAATTCGCGGTCGGGAAAGCGAACTGGTTCATCGACCCGCCGGAGAAATCCCGGCGCTGCGCGGTCAAGATCCGCTACCAGACCCGCGAAGCGGACTGCCTCCTCGAACCCCGGGGGGACGGCCGGGTGCGCGTCATTCTCGAGCGGCCGGAGTTCGTCACGCCCGGCCAGTCGGCGGTCTTCTACGACGGGGACGCGGTGCTGGGCGGCGGGATCATCGAACCCGATCGCAGGAAGTGAGGAAGGCGCGGTCACCGCTTTTGAGATCGGAAGACCAGAAAGGCGCGGGCCGTGTGAACGGCGGAAAATACGACCGCGACCCCGGCGTAGACGAGGAAGTTGTAGGGAATCCCGGGCGGCGTCGGGGTTTGACCGATCAGCCCGATGCCGGCGAGCCAGCCGATCGTCGTCCAGGCCGGTGCCATGAATCCGACGGCGCTCCGTGACCATCGCGATTCCGGACGGCGGATGACAATGAGCCATGAAGAAACATAAACGACGATCCCCACCCCGTAGCAGATCGCTCCCGCCCGCTGAACAATTGTCGCGAATTCCAATTTTAAAAATATCGGCAAGATGAAGACGAGGGCGCGGAACAGGTTTTCGAGGACGCGGATCGGTTTTGCGACATTATCCCAGACGGGTTTCCGATAGCCGGAGGGGAGTTTACGATAAAAAATAAGGTTCCAAACGAAGACCGGAATGAAAAACGGAAAACAGTTGAGAAGGTAAGGAAGAATCGATGCCATTTCGCTTTCCGCTCTCGCTTTTATTTCCGCCTCTCCCCATGCTCTCCATCAAAAACCGGTTTCTCCTCTGCAAGCGAGCCTCCGGTCATTCGATCAGCAGAATCGCGAAGCGGTTGATCACCGAGGGATTGTCCGCGATG
>CAZKOS010000171.1:4238-6909 GCA_964554445.1 uncultured Spirochaetaceae bacterium | reverse complement strand
GGCGCGGTCAATTCTGAAACGCCTGATCGAAAACCTTGAGCATCAGTCCGAAGGCCCCCTCCAGGGAGCCCTGGAAATTGAACCCGGACGCGAGCTTGTGTCCGCCGCCGCCGTAGCGCCGGGCGATCTCCGAGACGTCGAAGTCGTTGAGCGAGCGCAGGCCCACCGACACGAGCCGCTCCGCCTCCTCGCGCAAAAACACGATCACCTCCACCCCGTTCACCGTTTGGAAGAGGCTGTAGAGCTCCTCGGAGCTCCGCACATTGGGACCGGCCTCCTCCTTCTCGTACCGGGACTGGGTGATGATGACGAGGCGTCCCCCGTGGAGGCTGCGGGCGTTCTGGAGCAGGCGGCCGAGGAGCTTGCGCTGGGAGAAGCTCCGGTTGCCGAACATGGCCTGGTAGGCGGCCTTGGGGCTGGCGCCGTGGCTGGTGAGCATGAGAGCCGTTTCGAAGACCTCGGTAAAGCCGCTTTCGCAGTGCCGGAAAAATCCGGTATCCGTGCACAGCCCGAAAAGAAGCCACTCGGCCTCCTGCCGGGTCGGCGTTTCGCCCAGGGCCGGAAAAAACCGGGTGACGAGCGAGGCGGTCGAGGCGGCGTGCGGATCGACGAACCTGACCGTACCGAACCGCTCGCCGACCGCGTGATGATCGATGACGAGGACCGGGCGGGAGAGCAGCGGCTTGTACCGTTCGCTGATCCGGTCCGAAGTGGAACAGTCGAGGACGATGACGGCCTCTCCCGGGACCTCTTCCGGGATATCGAAGGTGAAGAGAGGGGCGAAGGCCTCGGTCTCGGGCCTGTCGAAGGGGCCGTCCTGCAGCGCGACCGCCCGCTTGCCCAGCCGCTCGAGGAGGGAGCGCAGGCCGAGCTGGGCGCCGAGGCAATCGCCGTCCGGTTCCAGGTGGCCGACAAGGAGAAAATATTGATGTTCCCTGAGGAAATCGAGCGCCTCGGGGATTGCCGATTGAACCATGTAAACCGCTCTTTACTCTTTTAGGAGGAGGAGCTCGTGTTGGGGCGTCCCTCCGGAGATAACGGGTCGTTCGTTTTTAATATAGACGTCTATTTCCGAGCGAATTCCGAAATCAGGCAAGTATACCCCCGGCTCGACCGAAAAGCAAGTCCCCTCCGCCAGGGGCCGGTCGTCCGGGAATTCGCGCGCGTCCAGGTTGACGCCGAAGCCGTGCACCTCGGCGTCGATCGAGTGCCCGGTGCGGTGACGGATCCAGTCGCCGTAACCGGCCGCCGCGAGGCTCTCCTCGGCGCGGGCGTCCGCCTCGGCCCCGCTCACGGTCTCTCCGCGTTCGAGCTTCCCGGCGATGAAGGCGACGGTCCGGTCGCGCGCCTCGCGCACGGCCCGGAAGGCGCGCTCGACCTCGGCGGGCGGGCTCGCGCCCAGAAATCCCGACCAGGAGATGTCGGCGTAGACCGCGTCCGGCCGCTTCAGCTTGCCCCAGATGTCGAGCTGAACCACCCGGCCCGGTTCGAGTTTTTCCCCCGCCCGGCCGGGAAAATAATGCGGCAGGGAGGTGTTCCGGCCCGCGCCCACGATGAGCGGCCCGTCGGTTTCGAGATCATGGCGCTCGAAAAGCTCCACGATCCAGCCGTGGACGTCGCCCTCGCGGATCGTTTTTTTCTTCCCGGAAAAGGACGAGGCGATCCGCTCCCAGACCGTTTCCACGATCGCGCGCAGGGCGCGCGCCGCCAGCTCGTGGCTCTCCAGCTCCTCAGCCGAGAGGACGCTCAAGACCGCGGGGATGAGCCCGTCGGCGCTCGCCAACCGGAAGCCCGCCGCCTCGGCCTGGAGCGCGAAACCGTGGTCGAGGAACGAGAGGCGCGGGAATCGGGCGGAAAAGTCCGCGGCCCAGGGGCCGCCCGCGCCGGACGACCCGCGGCCGAGCTCGGCCAACCTGGCCGCGAATTCCTCGCGGCCGCGGTAGACGACGGTGCGGCCCGGGAGATGATCGAGGACGCCCGGCTCGACGGCGGGCACGAGCTTGACGGCGTCGCCGCGGGCGGAACAAAGGCAGAGCCAGGGCCGGGTATTGGCCGCCCGCGCCTCGACCCCGAGGATCCGGTCGGCGATCTCGTCGTGGTGGTGCTGGTTATAAAAAAGCCATCCGGCGAGGGGTTCCCGCCGGATGGCTTCGAGCAGGCGCGGAAACCGATCCATTAAAATTTGATCTCCAGCGGAACCGCGAACAGCTGCTTGAGCTGCTCGTCCGTGCCGTGCAAAACGTACGTGCCTGACGTACCGTCGACGGCGTAGATGACGACGTGGTCGATCTGGCCGTCGATCCAGGTGACGGAAAGATAGGGATACTCCGGCCCCTTGCCGAAAACGATCACGGCCTTGCCGGTCGTGCCTTCGAAATTCTGGTTCCCGATGTAGATTTGTTCGAGGTTGTAGGTCGAATTCCGGTACGCCACCATGTACCCGTACCGGCAGACGTAGATCCGCTCGATCGGGAACGTCTTGGTGTAGACGTCGCGCTTTGAAAATTGCTGGTCCTGGGCGAAAAGCGGCGCCGCGAGCGCCGTCAGGAGCAGGCACGCCGTAAACAGGGTTTTTATACGCATCGGAATCTCCTTCCGGAAACGATGTGACGCTGTCATTATAATCCCTCCCGGTCGCGGTTTGCAAGTTTATTTTGGAAAAACACGGGCG
>CAZKOS010000171.1:0-4138 GCA_964554445.1 uncultured Spirochaetaceae bacterium | reverse complement strand
GTCCGGAGGGTCTCGGTGAACGAGCCGCAATTGTCAGTTCTTCTCCCCGCCAATTCCCCGCAAGCGGTGCTCGACGAAGCACGGAGGATTTTCGCCTTCCACTACCCGGCGGACGCGTTCGCCCCGGTCGCGAGCCTGTTCGGCCGGGCGACCGACCTTTTCGCGGGCCGCTTCCCCGGCTACCGCCGCTGCAACACCGAGTACCACGACCTGGCCCATACCGTCGACACATTTCTCGCCGTGATCCGGATCATCGACGGGTTCAACCTGGGCGAGGGGATCTTCGACGAGGCGACCGCGGTCCGCCTGCTCGCCGCCTCCCTCTTTCACGATTCGGGATACATCCAGAAGGTATGGGACACCCTGGGCACCGGCGCCAAGTACACGCGCGAGCACGTCACGCGGAGCAAGGAATTCGTGGCCGACAACGCCGCCGCCCTCGGCCTGTCCGGGGAGGACGTGTCCGTCGTCAGCCGCTACATCGACTCCACCGAAACCGCCCCGCTCCGCAAGCGCGACGCGGGAGCGCCGCTCGCCGAACGGACGGCCGCCCCGCTCCTCGGCGCCGCCGATCTCGTCGCCCAGATGTCGGACCGGGTCTACCTGGAAAAGCTCCTCTTCCTGTATTACGAGTTCAGGGAGGCCGACATCAACGGCTACAACACCGAGTACGACGTCATCCGCCGCACGGTCGAATTCTACGACATCGTCCGCTCCCGCCTGGAAAAGGATTACGGCGGCGTCCACCTCTACGCGAGGCGGCATTTCAAGGAGCGGTTCCGCGTCGACCGCGACCTGTACGGCGAGGCGATCGAAAGCAATCTGGAATACGTGCGCGCCATCATCAACGACCCCAAGTCCAATTTCCGCTCCAAGCTCAAGCGGACCACCGGTTGATTTCCCCTTACCGGCTGTTGAAAAGCTCAACTTTTTCAACAACCTGCTAATTTGTGTGCATTTTCACATCACGCCTCCTATAATTGAAATGTGCGCGTGAGGAAGCGGCGGACCTGCGCGCGATCCGCCCGCCGCTCGTCCCCCGCGAGGAGGAAGGAATGGTTCATCCCCACATCCGCTTCAAGATCAACCTGAGCATGGCGGCCACCGCCCTCGCCTTCGTGACGATGATGTGGATTTTCAACACCGAAGTGGTCAACCGCGACTGGATCTCCGCCCTGGAAGACCTGCCGCTCTTCGCCGTCATCGTCGGCGGCCTCGTCGTCGTCGCGGTGTTCGTCAACCATTCGCTTCTCGCCCCGCTCGTGGCCTGCCTGAAGACCATCGAAACGGGCGGCCGGCCGGACCCCGTCGAGCGGCGGCGGGCGCTCGTCGCCATGCTGAGGCTGCCCGCGGTCATCATCGTTCTCAACGTCCTCGGTTTCTTCTTCGGCCCGCTGGGCCGGTTGATTCCCGCGGCCCTCGCGAAGGGGACGAGCCTCTTCCTGCCCGTCCCCCTGCTCACCGTTGTTTACAACGTCATCATCGGATTCATCTGCTCGCTCACCATCATTCTCGAGAACTCCGTGCTCCTCTCCGGCGCCAAGCGCATTCTCAACGTCGCGAGCCGCGACGAGCTCGCCGCCGGCGACGGGCGGCGCATGAGCGACATGAGCCTGCGCCTGAAAAACGTTCTCTTTCCTTTCGGCCTCGCGATGCTCTTCGGCGCCATGATGGGCGTGGCGGGGTTCAGCGTCTATTCCCGGGAAATCCGATCCTCCGCCGCGGTCCCGCCGACCGCCGCCGCAATCGCTCCGACCGAGGCGGCGGGCGCAGCGACCGCGTCCGCGGCCGGGGATCCCTTCCTGCAAAAGGAATGGGATTACCTGCTGACCTCGGGCGTCTTTTTTCTCATTCTCCTCGCCTTCAGCCTGGCCCTCTCCCTGTTCTTCTCGAGCGAGACCAGCTCGTATCTGAAGACCTTTTCGGCCAACCTGGCGCGTCTCCTCGCCGGGGAGGGAGACCTTTCCCGGCGGCTCCCCCTCGTGCAATACAATGAGCTCGGGGATCTGGCGGCGCTTTACAACCGGTTGATCGACACGCTGCGCGGGCTGCTCGGCCGCGTGCGGGCCGAGGCGGAGCGGACCGCTTCCACCTCGGAGGAGCTCAACCGCTTCATTGAGAAATGTTCGGCCTCTTCCGCCGAGATATCCGAGAGCGCCGGCCGGGTGAACGCGGAGGCCGAGCGGCAAGCCAACGCGGTCGGGAGCGCCACCCACGCCATCGGGGAAATCCTCTCCTCGATCGAGAACGTGAAGGGAAGCGTCTCCACCCAGGCGAGCTTCATTGAAGAGACGTCTTCCGCCATCAACCAGATGAGCGCCAATATCGCCTCGGTGACGACGTCGAGCCGGGAGGCCCGCTCCCTGTCCGACTCGCTCGTGACGCTCGCCCGGGACGGCGAGGAAAAGGTCGGACGGACCATTGAGGCGATCGAGGGGATAGAAAAGGCCTCGCGGCTGGTGACCGAGATCGTGGCCGTCATCTCGCGCATTGCCGGCCAGACCAACCTCCTCGCCATGAACGCCTCCATCGAGGCCGCCCACGCCGGCTCGTTCGGGCAGGGGTTTTCGGTGGTGGCCGACGAGGTGAAGAAGCTCGCCGAGGAGAGCTCCCAGAGCGCGATCCAGATCGAATCGGAAATGGAGGCGATGACCCGGTCGGTGAGCGATGGAGCCGCGCTTTCCCGGACGACCGGCGAGGCGCTCGCCCGGATCGCCTCCGACATCAACAAGAGCACCGTCCTCATGACCTCGATCGCCCGGGCGATGGAGGAGCAGGACGCCGGGGCCCGGGAGATCCTCGATTCCGTGGGGAGCATCATTCAGACGACGCAGCACATCCAGGCGCAGACCGAGGACCAGTTCGCCCGGAGCACGAAAATCCGCGAAAACATGGACCTGCTCGTCGGCTCGGCCGCTGACATCCGGACGGCCGCCCGCTCCCAGGGAACGAACCTCAACGTGCTCAAGGAGGCGATCGAGGAGCTGGGCAAGGTGACGATGAAGAACCGGGAAGTGGTCGGTGAATTGAACCGGGCGGTGGGGAAATTCAAGATAGAGTAAAGGGTCCTTGAGTGTTTCCGGGACCTAAAGAACCGGTAAAGAGCGACGTTCCTGAAAAGGACACGAAGACCACGAAGGGGAAGAAGAACACTAAGGTAGAGAAAAGAGCGGATTATTGTTTTGCACGGAATTTATTTTTTGCTCCTTCTCTCTTCCTTCGAGTGCTTCGTTTTCTTCGTACTCTTCGTGTCCTCCTTGACCTCTAGCCAAAGAAAGATCGCTTGACCCTCAAGACGTAACAATCCGCTAAGGCCCCGGCGCCGGAGGCGGGCCGGGGGGAAGCGGCGGCAGCGCGGGCAGGAACAGGCACCAGGCCGCCAGGACGAGGCAGAACGCCCCCAGCACGGGCAGGAACGCCGCCAGCGCGAAATATTTCCCTTCCGTCCGCTCGGCGACTTCGGCGGCGGCCCGGCGGGAAACGAGCCCGACGACGAGGCCCGAGCTCAAGACGACGCCCGCGACGAAGACCGTGACGTTCGCCAGCCACTGCGACAGGAGCGTGAGGGCGGCTCCCTCCTTGGCGGGAGCCTGGGGAAATATGACGCCCGCGACCGCGGACGCGACCGCGGCCAGGATGAGCGCGGCGCCGGCCGCGCCCTGGGGCAGCATGGCGGCCCTGAGTATTTTTGCGCCCGCCTCCCGCCGTACGGACACGAGCCCGGGCCAGGTACAAGCCGCGGTCGCCAGGAGAAGAATAATCGAAATCGCCATCGCGCGCCTCGCATGTTTTTTTCGCGGACCGCCGCCGCTCGGGCGGCGTCCTGCGGTCACTATACGGCGGGCCCGGCACAAACGCAAGAGGGGGCTGCCCGGCGCTCCGCCGCGGGCCAAGCGATCGAACATACCGAAAAGGATGTTTACAACCGGCCGCCGTGCACTATAATTGTAATAAAGCAGAAACAAGACAGACTGTGAAGGAGGAACAGCATGCAGCATTCGAGAAGAATTATTGCGGGCACGCTTTTGGTGCTGGTCGCTTTTACCGCCTTTGGTTGCCTCACCGCCAGAGGCCGCCGTCGACCTCAACCGCGAAAAATCGAGAAAGTGCAGCCCCACAAAAAGCCGCCGCACCATCA
>CAZKOS010000170.1:0-6917 GCA_964554445.1 uncultured Spirochaetaceae bacterium | reverse complement strand
GTCAAAAGACAATTCCTGAAGATTTTTTCTTCCTTTTATTACTCTATCCGCGTTTATACATGATTCTTTTCTCTAAATCGGTGTTATCGGTCACTGGAAACTGCGTTGTGAGATACCCATCGGTGCTCTCGGTGGTTCACTTTTCCTTCAACGGCTTATTCGTTCTTGAGCACGCCGATCACGTCTCCCCCGAGCACGCCGCGCACCGAACGGCGGACCCAGAGGCACCCGCCGGCCGCCATGGCCGCGAACAGGCAGATGAGGATCGCCCAGGGCAGCCGCCCCGGCGCCTTGAGCGCGGCCGGGAGCAGGGCGACGAGCGAGGCGCTGAGCCCGACCGCGAGGGCGCCCCCCAGGACGATGAGCTGCTCGACGAGCAGCGAACGGAAGACGTCGCGGGCCGGTAGGCCGACGGCGCGCATGAGCGCGATCTCGCCGCGCCGGGCCGCGAGATTCCGCCGCACGAGCACCCCGAACCCGCCGATGCCGATGAGGAGCCCGAGCCCGCCCAGGACGAGGAACATGAGGAGGTAGGTGTCGGCCACGCGGTTGTAGCGGAAGAGCCGCGCCTCGGTCGGCTCGACATCGGCCCCGAAGGGGCGCAGGCGGTCCCGCAGCGTCGCGGCGAGCGCCTTCCGGGCCGCGGCCGAAAATCCCGGCGCGTCCACCAGGAAGCGCGTGTACCCGGACGCCGCCGGGTAGAGCCGCAGGAACTCGTCCTCGGAGACGATCACGCTCCCCTGGAACAGCGAATTGGCGAGCGCCGCGGCCACGAGGGCGCCGCGCTCCCGGCCGGCCCCGTCCCTGATCGAAAACGCGTCCCCGGCGGCGAGGCCCAGGTTCCAGGTGAGGCTCTCCTCGTCCGCGATGGCCGCGACCTGTCCCGCCGGCACGGGCGCGCCCGGCCCGTTGTCGAGCGCGTTCCAGGGGCTCGCCCCGCCCGGGAAGCGGAACACCGAAGCCACGAAAGTGAAGGCCCGGCGCGAAGCGAGTTCCGCCGGGTTCACGCCGACCACCTCCGGATTGCGGGCGAGGTTCAGGTTGAGGCAGCTCGCGTCGTCTCCCGGGCGCACGCGCATGGGGACGAAGCTCACTCCGGCCGGAAGATCGGCCAGCCCCAAACGCGCGCGGGCGGCCGGGTCGTTGAGGTTGTCCGCCACCGGCGCCGCGGTCTGGAGCCAGAGCGCGAAACCGCCGGTGCCGGTGTTCCGCCGCGACGGGTCCGCCGGCAGAGAATAGGTGTTGGCCCCGACGGCCGCGACCAAAAACACGCCCAGGGACAGCACGAGGACGCTCGTCAGGGTGCGGCCGCGGTTCAGGCGCAAGGCCGCCAGGGCGCGCGCCGCGTTTCCCCGGGGCAGTCCCGCGCGGGCTCCGCGCGCGAAGACGAGTGCGCCGTCGAGGAGGAAAAGAAGTCCGGCGAAGGCCAGGCCGGAGGCGGCGAAGAAAAAGGCGGGATCGATCCCCTTTTTCTGAAAGCCGAGGGTGAGGACGAGGGCGAAGCCGATCGACACGGCCCCGGCCGCGAACCGCCACCAGCGCCTCGCCTTTTTCCTCCTCCGTCTCCCGTCCGGAACGCCGGACAGGAGCCCCGCGATCGGCCGCCGCGTTTCGCGGACGAGGGTCAATGAAAAGACGGCCAGGGAAAAGACGAAACTCAATGCCAGGCCGGCCGCGCAATGACCCCATGAAAAATAGAAGCCGATGTCGCCTTCCCCGATCGCCCCGCCGAAAAGGCTTTTCAGGAGAAGGATCATCGCTCCGGCGAAGGCCGCGCCGAGCGCGGCGCCCGCCGTGCAGCCGGCCGCGGCCACCGCCGCCCCTTCCAGACCGATTCTTGAAAAAACGCGTCCGCGGGAGAATCCGGCCGCCCGCAGGAGACCCAGCTCCCGCCGGCGGTCCGCGACGGCGGCGGAAAAAAGGAAGGCGGTCAGGAGCAGTCCGGCGGCCACGGCGAAAAAACCCAGGCCCGCGAACAGGCCGGTGAAGTCGAGCCCCGACGCGGCCGCCGCCGCGGCTTCCGCCCGGAGCGGGACGAAGGCGAAACCGAGAGCGGCCGGATCGAGCCGCCTGACGAGGGCGGCCGCGTGGTCGAACCAACGACCCCGGGAGCGGAGAAAGAGCGAGGTGGAATCGCCGTAGCGGTTGGCCCACAGTCTCCGTCCCTCGGCCAGCCCGACGACGGCCTTGGGCGCGGCGCGGAACCGGCGCCAGAAAGCCTCGTCCTTCGGCCTGATCCGCGAAAAGTCGATCGGCACGCCGGACTTCCACGAACGGCATTCGGCCTCGTCCGTCAGGCCGGGAAAATCGGGCGTCAGGCGCGCGTCGAAAACCGGGTCCCGCTGGGGCAGGACGGCGCGCACCGTGAAGCGCGCCTCCCTTTCCGCGAGCGTGGCGTCGTCCGCGACGGCGTAATAAGCCAGCGTTACCTCGCCGCCGGGCCGCAGCTTTTGGTCCGCGGCCAGCCAGTCGCTGACGATGATCTCATTGTCCTTGAGCGGAACCGGCAGGTCGGCCGGATCGACGGCCGCGACGAACGAGTAGGGCGCCGCGCCGATCCCGTTCGCGAAATAGACGAGCCGGGCGCGCGCGGCGGGATCCATGTCCAGCGCCGCCGCCTCGACGCCCGGGCGCACGAAGAGACGGTCGTCCCGCACCTCGACCCGCCGGCGGCCGCCGCCTTCCAGCACCTCGATCCCGAAGTCGGCCGGGCGCATTTCCGCCTTCAGGGCCAGCGCCAGCTCCTCGGAAGAAAGCCGCCCGCCCGCGCGCCGTTTCGCCAGCAGCAGGTTGGCCTTGCCGTGCAGCCCGGCCGCCCGGGCCAGGAGCTCCCAGGACACGAACACATTGAGCGGCGCGGCCTGGTCGTTCGCGAGCCCGAAGGAGGCGCCCCGGCCGGCCGGCAGGACGTCCGCCTCCTTCAGGCGAAGCGGGAAAAAGCGGTCGTCGCTGCGGCCGGCGACGCTCTCGGCCGGGAGGAGCGCCGGCCGTTCCACCCGGAGCACGATCTCTCCGCCGGGACCGCTCCCGAGGGCCCGGCCGGCCGCCTCGTTCAGGTAGGCGATCCGTTCGGTCGGCGGCAGGGAGACGTCGGGGCGCTCATCGCCGAACAAGGTGAAAAACGAGTCCGGCACGCCGAGCACGGTGACGCGCCGGGCCGGGCCGGCGCGGTCCGCGGCCGTCGCTTCGCCCCCGAGCGAGAGGACGGGGGTCACCATCGTCCTGAGGCGGGCGCCGAGGCGGGCCGCCAGGCTCGCCGGAAAAAATCCGTCCCGCGACTGGAGCGCGTACTCGACGTTCCCCGTCCGCCGCGCCGCCTGGGCCTCCAGGCTGCCGCGCACCGAGGCGCCGGTGAGGAGCGAGCCCGACAGGAGCGCGGCCGCCAACGCCGCGCCCGCGGCGACGGCCGCGTACCGGCGCCCGTAATGGACGATACTCCGGTAGGCGGAACGCAGCGTCAGGGAGGCGCGGGGGAACATGGCCGTCCTAGCTCCGCGGCCCGATCGGCTTCAGGAGGCCGTTCTCGAGGCGGCGCACCCTGTCCAGGCCGCGGGCGAGCTCGTCCGAGTGCGTGACGACGACCAGGGCGGTGTGCTCCTCCCGGTTGAGCTCCTTGAGGAGCCCGGACACGGAGAGGGCCGTGTCGCGGTCGAGCGAGCCGGTCGGCTCGTCGGCGAGAAGGAGCGAGGGCGAGTTGATGAGCGCGCGCGCCAGGGCGGCGCGCTGGCGCTCGCCGCCGGAGAGCTCGCCGGGGAGGGCGCGCTCGAAGCCCTTCAGGCCCGCCCGTTCGAGAAGAAGGCGCGCCCGCTTTTCGATCCCCGGCCAGTCGCCCCGGCGCGCGCCGGGGAGCGCCGGCAGCAGGACGTTGTCGAGGAGGGTGTGCTGGGGGAGGAGGTAGTGGAGCTGGAAGACGAAGCCGATCTCACGGTTCCGGAAACGGTCGCGCTCGGCCTCGCTCATGGAAGCGACGGTCTTGTCCTTGAACTTGATCTCGCCCCCGTCGGCGGAATCAAGGAGGCCTATCAGGTGGAGGAGCGTGCTCTTGCCCGAGCCGGACGGCCCGGTGACCGCGAGCGTCCCCCGCTCCTCGAGGTCGAAGGTGATCCCCTTGAGCACCTCGCGCCGCTCCCCGTACCCGGGGGTGAGGTAGGTCTTTTTCACGTCGGTGAGGGTTAAAAGCATGGACGAATTATCGTGACATAATCGGCCGGTTTGGACAAGCGGCGGAAACAATGCCGGCATTGTCAGGAGTTGTTTCAGCCCTCCGGCCTCCGCAGCCCGCGATGAAAACGAGGGAAATGAAGAAGCATCCCGGCCTGAACCTGCTCAGGGAAACTCCCTTGCCCACTGCGGCGATTATACGGTATTTCGTTGCCCTGTCACATACGGCCGCCATCCTTTATTTTTTTCAATCCTCATATTGACAGACATCCCGCTTCGCCGCTTCAATTGATCAATCGCCTCTGACATTGCCCGTTTCCCACCGCCTGAAAGGGAGGACCTCATGCTGGAAAAAATGAAGGAAATCGCGGAGCGGCTCAAGGGCCTGCGGGACGCGTTCAAGCTCGGCGCGACGGAGTTCGCCGCAAAGATCGGCGTGCCGCCCGACGATTACGCCCGCTATGAAGCGGGGAACACCGACATCCCCGTCTCCGTGCTCTTCCGCGCGGCGCAGGAGCTCAAGGTGGAGCTCTCGAGCCTCCTCACGGGAGACGCGCCGCGCCTCTCCCATTACTGCCTGGTGCGCCGGGGCGAGGGCGTGTCCGTCGAGCGACGGAACGACTATCGCTACCAGAGCCTCGCCTACAATTTCATCCACAAAAAGGCCGAACCGTTTTTCGTCGCGGTGGACCCCGAGCCCGAGGAAAAGCCCGCGCCCACCAACGTCCACCCCGGGCAGGAGTTCGAATACTGCCTCGCGGGGCGGCTGGAGGTCACGGTCGGCGGGCACGCCCTCGTCCTCGAGGAGGGCGATTCGCTTTTTTTCGATTCGTCCATTCCCCACGGCATGAAGGCGCTCGGCGGCCGGCCCGCCCGCTTCCTGGCGGTCATATGCTGAAAACCAAATGGTTTTCAGCCTTTCCGATTATGCTGTTTTTCTATTTCCTTCCCCTCAAAGGAGGCTAAATGTCTTTATTTGCGGAAGCGGCAAACCATTTTCTATTGAGTGCACGTTAACGGCCCTGTAAAGCAACACGAAGAAAAGAAAGAGAGAAAAGAAAAAGATCAAGGAAGATTCGATACCACCCGCGCAAACGATGTCTCCTTATTTTCAGCGGGACGAGAAAGGACATGGTCATGCTGGAAAGATTCGTCAAGACGGATTATGCGAGCTACGATGATTTTGTGCAAAATTTCGAAATCAAGGTGCCCCCGAATTTCAACTTCGCCTTCGACGTCGTCGACGAATGGGCGCGGACCGACCCGGGGAGACGGGCCCTTGAATGGCGCGACGATAAGGGCGCCGCGCGTTCCTTCACTTTCAAGGAAGTAAGCGAGGCCTCGAGCAGAGCCGCGAATTTCTTTTCCTCCGTGGGCGTCAAAAAAGGCGATCCGGTGATGCTCATCCTGAAACGACGCTATGAGTTCTGGTTCGCAATCCTGGCCCTGCACAAGATCGGCGCGGTCGCCATCCCGGCCACCCACCTCCTCAAGAAAAAAGACATTGTCTACCGCAACAATGCGGCGGGCGTCTCGGCGATCGTGGCCGCGGCCGATGAGGCCCTCCTGGCCGAGATCGACGCCTCCCTGCCCGACTCCCCCACGCTCAAGCGGCGCATCGCCGTGGGCGGGAAACGCGACGGCTGGCTTCAGTTCGACGAGGGCCTGCGCGAGGCCGGAGCCGTCTTCAAGCGCCCGGCCGGCGCGGCCGGGGTCCGGAACGCCGATCTCATGCTCCTCTATTTCACGTCCGGCACCACCGGTTATCCCAAGATGGTGGCGCATAACTTCACCTACCCGCTCGGCCATATCCTCACCGCCGGCTTTTGGCAGCGGGTGAAGAGCGGCAAGCCGCACCTCACCGTGGCTGATACCGGCTGGGCCAAGTCGGCCTGGGGCAAAATCTACGGCCAGTGGATCGCGGGCGCGACCGTCTTCGTCTACGATTACGAAAAATTCGTCCCCCGGGACATGCTTTCCGTCATTTCGAAAAACAAGGTGGCGACCTTCTGCGCGCCGCCCACGATTTACCGCTACTTCATCAAGGAAAACCTGAAAGAGCACGACCTCTCCTCTTTGGAATATTGCGCGGTGGCAGGCGAGCCCCTGAACCCGGAGGTCTACGAGCAGTTCCTGGCCGCCACGGGGATCAAGCTCAGGGAGGGCTACGGCCAGACCGAGTGCACGGTGGCGGTGGGCACCTATCCCTGGCTCGCGCCCAAGCCCGGCTCCATGGGCCGCCCCTCTCCCGGCTACGACATCGACGTCGTCGACGTGGGGAGCGAGCGGCCGAAAACGTGCGGGGTGGGCGAAGTGGGCGAGATCGTCATTTTCACGGACAAGCGCCGGCCGGTCGGCATGTTCGACGGCTACTACCGGGACGAGGAGCTGACCGCGGCCGTCTGGAACAACGGCGTCTACCACACCGGCGACACGGCCTGGAAGGACGAGGACGGCTACTTCTGGTTCGTCGGCCGCACCGACGACCTCATCAAGAGCTCGGGGTACCGGATCGGCCCGTTCGAGGTGGAGAGCGCCCTCGTCGAGCACCCGGCGGTTCTCGAGTGCGCCGTCACCGGCGTCCCCGATCCCGTTCGCGGCCAGGCGGTCAAGGCCACTATCGTCCTCGCCAAAGGCTACACCGCGAGCGACGCCCTCGCCGCCGAGCTCCAGGAGCACGTGAAGAAGGTGACCGCCCCCTACAAGTACCCCCGCATCGTCGAGTTCGCGACCGAGCTCCCCAAAACGATTTCCGG
>CAZKOS010000169.1:0-6929 GCA_964554445.1 uncultured Spirochaetaceae bacterium | reverse complement strand
CCTGAGCGAGCCCGCCCCCGGTTTTTCAAGCGCGGGTGAATCGAAGGGATGCTCCTCCCTCCCTTCCTCCGGGACTTGCGCAATGGGGGAAAAAAAGATATAAATCATCCCAAAATTGATTAGTCCGGTACTGAATGGGTCCGGAAGGGGGTTATTGAATGTTCGTCATGAAAACTTATGCCGATATCGTCCGTCCCGCTCACAAGGCGAAGGCCCTGGCCTACGACCTGATCCTCATCGTGGGGGCGTCGCTGCTGATATCGCTTTCCAATTTCGTCGTCCGCATTCCCGTGGCCGGCACCCCGGTCCCGATCACCGGCCAGACCTTTTCAGTGCTGCTCCTCGCCGCGCTCCTGGGCCCGAAACGCGCGCCGGCCGCGGTCGTGCTCTACCTGGCCTACGGGATCGCCGGGCTGCCCTTCTATTCGGGCGGCGCGATCGCCGGTCCGACCGGCGGTTATCTCCTGGGATTCGTCTTCGCCGCTTTCGTCGTCGGCTTTCTGTGCGAACAGGGACTCGACCGCCGCTACCACACCGCGATCGCGGCCATGCTCGTCGGGAACGTCGTCCTCTATATTCCCGGACTCATCTGGCTTTCCTTCTACACGCCCCGGAACGCGTTCGTGCTCGGCCTCTTCCCCTACGTGCCGGGCGATCTCCTCAAGATCGCTTTGGCCTCCGCGCTTCTGCCCACCGGCTGGAAGCTGATCCGAAGGCTTAAGCGCGACCGTACATAAGAGAGAGAAGATCGATAAGGAAACCAGGAAACCAGGAAAAACGAGGAGAGAGAAATAGTAGTGTTTTTTTTCAAGAGATGACCACCGGTCCTGCCGGTGGTTTTTTTGTTTAGGAAATAACGATGGAGAACAACCTTGAAGGTACGGGAAAAGTATTTTTTCTATCCTGGATTCCTGCTCCTGGATTCCTGGTTTCCTTATAGCTCCTTCTCCCGCCGAGGATCAATCCTGCGAGTAGTGCGAGAAAAAGTGGGCGATGCGCTCCATCGCGATTTTGAGGTCGTCGACCGGAGGCAGGAAGACGATCCGGAAGTGGTCGGGCGACGGCCAGTTGAAGCCTCCGCCCTGGACGAGGAGCACCTTTTCCTGCAGGAGGAGATCGAGGATCATTTTCGAATCGTCCTTGATCTTGAAGCGCGCCTGATCGACCTTCGGGAAGAGGTACAGGGCGCCTTTGGGCTTGACGCAGCTGATGCCGGGAATGGCCGAAAGCATCCGATGGCACACGTCGCGCTGTTCCCGCAAGCGGCCGCCCGGGAGAACCAGGTCGTTGATGCTCTGGTAGCCGCCGAGGGACGTCTGGATGGCGAGCTGCGCCACGACGTTGCTGCACAGCCGCATGGAGGCGAGGATTTCCAGCCCTTCGATGTACTCCTTCGCCTTGGATTTGTCCCCGCTCAAGATCATCCAGCCGGAGCGGAAGCCCGCCAGCCGATAGGCTTTGGACAGCCCGTTCAGGGTGACGAAGAACACGTCCTCGGCCAGCGAGGCGAGCGGCACGTGCACCGCGTCGTCGTACAGGATCTTCTCGTATATTTCGTCGGCGAAGACGATGAGATTGTGACGGCGGGCGATGTCGACGATATCCTCGAGCACCTGCCGCGAGTAGACGGCGCCGGTGGGGTTGTTGGGGTTGATGACGACGATGCCCTTGGTGCGCGGCGTGACTTTCCTGCGGATATCGGCCGGGTCGGGAAGCCAGTCGGCGCCCTCGTCGCACAGGTAGTGAACCGGCCGTCCGCCGGAAAGGTTGACGGCCGCGGTCCAGAGCGGGTAGTCGGGCGCCGGCACGAGCATCTCGTCGCCGTTGTTGAGGAGCCCCTGCATGCACATGACGATCAGCTCGCTCACGCCGTTGCCGGTGTAAACGTCCTCGGTCCCGACTCCCGGGATGCCGATGCTCTGGCAGTGCTGCATGACCGCCTTGCGCGCGGCGAACAGCCCCTTGGAATCGCTGTATCCTTCCGCCTCTTTGAGATTCACGATGACGTCGTGAATGATCTCGTCAGGCGCGTACAGGCCGAAGGGCGCCGGGTTGCCGATGTTGAGCTTGAAGATGCGGAACCCTTCCTCCTCGAGCGCCTGGGCGCTCTTGAGGACCGGGCCGCGGATGTCGTAGCAGACGTCCTTGAGCTTGTCCGCCTGCTTGAATTGTTTCATATATGGCACCTCAATGAGTGTATCGGCTTCGGGAATCAAGAGTACGGATTATTATCCCCAAAATCAAGGGGGTGTTCCGATTGTGCGGGAATTCAATAATTGGCCTGGAGATATATTTTGTATCACCACAATGAACAGTGACAGAGGACACGAAGACCACGAAGGAAACGAAGAGCGCGAAGTGGAAAGAGGAAAATAAGGAGAGGAAGTATAGGATGTTTTTCCGATCAAGTTTTTCGTTTCTTTTTTTTATCTTTCTTCGTGTTCTTCATCCTCTTCGTGGGCTTCGTGTCCTCCTCCTGCGGAGGCAGGTTAAAGCGCCTCATAGTTCACTTTCATCGCCATATGAAGTTTCATGTTGGTTGCAACCGCACGACGCATGAACTATAGTAAAAGTGGAGTCAAAAGAGTGATGTGGCGCGCCGTTCCAGCAATGAAAAAACGCGTAATCGCCCGCCGGTCGGGAGAGATCCTGGCCGTGCTCTTCAAGTACGGGTTCGCGGAGCTTCTGAACCGGCTGCGGGCGCATTCCCGCCTTCCCTTCCGTTTCCGGAAGCCGGCGCGCGACCGGGTCAGGGAAAACATCGACAAGCCGTTCGCCGTGCGTTTGCGCCTCGTCTGCGAGGAGCTCGGCACGACCTTCATCAAGTTCGGGCAGATGCTTTCGATGCGTCCCGACATTCTCCCGAAAAACGTGATTCTCGAATTGGAAAAACTTCAGGACCAGGTTCCCCCGTTCGACCTGAAGAGGGTCCGGGAGACGATCGAGGTCCAATTCGGAAAGCCGTTCGCGGAGATCTTCCGCTCCTTCGCGGAGGTCCCCGAGGCGGCCGCCTCGGTCGCACAGGTGCACCGGGCGACGCTTCTCTCGGGCGAGGAGGCGGCCGTGAAAATCCAGCGGCCGGGCGTCCGCGACTTGGTATCCGTCGACCTGGAGATCCTCTTCCATTTGGCCCAGCTCGCCGAGCGCCACGTCCCCGAGCTCGCCCTTTTCAATCCCGGGGCCGTGGTGGCGGAGTTCGCGGCCAGCATCCACCACGAGCTCGATTTTCTCAAAGAGGCGCGGAACATCGAGAGCTTCCGGAAGAATTTCCTGAACGATCCGACCGTGCGCATCCCGTCGGTCTACTGGGACTACTGCACGGAAAAAGTGATCTGTATGGAATTCATCCGCGGCATCAAGATCTCGGAGCTGAAAAAACTGAAGCAAACCGACTGCGACCTGCCGCTGATCGCCCGCCGGGGGGTGGACCTGGTGTTCAAGCAGATCTTCCGGGACGGTTTTTTCCACGCCGACCCGCACGCGGGAAACCTCTTCATCCTGCCCGGCAACGTCATCGTGCCCATCGACTTCGGTCAGGTCGGCTTCGTGAGCGAGTTTCTGCGGGAGCGATTGGGCCGCGCCCTGGCCGCCTTCGTCAACCGGGACGCGCGCGCGCTCGTCAAGGTGCTCAACGACCTGGAGCTGATCGAGGACGGGACCGTCACCCGCGAGCTCAACTTCGACATCGAGCACCTCATCAATTACTACCACGATATTTCGCTCGCCCAGCTCAACCTGGGCACGATCATCCTCGAGCTGATCGACCTCATCCGCCGGCACCGCATCCGGATCCCGGCGGACCTCATCCTTCTCGGGAAGGCGGTGGCCACCATGGAGGCGCTCGGCAAGGAGCTCGATCCGGGCATCGATATCGCCGAAGCGGCCGAGCCGTACGTCCGGAAGCTCGTGCTTTCCTCCATCGACCCGTTCAAGACGGCGAAGGAAGTCGGCCGGTTTCTTTCCGATGCACACGATCTTTTTCGCACCCTGCCGGACGACGCGTCCGCCATCCTGAAGAAGATGAGGGGCGACCGGCTGAAAATAAAATTCGAGCACTCGGGACTGGACCCGTACGTGAAGGATCTGGACAAGGTGGGGAACAGGCTCTCGGCGAGCGTCATCATCGCCGCGTTTCTCATCGGCTCCTCGCTCATCACCTACGTGAGCAAGGGCCCGACGATTCTCGGCATTCCGGTGATCGGATTCGTCGGCTACACCCTCGCCGGACTGCTCGGCATTTGGCTCATCATCGGCATCATCCGCTCGGGCAGGCTCTAGCAGGTTGTTGAAAAAGCTCAACATTTCTTCTCTTCCTTCGCGTGCATCTTGTTTTTCGTGAGCTTGGTGTCCTTATTTCTTGCCGTTCAGGCCAACAGTTTCAAGATTCGTTGTCCGCCGGCCGATCGAGGGCGGCCTCCTGGGGCCGGCCCAGGTCCCGGTACACGACGAGCATTTTGCGCGTCCCGATTCCGGCCAGCACCTCGTCGACGCGGAAAAACCGGTTGCGGCCGATCATGCTCACCCCGTCGAGGTAGCGCGATTCATTGGTATCCCACTCGCCGGGGATGGCGTCGTAGACGATGAAATACTTCCGATCCAGGCTGTAGCCCTTGATGAGCAGGTAATGCCCGGTGGCGTCCGGGTAGTAGCGGTCGAAAAAATGGGTCGTTTTATCGCGGTCGGTATGCCGGATGGCGCCGCAGTTGAAGCTGACGATGACCAGCCCCCCGCGGTCGATGACCCGGAAGATGTCGGAGACGCCGGTGATCGGGAGGACGGCGGACGGGACGGAGTGAAGGGCCAGATTGTCGAGCAGGTTGTCGTGGTCCACCGCGCCGTTGGCGTACGGCATGCCGATTTCCGCCCTGATCGCCTCGACCGTGAAGTCCTTGCCGATGGACCATTTGATGGCCGAATCGATGGCGGCCGGGCCGCAATTTCCGTACATGCCGGTGTCGTACTGCGTCTTGTACCAATCGTATTCCGGCTCGGCGGAGAGCCGCGCCGGCAGGGGGCTCACGAAGAGGTAGAACTCGAAAACGGCACCGTCTTGTTCCAGGCGGACGCGGGAAAATCCGGCGTGCCGGGCGACGAGCCGGTTTTTCCCGAAATAGCCGAGGAGCTGCGGCGACTGGTCGATCGCGGCGGTCTTGTCGAAATCGACGGCGGAGCCGTCCGGACGCCTGAGCCGGCCCGTGACGTTCACCAGGTCCCCCACCCGGTTGACCGTGAGGTAGGGCAGGCCCGAGTACTCGGCTTCCAGGTCGGTGACTTCGATGTCGAGCGCGTTCGAGGACGCGTAGCGCCCCGCGCCGTCGACGGTGACGAGGCGCGCCTTGAACCGCCCGGGCCGAATGTAAAAGGCCTCCGGCCGGGCCTTGAAGCTGAAACGGTTGTTCCCCAGGTCCCAGACGAAGCGGAGTCCCGAATCGGCGAAGGCGAAATCCGACGCCAGGGGCGCCAGGTGCGGGGCCGGCCCGCGCGGCGCGTCGGTGCGGATGGTCACCGGGGCCCGGGGGCGCGAACGGGCGCCCGCGTCGGCGTAGACGGGAAGCTTCAGGACCCGGCCCTCGGCCAGGGGCGTTTCGCCGTTGAGCCGGTTTTCTATGACCAGGTCGTAAAACGGCACGCCGAGCCGCTTCGCCACGTCGTAGACCGTCTCGCCCTTCATGACGACGCAGGTGGCGGGCGGGTTGCGGTTCGTTCGCGCCGTGTACTCTCCCTCCAGGCCCTTGTGTCCGGCGCCGGCGAACGGGTTCGAGAAAACCGCGGCCAGAAAGACGACGCTCGCGGCCAGCGTGGAAATTCCAATAATGACAAAATAGCGCTTTTTCATGAGACTCCGCACCCGCCCAAGATTACACCGATTTGGATAATAAAAAATACATGGTATGGGCGGCGAATGGCAAGAGGCTGCGGAAACCTTGTGCGGTGACGGCGCCGCCGGCGGGCCGCTCTCCGTCCGGGAAAAAGGCCGGCTTTGCCCCCGGGTGGATTTTTTCGTATGTTACAATCGATCTCAGTCATTCATGAAGTGGAGGCGATTATGATACAAAACGGAATGAAAGCCCCCTCGTTCGAGCTGGCGGACGATTCCGGCCGGACGGTGGCGCTCAAGGATTTTCTCGGGAAAAAAGTGGTGTTGTATTTCTATCCGAAGGACGACACACCCGGCTGCACGGCCGAGGCCTGCGCCTTCCGCGACGCCTACGACGATATCCTGGCCAAGGGAGCGGTGGTGATCGGGATTTCGGCCGATTCCGTCGCCTCGCACGCCGGGTTCAAAGCGAAGTACGGGCTGCCGTTTTTTCTGCTCGCCGATCCCGAAAAGTCGGCCCTCCGGGCCTACGGCGCCTGGGGCGAAAAAACGTTCATGGGGAAAAAGTCCATGGGCACGCTCCGCACCACGTTCATCATCGACGAGCGGGGAATCGTCAGCCGCGTGTTCCCGGACGTGAACCCGAAGGAGCACGCGCCGGAAGTCCTGGCCGCGCTCTAGCAGGTTGGTGAAAAAGTTGAGCTTTTTCACCAACCTGCTCATGAAATTGCCGGAGTATATTTTGTATATCTGAAATTGAGCGAAAATCAGCCGAAAAAAAATGAAAAATCGCTTCGTTTCGGTTCCGGCAATTTCTGGTTTACATCTGTGGAAGCTCTTGAAAATACCGCTGGTTTTCCGCGAAGCGGAAAACAGGGTTTATTCAAGAGCCTGATCGGTCGGGCGCCCGCCGTCAAGCGGGAACGCCGCGCCCGCGCAGGACGCGCCGCGCGCGCTTGAGCCGGGTGCGGTAATTCCTGAAGGTGACCAGCCTGACCGCCTCCCGGTAGCGGCACCAGCGCCAGTCCCTTCCCTCCGGCGACCGTTCCTCATCCCCGCCTGTTTTTTCGACGAGAAAGAACCTGATGCGGACGGGGGTTCCGCCCTGCCG
>CAZKOS010000168.1:1713-6934 GCA_964554445.1 uncultured Spirochaetaceae bacterium | reverse complement strand
CCGCCCCCTGCGAAGGGAAAAACATCTCGCTTACGTGATTGAATCCACATACCACAACGACAGTTGAAAAAGTTGACATAGGAAGCAGACCCGGCGTCAGCCGCCTGCACGGCAGGTGCAATGAGCGTGCGCCCTCGCCCCGGCTTCGGGCCGTCCCGGCCGCGCCTCAGCGAGGCTCGTCCCGCCCCGCAAGGGGAACTTTTTTTACTGAAAAACTTTATTCATAACCACACGTTTTTACATGAAAAAGAAGGACCAGCGGAGGAAACACCCCGGATTCCCAAAATCCCTTTTGGAAAAAAAGAGGGGGTATGAACGAAAGGATAGAGGGCATAGATGGGCTGTTCATACCCCGCTCCCAGCCGAGAAGGCTAAAGGCGATAACGCCACTGACGTTATCGTTTTTACCTCAAACCTTTTTTAACTGACCGTTCACTTTATATGCCGCTGGCCGGGCGGCTCTCATGCTTCAATTCGTTCGGATCGACCGCTTTCATGATGTACAGGTCCTTGCGCACCGCCAGGTCGATCTCGTGCGGCGGCGCGATTTCCTCGCCGTACTTGTCCCGGATAATCTCCACCCTCGGGCGGAGCGCTGATTCCTCACCGGTCTCCATGACGCGGGCGACGGAGTAATTGCTCAAGAGAACGACGGTTCCCAGGGGGTAGATGCCGATGCCCCCCAGGAGCAGCCTCACCACGTCGGGGTTGAACTGCTGGCCCGTGCCGTGGAGGATTTTCTTCACCGCGTCGTAGCCCAGGTAGTGGGCGCGGTAGGGTTTGTTGTTGATGAGGGCGATGTAGGCGTCAGCGACGGCCGTGACGAGGGCCTGCTCGTGTATCTTGGGGCCGGGGACCTTGCGCGGGTACCCCTTGCCGTCCCAGCGCTCGTGGTGATCGAGCACGGCATTGGCGATGCCGACCGGGTAGCCCAGTTCGCGGAGCAGGGTGTAGGAAAGGGCCGAGTGGGTCTTTACCACCGCGAGCTCCCGCGGCTCGAGCGCGCCATTTTTCTCTCGTATCTCGCGGGGGATGAAGAGCATGCCGATGTCGTGGAGGAAGGCCGTGGTGGCGAGGGCGAGAAGCTCGTGACCGAGAGTTTTTTTCCTCAGACCCATCACCACCGCCACGATGGCGCAATGGAGCGCGCTCGTGGCCGGGTCGGACGCGGAGTTGTCGACCCCGTGGATGATCTGGATCATCTCCCGCGGGTTGTCCTTGGCGCAGCGGTAGATCTCGTTGATCGTATCGTCCAGGTTCCTTTTATCGAGCGGTTCCTTTTTTTTGAGGAGCGAAAAAAGGATCTTGGACTGGCTCAAGAGGTCGGCGTAAATCTTGAGGCAGCGGGCTTCCTCGTCTTTGATGTAAAAGAGGTGCAGGGTGGTGCGATTCTGCGCCGTTTCTTGTTCCTCGGGCAGGAGCCGGCCTTCGGTGGAGACGGTGGAGATCCCGAGCCGCAGAAGTCTTTCGAGATCGCGAGACCGGATGGGGATGCCGGCGTCGACCAGGAGTTTATCTCCCTCGAAGATGACCGGCGCGCTGAATCTCATGCCTTCTTTCAGGTCGGACAGGCTCATCTCAAAAATCGACTCTTTGTTTATGGCATTCATTTTTATTTCCCCACTACAATTGTCTGTAGTTGCAAGGAATATGCCAAAGGGGGAAATCGATATAATTCATTATCAGGCAAAGATATATTATTTAGCGATTCTTCAGTCGTTTTTCACTGATGGCGGCCGTGTATGTTTTATTGGACGTTTTGCTTGACATTGCGGTGATATTTTGAGCGTTACCCCAATTTCGACGCTTGAATGTAAATGGAAGTAAATCGTTCGGCATGCCGAATCGACCTTGGCGGGTAACATTTATCGCAATCTTGGGGGCACCCGGCGGTCCCGGTTTTGTGATCCTCAAAAAAGCGCCGCGGGGCCCCGCTCGCAACAATCTTGGGGGCACCAAGCTCAGGCATTTTAGCGATGGACCGGTTCGCGATCGGCGCTGGAAATAAACGGCGTTTGCCGTTATATTATTGAAAACCGATGTTTTCGCGGCCGGAAAACGAAGCGCATGGGTTTTGTGGCGCGTGGTTGATAGTTTTTCGGCACCATCCGCCGCCGGGACCGTCAACCGGGCCCGGGAATCAGTTTTCAGGGAGAAGGCTCGAACACAGATAATAGTATAAAAAATCTTGAATATTCCGATAATTGAGACGTTGAACGACCGATTATCGATTCAGGCGGCAAGAGGAAAGTCCATGCGGACAGAAAACACGACACAGGCTTACTCATTGGCGGGCGCGGTCCTGGTGACGCCCTCGAAAACGGTGAAGAAGGCCCTGCGTATCAACGGCGGGAAAATCGAAGCGCTCGGTACGCCGTCTCCGGCGCATTTCGCGTTCAAGGACGCGTACGTCTTCCCGGCGTTGATCAATGTCCACGATCACCTGCGCGGCGATTATCTTCCGAAAGTCGGTCCTCCCCCGGGGACCTTCTACGTCCGCTGCCACGATTGGGAAAAAGACCTGCGGGCCGCCAAGCTGGTGGCGGTGGAGCGCGCCAAGATTTCGGAAAAGGACTGTTACCTCCTGGGCGCCTATAAAAATCTTTTATCCGGCGTCGCCACCGTCAACGACCATTACTTCCATTCGGTCAACGACCAGTACATCCCCTTCCTCCCCATCCGCGTCATCAGCCGGTACACGCTTCATCACGAGCCCACGTCGTATTCCCTTCCCTGGGGCGACGGCATCGAGATCGAACACCAGCGCGCCCGGGACCTCGATCTGCCCTTCATCATCCACATGGAAGAGGGAATGGACGCCGAATACCAGCGCGGGCTCGACCTGCTCGAGGAGCTCGACTGCCTGGACGACCACAACGTCCACGTCCACTGCGTCGGATATTCCGACCTCGACATCGCCAAGACGAAGAAGGCGGGCGCCCACGTGGTGTGGTGCCCGAATTCCAACATCTTCATGTACAACCTCACCTGTAAGATCAGGAAGATCCTGGCCGCGGGCATCAATGTCTCCCTCGGCACCGACTCCACGGCCACCGGTTCATTGAACCTGCTCGAGGAGCTGCGTTTCGCCCGGCGGACGTACCGGAAGCTGTACGGCGAGGAGATTTCGGCCCGGCTGCTCACGGACATGGTGACCGTCAATCCGGCCAAGGCCTTCCGCATGAGCGCCGACATCGGGAGTCTCGAGGAGGGCAAGCTCGCGGACGCGGTCGTGATCGCGCGGAAAGACGACGACCCGTACGAATCGCTCGTCAAGACGGATATCGAGGACATCGAGCTGCTTATCCTCGAGGGTAATCCGATTTTCGGCCGCAAGGAACACGAGGAACTTTTCGCCCTCCGCGGTCAACCGTACGCGACGGTGAAGCTTCGCGGCCGGGAGATGCTCGTCCGGGGGGATCCCGCCGGACTGATGCACCGCGTGCGCGAGGCCGTCGGGTTTAAAAAAGTACTTGATTTTATTCCGCTTGATCTCTAGTATCAATGGTGAAGCGGCAACCCGGGGCGCTCCCGGCGGCGCAGGGTAGGGAACGAGAGGAGAAAACGGCGTGCCTCCCAAGGCGGCGTTCTACAAGGCTAATTCCATCATCTATTTCAAGGGCGATGAAGGCGACAAGGTCTTCATCCTCAACTCGGGCCAGGTGAGCCTCACCTACGAAGACATCGAGACCGGCCAGGAGATGCGCAACCTGGTGAAGGTGGGCGAATTTTTCGGCGTCAAGTCGGCCCTCGGGCGGTTCCGCCGCGAGGAGACGGCCCTGGTCCTCGCCGATTGCCAGGTGGTCGCGTTCAGCGCGGACGAATTCGACCTGCTCGTGCTCAAAAACATCCCCCTCATCCTGAAGATGCTCAAGGTATACTCCAACCAGCTCCGCCGCATCCAGAATCAGGTGCAGACCATGCTCGGCGCCGAAGAACACATCGACGCCGCGAAGGGCCTGTTCAGCATCGGCGACTACTACCTGCGCAACAAGGCGTACCCGCAGGCCACGTACGCCTTCAAGCGCTACCTCGTTTTTTACCCGTCCGGCGCGGCGGCGACCCAGGCGCTCAAGAACATCGAAGTGGCGGAAGCCTACCTCACCCGCTACGGGCCGGGCAAGGGTCCGGACGCCCCGGCGGCGGCGGGGCCCGCGGCAAAGGCCGAGCCGCAGGAGGCGGTCAAGGCGCCGGTTTCGGACGCGGAACAGCGCTATTACCGCGCGGTGAGCCTCATCAGCCAGGAAAAATACGAGGACGCGCTCAAGGAATTCAAGGGCCTCATCGCCGCCGGTCCGAACGAGGAGTACCTCTCCAAGGCGCAGTACGAGTCGGGCCGCTGCCTGTTCTACCTGAAGCAGTACGACAAGGCGATCGGACTCTTCACCCAGTGGGTGCAGAAGTATCCCAAGCACCCCGACCTGCGCGACGCCCTCTATTTCGTCGGCACGAGCTATTACAACATGAACGACAAAACCAAGGCGGCGGGGATCTTCAAGAAAATTCTGACCATGACGCCCGAGAGCGAATCGATCTACCAGAAGACGAGAAAGCTCTTGAAGCAGATCGAGGGAGCCCTTTGATGGATGCCTTCGGCGAGATGTTCAAACGGTTCTTGAAGACCTACCAGAAGGGAAGTATCATCTTCTGCGAATACGAGCCCGGCGACAATTTCTTTCTCATTCAGTCGGGCCGGGTGCAGATCGTGAAGATCCTGGGCGACATCGAAAAGACCCTGGACGTGCTCAAGCCCGGGGAGATTTTCGGCGAAATGGCCATTCTCGAGGAGGCGCCCCGCTCGGCGACCGCCATCGCCATGGACAAGGTCGAGGCGCTTGAGTTCAACCGCGCCAATTTCGAGGTGCTCATGCGCGGCAACCCCCAGATCGCGCTCAAGCTCCTCAAGCTCTTCGCCCGCCGCATCTACGACCAGAAGCGCCGCTTCATGATCCTCACCCTCGACGAGATCGACGCCAAGGTGGCGGACGTGTTCCTGATGCTCGCCGAAAAGGAGCCGGTCAGAATGGGTGATGTGGAGTCGCTCGAGCTCAAGACCACGGTGGACGACATCGCCCACTGGGCGGCCATCCCGACGGCCGACTGCCGGACGGTGCTCAACCATTTCATTCAACAGCGCCGCATCGAGCTGTTCGCGGACCGGATAGTGATCAAGAACCTGGAGAGCTTTCAGCGAATGGTCAATTCCCGGCGCAAGTCGAGG
>CAZKOS010000168.1:0-1613 GCA_964554445.1 uncultured Spirochaetaceae bacterium | reverse complement strand
TCCCTTGATTTTTACGCCCGTTTCGGATTCACTTGAAGGCATATGGAAGGGATTCAGCTCGTCGTCAGCCTCATTTCCCTGCTGACCGCCGGCTTCGCGCTCATCGTCTCTATTTTCATCCTGATAAAATTCAAAAACGTCGTCTACCTGAGCTACATCCTCCTTTACGCGGCGCTGTTCCTTTATACGGCCTACCTCTCGGCCGTCAACCTGCTGCCCTTCCTCGCCGTCCGTCTTCCGGACGTTTTTTCAGCCTCGCTCAACGCGGCGGGAAAAGCCGCCAAGGCCCTCCTCGTTTTCTGCATGCCGTTCCTGTTCCATTACCTGTACGAGGTGCCCCACCGCCGGGCGCGCAACGCGGTCTGGGCGGCGGTCTGCCTGGCCCTGATCGCCGTCGTCGTCGTCCGCCGTTCCGGGTTTCTCTTCGTCGGCGGCTATGCCTTCGATTACCTCCTCGAATCGGCCGCCATCCTCGCCGTCTACTGTTATCTGCTCGTGCTCTTCTTCCGTTACCGCCGCCGGATGCGGGAACAGGAAATCCGGCCGCTGCACGTCGTCTACATCCTGCTCGTTTCCGCGTATATCGCGGCCGTTTTTTCGCAGGGCGTCCTGACGGCCGCGGGCGTCCTGCCGCGCCCGCTCGTCACGGACGGACTGCTCGTCCCCGTGCTCTTCATCCTCTGGAACGTGTTTTTCCTCAGGTTCATCGCCCGCTTCCTCCAGGTGAAGCCCATCGCCGTTCCCGGGGTCGACGTCTCCTCCTTCGACCTGCTCAACCGGAAGGAGATCACGGATCGCGAGCGGGACATCATCCGGGAGCTCCTCACCGGGGCGACGGTCTCTGAACTGGCGGGCCGGCTCTACATCTCCGAGCACACGGCCAAGACGCACGTCAAGAACATCTATCAGAAACTGGGCGTGCGGAACCGCGTCGAGCTCCTCAACCTCGTCCAGGCCGAAGCGGAGCCGGCCGCGTCGCACCGCCGGCCGGACGGTCTGCCGCCGCCGCCGGTGCGCCAGGCCTGAGACGGGCGCCGCCGAAAACGATTGCTTCACGCACAAAATATCCATATATTTTTTCCAACGGACGAAAGGAGAAAAAAGCGCATGACAATGCATAAGGACATGAAGAACGCTCTCAACAAACAGATCACCATGGAGTTCCACTCGTCTTCCATTTACCTGGCCATGGCCGCCGATTTTTTCGCCAAGAACCTCCCCGGCTTCGGGCAGTGGATGCTCGTCCAGGCAGGCGAGGAGACGGGCCACGGCATGAGGATTTTCCGATACCTGATCGAACGGGGTGAAGCGATCGAGCTCGAGGCGATCGAGGCGCCGCCCAGGACGTGGGCGTCTCCCCTGGAGGCCTTCAAAACGGCGTTCGCCCACGAGCAAAAGGTGTCCGCTTCCATTCACGCGCTCACGGAGCTGGCGCGGGAGAAAAAAGACCACGCCGCGGAGATCTTTCTCCAGTGGTTCGAGACGGAACAGGTGGAGGAAGAGGCGAACGCCGACGCGATCGTCAAAAAGCTCGAGCTCGGCAAGGATTTCCCGGGAACGGTTCCCATGCTCGACGTGGAGCTCGGCCGGCGAAAAAAGGACTAGCCGGTTGC
>CAZKOS010000167.1:0-7015 GCA_964554445.1 uncultured Spirochaetaceae bacterium | reverse complement strand
CGATCCGCCTCGGGCGCAACGAACCTCACCGGCCGGCTGAACGGCGGGCGACTATCCTTCCACCGCGGCGAAGTATATCCAACCGGCGACGCCCTCAGGCGAGTACCAGGCGACGGCGAATCCCCGATCGGTTGAAACGACTGAATGGTTCAGTCCCGGGTAACCGGGGAAGAATCGATCGTCGCCCGTTTTCCGTCCCGCGCGGTCCAGGACGGTCGATGCCATCTGCCGCCGGTGCGCCCGAAAACCGGAGACCTCGAACTCACCGCCGGACGCATGTACCGCCAGACCGACGCGGCTTTGCGGTCCGACCGGTCCGAAGGCGTTGAAGACGTCAATTTCTTCGCCCATCCGTTCCCCGGAGCCGTTCACGAGCGCGAAGCGGACGTACAAATTGTTCCTGGCTTCCCGCTTCTGAAAGCTCTGGTACACCCACGCCGCCCCGAATTCGGTTCCGTTCCAGGCGAGGGCCGGTTCGCGTGCGGCGCCGTCTTCCCGGGACAACGATATGGCATCGCCCAACGTCTCACCCCCGGCGCCGAGGCGGGTAAAATGGATTACGTCGTCGGCGGCCCCGGTGTCCGCCCAGGCGATCCAATAATCGCGCCCGGTCCAGACGAGGACCGGTGCGCTTCCGGTGTCCTTTCGGACGAGCGTCGCGTTTCCCAGGGCGTCGCCCTCAGGGTTCAGGCGCATGAAATAAAGGTCGCGGTTCGTCTTGTCTACATAGGTGAAGAAAGGCGGCCGCGGGCTCGTGAGGACCCGGCTCGTGCGGTGAGACGCGACCCAGGCCACGGCAAACCCGTTCCCGTTCCAGACGAGACACGGATCGCCGGAACCTTTTTCGCCCGCTCCGGAGACAAGCTTGTCCGCCCCGAGCTTCTTCCCGGACGAGTCGAGCCGGGTGATAAACACGCGGCCCTTCCCGGAGGAAAAATCCTCCCAAGCCAGTCCGAACCCGTCGCCGGTCCAGGCGAGCGAGCTTGCCGCGCCGCGTGAGGACGGCGTCGCCGCGACGACCGTTTGTTCGCCCGTCAGGCGTCCTTGCCCGTCAAGCCGGACGAAATACAGGGAAGTCCTCCCGTTCCGCACATCGTCCCACGCCAAACCGTATCCCGCGCCCGCACGCACTAATACCGGCCGCACGTTCTCTCCGGCGGCGCGCGCCACCGGTGAGGCCCCGCGCGAGCCGTTGTAGGAAACTTTGAAACTGAACTCGGGATCGGCGGGATCGGCGCTCACGACCGTCACCAGCGCGCTCTTCGGTCCCGGTTCACGCGGCGTAAAAACGATCGTGAAGTTGACGCTCTCCCGCGCCGGCACAGCCCGGCCCTCATGCAGAACGGGCCGGAACTCCGCCGCGTCCTTTCCTGTGACGGTGATCTCCCGTATTTCAAGCGGCGACCGCTTGAGGTTCCAGACGGAAAAATAGGCGGGATAATCGCCGTTCAGGCGGTCGTATTCGGCGTACGAATATTCCTCGAGGGGCGGCCCCTCGCTGAACGGCAGGTCGGCGTACGGCGTCCCGGTCACGGACATGACGGGCGCCCTCGGTTCGCCGCAGCCGGACGCGGCGGCAAGCCAGCCCGCGGCGAGCAGGAGAAGAGCGGCGGCGGCGGGAAGGAGCGGCGTTCGGCGGTGAGTGCGATCGACGCGGGAAGCGGTGGTCATGGCCCGAGTATACCAATGGTCGCGGCCGGCGGCTACCGTCGGCCGGGCCGCCCGTCGTCGGTTTCTTCCTTTTACTTCGCGTGATCCCGCAGCGTCGAGACCGGCACGACGTCGTACCCCAGCTTGAAAAGCGCATTGATGAGAACGTCGATGTACTGGTAGAGATAATCGTCCCGGTTGTTCGAGGCCGAGCCGAGTTCCACGGGAATGATCGAACCGGGTTTTTTCTCCGCCAGGATTTTTTCCGCCAGCTCGGCGGCGGGGAAATAGCTGCCGGCGCTCGCGGCGGTGTCCGTCTTGCCGACCCAGTCGAGGGAGTCGACGTCGCGGCCGACGTAGGCGTAGTTCATCTCCCGCGAGGCCTCGACGATGGAAGAGCTCGTGAAGTAGTAGGGCGCGTGCCAGAGCAGGGCGAGCTCCTTGCCCGTCGCCTTGAAGTACTCGTCCTCGTTCCGGGCCAGGCCCTTCTTGATGAAGTCGGTGTCCACCGTGAAGCGCGCGTCGGTCATGTTGAAGTAGGTGTAGAAGAGCGAGCCCACCTCGTGTCCGGCCGCCGCGATCTCCCGGCAGGCGTCCGGGTAGCGGCGGATGAAGTCGCCGTTGAGGAAGAAGGTGGCGTGAACGCCGTATTCCTTGAGGGCGGCGAGCACCCGCGCCAGGCCCGCGGCGGAGGAGACGCCGTTGAAGACGATCGACACCTCGCGCCGCCTGATGCGGGAGCCGTGGTTGAAATAGACGGGATCGACCGGTTCCTCCTTGGCCGGGAATTGCTCGTACTCGTAGGTTTGATATTTGAAAAGCGGGGCGGTGGAAAGCCCCTTGAGGTCGCGCACCATGAGCATGTTCCGGTAGCTCGAGCGGTCGACGTCCTGGACGTACACCCGGTAATCGGGGCCGGCCGTCACCGCCTCGCTCACGCTGTACGCCCGGGCGGGCGTCCAGGCCGGGCCGGAAACGTCGGAGGCGTAGGTCTTGTCCCCCACGCTCGTCATCACCCGCTTCCCGTCCGTCGTGAAGCCGCTCGCGCCCGCGCGCGACAGGGCCAGCAGGGTGGACGCCCCGCTGCCGAGGTCGTGAAGCTGGACGGTGTCGGTGCCGGCGACCACGACCTCGGTCGCCGATTTCCACAGGGCGTGGAGCGGCTTAATGAAGGGGATGTCCGCCGTCTTTCGCCAGCCCGCGTAATCGAGCACCTCCACCCGGTCCGGCTTGACGAGCAGGATCTTGGATTCGTCGGCGGACAGCACCAGGTCGCTCACGTTCGTGTCGGCCGTCTGCGAAAACCCGCTCACCCGGCCGGATTGCGGCACGCTCAACCGGAACACGGAGCTCGTCGCGGCGCCCTGCCGGACGCCCTCGGTGAGAAGGGTGATCGTGTCGCCGGCCGACCAGATCACCTTCGTGAGCGCCACGCTCCGCGGGAGCGAGAGCTGGGGCAGCGCCTGCACCGAATCCCGCGGTGTCTCGTCGTTCCGGGCCACAGACATGAAAAAGACGCTCTGCGACGCCTTGTCGAGCACGATCTTCCGGCCGTCGGGGGAAAGCCAGTAGCGGTCGACGTTCGGCTCGAAGGCGAGGGCGATCCTTCCCACCACGCTCCCGATCTGGACGGAGCCCGCGTACAGGCCGCGGGTAAAGAGCTCGGTGGAATCGACCTTGAAGACGAGGTTCCCGGAGATGAAGTAGAGATTGCCGAAAGCGTCCCACCGCGCGCTCGACAGGAATCCGTCCGCGATCTGCCGGTATTTCTCGGAGATGACCCGATCGTGTTGAAGCTGATCTATGGAAAAATAATACAGCCTGAAATCCTTGCCGTAGACGAAGGCGCGCGAATCGGGCGACCAGGTCACCGGCGGGCTTTTCAGGGAGAGCGGCACCCGCTCGGAAACCGGGATTTCCCGGTTGTCGGCGACGTCGTAGAGCATGAGCGTCCCGAAGACGCCTGAGGTCGGCTTGAAATAGACGAGGTAGCGCCCGTCGGGGGAGGTTTTGGCCGGCGTGATTTTGCCTTCCTCGATCTGGTAGCCGTTGACGAACGCCGGGAAAATGGAAAGCGCTTTGAAGGTCGTGAGGTCGGGTCCGGAGCGGAAGACGCCGAAGCGATTCCTGATCTGCAGCACGCCCGATCCCGGCAGGTAGGCGATCTCCTCCGGGAAAAATGTGAACTGCGTCGTGGCCCTGGTCTTCATGTCGGTGAGAAAGAGCGTCCGATAGGAGCCGAAGCCCGGAGAGACGGTCTCGGCGTGGAAGAGGAGCTCGCCGGAAGCGCCGGAGCCGGCGGGACCCAACGTGGGATCGGCGAACCTGATTTCCCCGTGGATCGGGGAAACCGCCTGAAATAACAATATGAGTACCGGAATCACGCGCATCAGCCGCACGGTATTACCTCGTTGTCATGGTATCGGAGCGTTCCTAAAAGCGCGACGGAACCGGGCATGGGAAGGACGAAATTCACGATCTCCAGCCCGGCCGGCGCCGGATATGTAGAATTTCGGCACATCGAGTCTTATTTTCCAGTAAAAACGAGGGGTCGGTCAACGGTGATGGACCATGAAAGCGTCGAGCTCCTGGTCGATGAGGCTGAGTCTTTTTTCGAGACGGGCGAGGCGCTCGAGGTACGCTTCCCGGACGGCTTTCGCGCCTTTTTTCTGCGGAGGTTGAGACGGCCGCTCCGAATCTCCGCCGCCCGCTTCGCCCTGACGGTTCGGAGTCCCGCAAAAGGGGCAGAAACGGTAGTGTTTCTGGAAGAGGTTGCCGCATTCCCTGCAGAATCCAAGAGCGCTCATCACCATAATTATAGGCGCCCTCTCCCCGACTTTCAAGAAAAAATCGCCTCTTTCGCAAATACCGGTCATCGAGTCGTCCGCCCGATCCGAAAATCACGGTATGAAGGAATTCTTCGACGCGCTCAACGCCGTCACCGTCACCCTCGGCGGAATCCAACTCAGGCCGCTGGACATGGCCGTTCGCCTGCTCCTGCCCGTCATCGGAGTGTATATTCTCTACCGCATCCTGTTTTTTTTCCTGAAGCGATTTCTCAAGCGGACGCTGAAACTCCGAGAGGAGTCCGCGGCCAAAACGACGAGGGCTATCCGCTGGACCCTGCGGGTCCTGGTCTGGAGCGGCTGGATCGTCATCATCGGCTGGTACTTCGGCGCTGAAATCCCGCGCTACCTGGGAGCGCTGTGGGGAGGGCTGACGACGCCCGTCATCAATTCCGGCGCCACCCAGATCTCGATCATCACCATCATTCTCGTCATTCCCGTCATCGCCCTCGCCTGGTGGGGAACCGGGCGCCTGATGCGGCTGGTCGAATCGCGCCTGCTCTCGCGGACCTCCCTGGACCCGGCCCTGCGGTTCTCCGTTTTCAGCCTCACCCGCTACGCCGTCCTCATCGTCGCCCTGTTATTGGGATTGACGATCATCGGCATCAACCTCTCCTCGGTGGCGGTGCTCCTCGGGGTGCTCGGCATCGGCATCGGCTTCGGCCTGCAGAACATCGTGGCCAACTTCTTCGCGGGGCTCGTCATCGTCTTCGAGCACCCGGTCAAGGTCGGCGACCGCATCGTGGTGAACGGGCTGGAAGGGGACGTGGTCCGGGTCCGGCTGCGCTCCACGCTCATCACCACCCTCACCAACGAAACGATCATCGTTCCCAACCTGCAGCTCGTCGAGCACCAGATCCACAACTACTCGTTCGATTCGGCGGAGATCATCATCGTCAATTCGGTGAGCGTCGCCTACGGCACGGACCTGGAGACGGTCTTGCGGGTGCTCCTGGAAACGGCGGCCGGCAACCCCTACCTGCTCGCCGGCCGCGAGAACAAGGCGCGGGTGACGGACTTCGGAGACTCGGGGATCACCGTGGAGCTCAGGACCTGGATCCACGACGCCCACCACAAGCTGGACGCCGTGGCCTGGACGAACCTGGCGGTCTGGAAGGCGTTCCGCGACCACCGCATCGTCATCCCCTTCCCGCAGGTCGACCTGCACGTCAAGCCGGAGCCCGGCGCGGCCGGGGACAACCTCGATCTTATTCCGTAGCTCTTTTCTTTTTTTCGGCGGAGACCGGATGTGTTCCGAACGTTTCCCGGTAACACTCGATCGCCTCGGCGACGATCCGCAGGGCATCCTCCCGGTCGCACGCCTCCTTGACGGAGGTCGGCGAATGCTCGAGCGATTTGTACACGTCGAAGAAATGGGACACCTCGTTGACCAGGTGGGGGGGCAGCTCCGGCATGTTCTTGTAGGAGTTGTAGACGGGGTCTTTGAACGGGATGGCCATGATCTTCTCATCCACCTGGTCGTTGTCGACCATCCGCACCACCCCGATCGGATAGCATTCCACCTCCACCAGGGGGTCGAGCGTCTCGGAACAGAGCACGAGCACGTCGAGCGGGTCCTTGTCGTCGGCCAGCGTCTTCGGAATGAAGCCGTAATTCATGGGATAATGCGTGGAGGTGAAGAGGATGCGGTCCAGGCGAATGAGGCCGGTCTCCTTGTCCAGCTCGTACTTCTTTTTGCTTCCCTTTGGAATTTCGATGATGGCTATGAAGCGCTCGGGGGTGATCAGTTCCGACTTTATGTCATGCCATGGGTTCATGTGCTGTACATAATGTACTGACGCGGGAGGCGGGACGGCAATGAGGATCTTCTTCCCGGGGAAAGATGGGAAACCACCGATGACACCGATGGAATCCGATGACACCGATAAGGGGGGGGAAGGAGAGCAGCGAAAAGAAGGAAAGGCGGAGCTCTTTCCAATCTTTTTTTTATTTCTCTCTCTTCATCGGTGTCATCAGTTCTTTATCGGTGTCATCGGTGGTTCCCTTTCACCCCGGACGGGTGTATAGTGGCGACGAAGGGGCGAGCGGACATGGAAAAAGAACTGCTCTTCATTACCGTCATCGGGGAGGACCGAAAGGGGATCGTGGCCAGGATCTCCGACCTGCTCTATCGGTTCGATATCAACATCGAGGACATCAGCCAGAAAATCATGGGCTCCTATTTCGTCATGACCATGCTGGTGGACATGAAGGACTCCTCGCGCCCGCTGGAAGACGTGCGCGCCGGGCTTGAAAAAATCGGGTCGGAGCTCGGCATGCAGATCCAGATTCAGCACGAAAACATCTTCAAGATGATGCACCGGATTTAGCGGCGCGGAATTGCGCCGCAGGATCAGATGCACGACGCAGGGCGTCCCACATTAATTCGTTGGTGAGGGCGCGCAAGGAGACACGCCATGTCGTTCACCGTCGACGAAGTTTTTGAAACCGCGGGTATGATCCTGTACCACAACCTCAATATCAGGACCACCACCCTCGGCATCAACCTCAAGGACTGC
>CAZKOS010000166.1:0-7058 GCA_964554445.1 uncultured Spirochaetaceae bacterium | reverse complement strand
CCGCAAGGCCCGGGGGATTTTAAGTCCCCTGTGTCTACCAATTCCACCACTCCGGCGCATACGAGGATCGCTACGACGAAATCCCAATGAGCTCGTTCTCGCCCCCGGAGCGGATTGTTGAAAAAGCTCGATTTTTTCAACAACCCGCCGGGACCTGCGTTTCCTTTCCCGGCAGCCGCCCGGGCGCGCGCGAACCGCCGCCGAACGATAAGAAATCGAGGCGTGCTTCATGGCTTCAGCTGGACCATGGAAAGGACTGCAAAACCGGTGAATATACTATGTGAGATCGTTTCATTCGTCAAGGCGGACGCTTCAGTCCGCGTCAGTTCAAAAGCGGGAGGGCGATGGTGAAACGCGTTCCTTTTTTTTCCCTGGTCTGGAATGTCAGCGTGCCTTCATGCGCTTCGACGATGCTCTTGACGATGCACATCCCCAGGCCGGTGCCGCCGCTCGCCGAAAACGAGTAGAACGGCTCGAACAGGTGTTCCTGCACCTCTTCGCTCATGCCGATGCCCGTGTCGGATATTTCGAAATAGACCGTCTTGCCCGCCGCCCGGACGGCAATGGTGAGCGTCCCGCCGTCGGGCATCGCCTTGCGCGCGTTGTCCGAGAGGTTGTACAGGGCGCGCAGCATGCGTTCCTTGTCCAGGAGGAGGGGGCCCGGGAAATCGACGTTCGTCTCGATGGAAATGTTGCGGGCCGCGCAGCGGTCCCGGATCGATTCGCAGAGCTGGTCGATCAGCTCCTTCAGCCCGACGATCGATATGTTGAGGCGGATTTCACCCCGGGAAAAATCGAGCAGCTCGTTCGCCAGGTGGTTGATGCGATCGGCCTCGGCCATGATCTTGGTCGCGCAATTTTTCGATTTCTCCGCGTTCCGGGGAGAGAGCAGGACGAGCTCGGCGTAGCCGCGGATGACGGAAAGGGGATTGCGGATATCGTGGAGAATGAGCGAGGAAAACTTCCCGAGCGCCGACAGCCGTTCCGCCTTGAGGAGCTCGGCCTGCGTCTCCTTGAGCTCCCGGTTGGCCTTTTCCAGGGTGCGGTTCTTCGCCCGCAAGCCCTCCACGAAGCTCTCGTTGCTCTGGCGCACCATGGCGGAAACCGATTTCATGATGGACAGGGCGATGGCGCTGTCCTCCTTGACGATTTTCTGGAAGTCCGCGCGGTCGATGTAGAGCAATTCCGTCTTTTCGCGGGCGATGACGGTGGCCGAGCGGGGAAGCTCGTCGATGAGGGCCATCTCGCCGAACAGGTGCCCGGGCGCGTGCCGGGCGAGCAGGTCGGGCTCCGCGGACCGGTAATCTTTCCAGACTTCGACGGTCCCGTCCAGGACGATGAAAAAATTCTTGGCGACGTCTCCCTCGTGGAAGATGACGTCCCCGGCGTTCGCGGTGTGCCGGTGGCAGACCGCCTCTATTTTCCCGATCGTCTCCTCGTTCAGGTCGTTGAAAAAGTAGACGTTCTTGAGCAGATCGAAATATTTTTCCATACGTCACTCGCGTTCCTGCACGACTATTTCCGGCAGGTTGAAATAGGACAGCACTTCTCCCGCGAATTGGTCGAGAACGGAAAGGGATTCGTGGACCGTCCTGCCTTCCAGAAAGTGCAGTCCTTCCAATTCATCGAAATGAATAATCTCGTCGGGATTGCGGCAGGCGACCCCGCTCTTCTCGATGTCCTTGAGAATTTCGCCCGTGAAGTGAAGACAGCGCCTGAAAAGCTTGTCGGTCTCGATGATGAGCACCCGTCGCTTGCGGAGGCGACGGTTCTTGATGTCGGTGAGGGCGGAGTCGGAATATTTCCCCTCATTGATGACCTTGATTTCGTCTTCAAAATCGGCGATTCGCTTCATTAAGTCCTGATATAAATGATAAAAACCGTCGCGCTCGAGGGCGAATTTGAAATCCAGCTTCATTTTTTTTTCAGTCAGGACGGTTAATAACTCCTGGCCGAAAAACCGCAGGATGGCGAGAATCCCGTTCACTTCCCGGTCGTGGACGGGATGCTCGTCGTCGATATTGAGGTGTTGGTTCAGGAATGGAAAGCCTTCGAATTCGCCGGAGCCGATTTCCTCGTTCTCCTCGTCCAGGATGGAATAGACGTGCTCGAATTTTTCACGGTAATCCTTGAGCTTCGCCAGTTCCCTCCGGACTCGTTGTTTCTGGTAGGAATCACTGGTGGTTTTCAGGACGACCTCGTATTGTTTGATGGCTTTGTTTATATGTTTCAATTCGTCGAGAGGATTGTTGGTCGTTTCATCCATAGGCACAATTATACTCTGGTTCGGCGTTAAAAAAAAGGGGTGAGGGATCCGTCGGCCGAATCCTCACCCTGTCTCGTCCGCGCGTCCGGGCCGGCGGCGATGCCGTCCGGAACGCTCTCACCATCCGTCGTTCATGTCGTCCACGTCGCGGTTTTGCACCGAGAAAAGATCGGTTTCGGCGCTCACGTCGTCGAAATAGATATAATAGGTGCCGTACGCCTCGTCGATGTCGCAGATCACCTTGAACCCGAGGAATTTAAGACCTTCCTTGGTGGTGAAGTGATAGTCGGACTGGGTGATGCGCGGGGGCACGGCTACGCTGAGTTTTTTCCAGCCTGAAAAATTGAGTTTCCCCAGGGAAAGCTCTCCCCGGTTGCCGTAAAAGTCGGAGATGATGATGCGCAGTTCGTGGTTGTAATTGCGGCCCACCACCCACACGGAGAGGATCTTCGTGGTGCCGGCGATGGGAATGGGTTTCACCGCCATGATGCTGAACTCATTGGCGCCCCGACGGTAGAAGTTGATCTTGGCGCCGATGACGTATTTGCCGAGCCAGGTGGGATCCTTGCGGATCGCGCGTTCGTCCTTGAGCCGTTGGGCGTCCCGCGCTTCCTTGTCCTTGGGATTGCCGGGAAGCGTCTTGATGGTGATGTAGCCCTGATCCTGCCACATCGAAGCGTCCCAGAACGCGGCGTCTTCGCAGTCGCTGATGGTAACCTGCTTCAGATCGAGGGGTTTGTCCCCTATGTTATTGGCGTCGGGCTCCCCGACCGGGGCGGTCATGGTGTTTCCGGCGGTTTGGGCGAAACCCGCGGCGGCGATCGTTACGAACATGAAAATGAATATCGTCGGCAGTCTCATACAATACTCCTTATTTCGTAAGGCTCTCTCCGCCCGTCCAGATTTTGTTGATTTCTTCGGGATCGGCCAATTCGTCGCCGTCGAACTTGGAAATGAAGGTATCGGTGGTGACCTTCAGCTGGTCGAAGTAAACGTAAAAGTCGTTCACTCGTTCGTCCGCGCTCGTCCAAATCACGATTTTCGTCAGGTAGAGCGCCTCGCGCTTCGGAATGTAGCGGCGCGATTGGGGAATGTAGCCCGGTACCTTGACGCTCAGACTTTTCCAGCCCTCGTACAGGAGGTTCCCGAGCTTGAGATTGTGGTTGACGCCCCGCGAATCGAGCACGCAGACCTCGATGTTGTAGTTGAAGCCCGAGCCCCACACCCAGAGATCGATGGATTTTACGATCCCCGGCAGCTCGATCGGGCGGGGAACCAGGTTCCCTTTATCGTCTTTTTTCACGGGGATGATTTCGTAATAATTGTATCCCTTGCGCAGAAACGATCCCTTGATGCCCAGAATATGGAGATCCTTCCCCTCCGCCTGTTTTCGCGTATAGAGCGTGTCCGGATATCCTTCCACAAATTTCCAATCGAGAACTGATTGGTCGACGAATTTGCTCCCCCGCACGAACCATGTCCAATCGCGGGGTTTCCCGTTCAAGGTGCTCGTACTGTCGAAGTCGTCGATGATTCTGGTTTCGATATTGGAAGAGACTTCATCCGCCGCGGCCGCCGCGGCGTTCAGGATAAAAATGACACTCACGAAAATGGAAAAGAGAAGCCTTTGGTTTTTCATCTGCCACTCCTCGCGCAAAGAGAATCTGGCAGGATGATGAAAAAACGATTATGGAATACCCTGCCATCACGTGACTTCAGTTTGAATTATATTTGGGGATATTCCGTTTGTCAAATATATTTCCCCGCGCGGAAAAAAAACGAAATCGGCGCAGCGCCGACTAATTTTCAATGAAATTCACGATCGCCCGGCCGCGGACGACCTTCGCGGGGAGCTCGGGGAGAACCGGGTAGGTGAAATCGGGGGACTGCAGGAGCGCGGCGAGGGGGACGGAAAAATCGTCCTCGATCGACAGGAAAAGCTTGTCCGGCGACGTTTTGAAGGTGTCGGCGTCCTCGATGATGTAATACGCGCCTCCGCCCACGACCTGTTCCAGGCACGCGCCGTTCAGTCCGTAGGCCATGATCAAAAAAAACCGCACGTCCCGGTTGAGGGCGTCGACCACGGCGTGCAGCGCCTTGACCCGGTCGGTCACGGTCCCGAGCTCCGTGACCTCGATCCAGCTCGTATCCCCCTTGACCGAAAATCCGCGCTCGAACTCCTGAATCATTTCCTTTTCCCGCCGGGTGAGTCCGGAAGCGATGACGACCAGCTTCTTTCCCGCGTTCGGCAGGGCTCCGGAAGCGAGCACGGCGCCCGTCAATTTTCCCGCTTCGTAAAACGCCGGGGCCCGCCGCGAGTAGACGGGCACGACGTTCGGAGGAACGGCCGCGTCGATATGGGGCATGTCGAGCACCGCGAATTTCTTCAATGGATAAAGCGGTGCGATGCGCACCGCGTCGGCGCAGAGGAGCGGTCCGGTGATGATGAGAGCGCTGGGAAGGCTGCGCAGATGTTGCCGCAGGTCTTCGAAGTAATTGGTGCCCCGGGGCGCGTCGACGAAGGAGAGGTCCAGCCTGGAACGCCCGGCCTCCCGTTCCAGCGTCTGCCGGAACGAGGGGGTCTGATCGGTGACGGCGCTCCAGTACGATTCCGAGTATACCAGGACGCCTTTCCGTCCGGCGGCGCAGCCTGAAAAGGCGAACAGGCAGGCGGTGAGGATCAACAAGCATGCGGCGCGAATCATAGGAATCGAATGTACTCCCCAAAACGGTGAAGATCAAGGAGGAGAATGACAATTGCCGGTTCGCAGGTCAGCCGCCTTGACAGCGCATCATTAATTTATATATTAGACCAAACGGCAAAGAAGGAGATGAACAATGACGGATTATAAAACCCTCGGCTTGGTGAACACGCGGGACATGTTCCGCAAGGCCATGGAAGGCCAGTACGCCATTCCCGCCTATAATTTCAACAACATGGAACAGCTTCAGGCGATCATCATGGGCTGCATTGAATCGCGCTCGCCGGTCATCCTGCAGGTGTCGAAAGGCGCGCGTAATTACGCCAACCAGACCCTGCTCCAGTACATGGCGCAGGGCGCCATGGAGATGGTCAAGGCCTCCGGCCGTCCCATCCCCGTGGCCCTGCACCTGGATCACGGCGATACCTACGAGCTGGCCGTGTCCTGCATCGAGACCGGGTTTTCCTCGGTCATGATCGACGGGTCGGCGCACCCGTACGACAAGAACGTCGAGCTCACGAAAAAAGTGGTCGATTTCGCCCACCGGCACGACGTGACGGTGGAAGGAGAGCTGGGGGTGCTGGCCGGCATCGAGGAAGAGGTTTCCCATGAAGCCAGCCATTACACCAATCCGGACGACGTCGAGGACTTCGTCAAGAAAACGGGGGTGGACAGCCTCGCCATCTCCATCGGCACCTCGCACGGCGCCTACAAGTTCAAGGTGAAGCCGGGCGAGAAGGTGCCGCCCCTGCGCTTCGACATCCTCAAGGAGGTCGAAAAGCGCATTCCCGGCTTCCCCATCGTCCTGCACGGCGCCTCATCGGTCCTGCAGGAGTACGTCGCCATGATCAACCAGTACGGCGGAAACATGGAAGGCGCGGTGGGCGTGCCCGAGGAACAGCTCCGGGAGGCGGCCAAGTCAGCCGTCTGCAAGATCAACATCGACTCGGACGGACGGCTGGTGATGACGGGCGTGGTCCGGCGCGAGCTGGTGAAGGATCCCAAGAACTTCGACCCGCGCAAATACCTGTCGGCCGCGCGCGAGGAGCTGAAAAACATGATCATCAAGAAGAACCGCGAGGTCCTGGGCAGCGCCGACCGGTACTAGCACGGTTTTGAAAGAGTTGAGCTTTTTCAACAGCCTCCTGGGGAATTCCGAATAAACGAAAACCGAAAAAAAAGGCCGATGCGCGGCTTCAAGCGCATCGGCCTTTTTTTATGATCAAGAGACGAGAATTATTCTCTAGTCCAGGTATCGCCCCAAGAAGTGGCGTACGTATTGTCCCACAACCCGGCGCCGGAGGTGCAGAAAAAGACGCGATCGGGATCGGGCGCGAGACTCGTATCAATAAAGATGCTTTCAATCGAGCCGTTGTACAGTTCGGAATAAGAGGAACCGTTCCAGCGCGTGACGGTGACCGGTGTGGTCGTCCCGTCGATCGTCCAGAAGCCGGCCCCGTGACTGCCGACAAGGTAAAGGTTGGAAGAGAGAGAGACGATTTCGCTGAACCTGACGGGGTAGGTTGAAGTACCGGAAGAAAAATCGTGATAAGCGGAACGTCCATCCGTCCAATCGTTCCCGATGGGGTCGGCCGAGCGGTAGATATAGCCGTCATTGGTGCTCACCAGGAGCCGGGTATTTGCCGTATCATAATATACCCCGGTATAGGTATAAGCGGAATCCGGGGTGATCTCCGTCGTTCCGCGGTAGACCTTTTTCCCGCTCACGAGATAAAGATTGGTTCCGTCGTAGGCCAGGTCGTTGATGCTGTCCGCCAGGCCGAGCGCGTCGATTCCGGGAATCCCCGTCGCGGTCGTGCCCGAGATGCTGCATATGGAGAAAGTTCCATAGGAAGACGGGGTTTCGTCGTGCTTTTTATACGCGGCGTACACGTTATACGGAGGGGTGGAGCCGAAATTTTTGATTTTCGAAATATAACTTGAATTCAATGCCGTCGTATCCATATCGGTCTTGGTCGTCGTGCCCGGATCGTATTGATATAACTTGCCGGTCGATCCCTCGATGTACACGCCGGCATACAGATGCGTCCCGTCGGTCGCGACCGTGTTGTGAATATCCGTGTCGGATG
>CAZKOS010000165.1:3500-7164 GCA_964554445.1 uncultured Spirochaetaceae bacterium | reverse complement strand
AGGATGGCGAGCAGGCCCGCGGCGAAGGCGGCGATGAAGCCGGCGGCGAGCCCCGGCAGGGAGACCTGGGCCACCGCCCCGGCGGCGTCCTTGAGGTCGAGGAGGAAGGCGCCGAGGATGGCCGGGATGGCGAGGAGGAACGAGTACTCGGCCGCGCTCTCGCGCTCGAGGCCGGCCGCCAGCCCGGCGCTCACCGTGAGCCCCGAGCGGGACACGCCCGAGAGCACCGCCACGCCCTGAACCGCGCCGATGGCGACGGCGGCCGGGAAGGAGAGGCGGTCGTAGCCGCGGGAGGACTTGAAGAACGCGCTCGCGACCAGGACCGCGGCGGTGAAGAGGAAACAGGCGCCGATGAGCTTGGGATTGGCGAGGACGAAATCGTCTATTTTCCCGAACAACAGCGCCACCGGCACGGTGACGGCGGTGGAGACGATGAGAAGGAGCCAGAGCCGCCCGAGGAGGGCGTCTCCTTCCCGCCGGCGGCCGCCCAGGATGCGGAAAAGGGCGGCGAAGAGAGCGCCCAGCTTACGGCGGAAAACGATGACCACGGCGGCGAGCGTGGCCACGTGCAGGAGCACGGTGAAAAACAGGTTGGCCTCGAAACCGAGCAACCGCTTGGCGAGCTCGATATGGCCGGAGCTCGAGACCGGGAGGAATTCGGTCAGGCCCTGGACGATGCCGACGATGATCGAATCGAAGATTGTTTTCAATTGGTCCATGAGTTTCCTTTCTCGGTAGGAGGAGAGTATTCCTTTTCATAGGGCTTGGGCAAGCGCGGTGAGAGGACGCCGGGAAAGGAGAACCACCGATAGAGACGGATAAGACGGATAGCACGGATAATTCTTTTCCGCTTTTTGCTTACACCTTTTTATTTCTGATATTCGTAGAATTTATTTTCTTTCTTCATCCGTGTTATCCGTCCCATCCGCGTAAATCCGTGGTTCCCCTCTTTACTCCGTGTCCTCTCCCCCGGGCTCGGTTTTAAAAATTATAGAAAAGTCGAGCGGTTTCCTTGATTCCCGCGTTTCCGTAGAGCAGCCCGTAGACGACGCGGCCGGAAAAAATGCTCTTGATGAAGTCGCGCGTCTCGGCGTAGTCGAAGGCCTCCACCGCCAGGTCGTCGGGGAGGCGGCCGTAGGCGAGCTTCCAGCGGCGCGCCGCGTTCGGCCCGGCGTTGTACCCGGCGAGAATGTACGGTACCGAATCGAGCCGCGAACGAAGGAAGGACAGGTAGTAGGCGCCGAAGCGGACATTGGTCGCGGGCTCGGAGAGGTCGAAGTCCCCGACCTTGAGCCGCGAGGCGATCCAGGCGCCGGTCTCGGGCATGAGCTGGGTGAGCCCGACCGCGCCGGCCGACGAGGCGATGCCGGAATGGAACGCGCTCTCCTGGCGCACGAGCGCAAAGAAGAGACGCTCGTCGAGGCCGAACTCGGCCGCGGCCGGGGTGATGACCGCGGCGAAGGCGCGGGGATAGAGGATCTCGAGCTGGGCGCGGGTGAGGGCGACGTCGCCGCGCGCGAGGAGGGCGGAGAGCGCCTGGATGGCCTCGTAGGGCCGCCCGCGCCGGGCGAGACGATCGGCCCAATACGCGAGCGAGCCGTCCGTGAGCGCCGAGGAATCGTCGCCGAGGACGGCGAAGGCGCGGCCGTACAACCCGAAGTCGAAGTACCCGTCGGCCAGGAGCCCGGGGCCGTTCAGCGATTTCGGCCTCGGCACCGGACCGTCCGGCGCCGTTTTTTTCAGGAAAGCCGCTTCGGCCGTTTTCTCATCGTTCAGGAAATGCGCGGCGAGAAAGCCGTAATAGCCGCGCGGGCTGTCCGCGCGGGCGGCGCGGAAAAAAGCCGCGATCGCCGCGTCCTTGTCCGCGCCCCCCGGAACGAGGTTCTCCGCGAGAAGCCGGGCGGCGATGTAGGCGAGCGACGCCTTTTCGCCCGGCGGGAACCAGGCGGGCGGGGAACCGGCCAGGGAGAGAAGGAGCCGGTACTTCCCCTCGCGCACGAGGAGATTCAACAACTCGTCCGCCTCGTCGGCGTAGTATCCGGGGAAGGCGATCCGCGGCCCCCAGGTCTTCACCGCGGCCAGACCGGCCTCGGCGCCGCGGTCGAGTCCCATGCGGATGAGACGGTAGATGACCCGCTTGGCGAGTTGAGGGTCGGCGCTCAAGGCGAGCGCCGCCTCCTGGCAGGACCGGGAGCGGCCGTAATCCTTCGCCGCCAGGTAGACCCGTCCCGCCGCCTCGAGGAGGTCGGCCTTCTCCCCGCCGGCCGCCTTCCGGGAGAAGGCGAGGAGGAGGGCGGCCTGGCGGCCGGAGGGCGAGCCTCCCATCGCCGCGGCCGTGAAATCGGCCGCGAGGACGGTGCCGGAGAGGGCGGCGGGCGTGAGCTGCGGCAGGAGGCGCTCGAATTTGGCCGCCGCCTCGCGGTGCCGGCCGTCGCCCTCGAGGCTCACCGCCTCGAACAAATCCCGCTCGAACGGGCTGAAGGCGGCGAGTTTTTCCTTTTCCTGTTTCAGGAACGTGGAGAAACGGACGTGCAGAGACGACGCTCTCAGGGTGGTGAAAAAATCGCGGACGAGCGTTTCCCAGCCCGGCAGCCCGAGCCGGCAGGAGACGACCGCCTTGAAGAGAAAAAGCTCGGGATCGACCTTCGCGAGGGCCGCCCCGTCTCCCGGAAAATATGTCTCAATCCGTTCCAGTGTTTTCCGGTCGTCCTTCCGCCAATAAAGTGATTCGACGATCAGGAACCGCATCCGGTCCCGGAAGGGCGAGTCCGGGTCGTGCGCCAGATACGATTCCGCCACGGACTCGGCCTTTTCATAGAGGCCCGCGTCGTTCAGGTATTCAACCAGCTCCCTCGCCGCCCAATGGCGGTAGGGCGCCCCGCCGTTTTTCACCTCCAGGTCGAGGAAGCGGGTGAACAGGTCGGTGCGGCCCCGCTCGCGCGCGGCCAGCCCGAAAAAGTAACCGGCGCCGGGAGCGTACGATAGAATTTCCGCGCCGGGAGGAGACGCGGTGTCGACCTTGTCGAAGAAAGAGTAATCTCCCGCGGCGAGTCTTCGTTCGAGCTCGGTGCGGTCCAGGCCGAGGTAGGTTTCGCCTTTGCATTGCGGAAAGGAGAGGGCGAAAAAAGCGGCGGCCGCGACGACGAGGAGCTTACTTGTCGGGGATGAAAATCCGCTGGTCTGCAAAAATAAGATCCGGGTTGGGAATGTTGTTTTCCGGCGCATCGGCGATCTTCATGTAGAGGAAAGGATCGCGATAATACCGGCGGGAAAGATCCCAGAGGGTGTCGCCCCTGACGACCGTGTACCATTCGCCCTTGCCCCCGGTTGGCGGGGACGGGCTCGGCTCCGCCGACGGGGATTCCGACGGCGACGCCGACGGCTCCACCGACGGTACGACCGCCGCGGATTCCTCCGGCGAAGGAGACGGTTTCGTGACTTCGTTGACCGACGGGCTTTCCGACGGCGTCGGGGACGGCGCGGTGACGAGGGGCGCCAGGAGAGCGGTGACGCCGAGCTGCCGCGGGATGTCGGGGAAGAAAAACCAGATGACCAGGGCGGCGATGACGAGGAGGAGGACGACTCCGAGAATGATGAGCACGACGGCGAGCGCCGCGCTCCTCTTTTTTTCGGCGGCCGGCGGACGCTCGTCCCGCCCGGCGGT
>CAZKOS010000165.1:0-3400 GCA_964554445.1 uncultured Spirochaetaceae bacterium | reverse complement strand
CGGTTTCGGCGGGCTCGTCTTCCGCGACGGTCACCGGCGCCTTGTCGATTTCGAATTCGGGGATGTCGTAATCGGCGCGCTGCGCGAGCGATTCCAGGCTGACGGACAGGGCCTGCTGTTCTCCCGAGGCGTTGTCCTTGGCGGTGGCGTTCAGGTTGCCCTGGGAATCGATCCCGATGACGAGCTCGATTTCGGCCGCGCCCTTCTTCACGGGCGCGAGGTTTTCGATGACGAGGCTGCCGATGTAGGCGTCCTCGAAAACCTCTTTCGCCATGCCCTTGTAGATGTCGATCTGGACGCTCGTCTGGCTGTCATGGACGGTGGTCAGGACGACCCGCTTGGTGCCGCGGAATTCTTCGTCGAACATGGGATAGAAGCTGCCGTCCGCCAGCCTGAGACCGATGTTGACCGCGCTTTTTTCACTCACATCGAAATCGTAAAGCGAAAAATTGTTTTTGTCAATGATATTTTCCGGAGGGAATATTTCTTGACCCCCGGGAAAGGGCCGCCTATAATGAGCTTATGTTATTGGGATTGCTCCCATATATCATTGTAACGATCGTCGTCATTGTCATCATCGTTTTCGGCGCCGTGGCCTTGACGCGCTACTTTTTGTCCGGAGACAAGGGGAAAAAGAAGCACAAGCAGAAAAAGGTGAAGGTCAAGGACCGCAACCGGATCATCCGCGACACCAACCGGCGGCTGGCGCAGAATCCGAAGGACCCCGAGGCCCTCCTCGCCCTGGCCGAGCTCTATTACACCGAGAACATCTTCGACAAATCCCTGTCCTACTACAGCACGCTCATGGGAATGTGCGGCGGCAATTCGGAGATCAACGAATTCGAGGTCACCCTGCGGTACGGCCTGTCCTCGCTCAAGCTCGGCAACCTGGACGACGCGTACAAGAGCCTCATGTACGCGCGGACCCTGGAGGAGAACAATTTCGAGCTCTGCTACCACCTGGGCTACCTCGAGTTCGCGCGCAAGGAGTTCGAGAAGGCCGTTCTCCTCCTGCGCAAGGCGGCGCAGATGGAGCCGGAGGACGTGCAGACCGTCCGTCTCCTCGGGCACAGCTATTTCAAGAACGGCCAGTACAATGAGGCGTCCGAAGAGCTGCGCAAGGCGGTGGACCTCGAGCCGAACGACAAGGAATCGCTCTTCGTCCTCGCCCAGTGCCATTACGAACAGGGCAAGAACGACCGCGCCCTCAACATCTTTTCGCACCTGCGGCTCGACTCGTCGATCGGCCCCAAGGCCGCCCTCTTCGCCGGCACCATTCACCTGAACGAGCGCGATTACCCGAAGGCGATCATGGATTTCGAGATCGGCCTCAAGCACAAGGACGTGCGCCCCGAGGTCGCCCTCGAGCTCAAGTACCGGCTGGCCGCCGCCTACATCAAGCAGTCGGAGATGAACCGCGCGCTTACCCTCCTCGAGGAGGTGTACGCGCTCAAGCCCGACTACAAGGACGTGAGCAAGCTGATCGGGTATTACCGGGAGCTTCTCACCAACAAGGAACTCCAGGTGTTCCTCCTCGCTCCTCCGTCCGAGTTTCTCACGCTCTGCCGCCGCGTCGCGACCAATTACTTCGAGGCGGGCAAGACCAAACTCGTCAACATCACCCTCAACAAGAGCGAGTACGCCGACATCCTGGCGGAGGTCCACACCCGGCGCTGGGAGGACCTCGTCATGTTCCGGTTCATCCGGACCAACGGCGTGGTCGGCGAGCTGGTGGTGCGCGATTTCTACACCGTCTGCAAGGAGAATCGGGCCGGCCGCGGTTTCTGCATCACCCCGGGCGAATTCACCGAGGGCGCCAAGCAGTTCGTCGAGGCGCGGCTCATCGACCTGATCGATAAAACCGAAATTCTCAAGCTTTTCAAACGAATCGCCGTCAACACCAGGGGTTGAGCGGAAAAGGACGATCCGCCGCTTTCTCAGGACAAATCGACGATAATCAACAATGCAAATAAATCCTCTGCTCTTTTGGGTGCCCCCAAGATTGTTACGGGATCATTTATGTGGAGTGTCTCCCGATAGTTGCGCTGCCGGGAGGATTTGGGCTCCTGGTAACCCAGGCCTTGATCCTGACAATAACAATCTTGGGGGCACGAAAGAGAGCAGACGGAACGTCGATTTGTTTGGAAATAAATAAAATTAAACTAATAATTAATAATATATATATACAAATAAAAAATAGTTTATTATATTGCCATAAAAGTCTATTTAATGTATATTACAATTAAAATAAGTAATAAATATAAAACCGATTAAGGGGGAACAGATGAGTCAATTCGCATTCAACTATGCGCAGCTTACCGGGCTTTTGCGCATATTTTTCTTTGCCGCGCTGAAGACCGCGGTAAAGAACCCGAGGACGGCGTTCTCGCTTTTCAGGACGCTCATCGGTCTTGGGCAGGCGGCGGGGAAAAGGGAAAAAATGCTCCGTCTTGGGGTCAGGGTTCCTCCCATCGTCATTTTAAGCATCACCGAACGCTGTAACCTGGCCTGTAAAGGATGTTACGCCCGCGCCCTGCACGAAGTCCCCGAAAACGAGCTCACGCCCGAAAGGCTGCACCGGCTGGTCGGTGAGGCGGACGAGGCGGGCGTTTCCTTTTTCGTCGTGGCCGGCGGAGAACCGTTCCTGAAACCCGAGCTGCTCGATATCGCCGAACGCTACAGGAATATCGTCTTCCTCGTTTTTACCAATGGTCTGCTGCTCGATTCCTCCCTCGTGCGAAGGCTGCGCCGGGTGCCCAATATCGTGCCGCTTTTGAGCTTGGAAGGCGGAGAAAACGAGACGGACGAGCGACGCGGCAAGGGAGTATATCGATCTCTTCTTTCTATAATAGATGCCTTGAAGCAAAACAATATCTTTTTCGGCACTTCCCTCACCCTTACGAGGGAGAATTTCTCCGTCCTGACGGACGAATCTTTCGTGCGCGGACTCACCGCGCGGGGCATGCGGATCGTTTTGATGGTGGAATTCACGCCGGTCGATCCGGGGACGGAGCATTTGACCGTCACTCAGGCCCAGAGGCGGGAGCTTGCCGAAAAAATGCGCCGGTTCCGCAGAACGCTGCCGGCGGTGTTCGTCAACCTGCCCCAGGACGAAGAGGAAGCGGGCGGGTGCCTGGCCGCGGGCCGCGGGTTCGTTCACATTTCCGCGCAAGGCGCCGTCGAGCCCTGTCCATTTTCTCCCTTTTCCGATTCCAACATCCGCTCTACAAGCCTGGCGGATGCGCTCCGTTCGCCGCTTCTCGCCCGCCTGCGGGAACACCCGGACGAGCTCCATGAAACCGGCGGCGGGTGCGTGCTCTGGCAGAAGCGCGAGTGGGTGAACGGACTTCTTCAATCCCTTCACGCCGAGCGAAAAGGCGATCGTGCGCCCGAGCCCGTC
>CAZKOS010000164.1:0-7179 GCA_964554445.1 uncultured Spirochaetaceae bacterium | reverse complement strand
AGAAATACAATATAATTACACAAAGAGGAGGCTTCCATGCGGATACCAATCATCGACATCGGCAATTCCAAGGGGGTGCGGATCCCGCAGGCGGTTCTGAAGCAGGTTTTGTTCAAGGACGAGGTGGAAATGGACGTGGCCCACGGACGAATCGTCTTGAAGCGGCCGGGGACCGTCAATGTCGTTCCGGACTTCGACGGCGTCGCCGACATGGACGATCTCACCATCCAGCTCATGCTCCGGAGAATCTCGGGCACCGACCTGCTCATCGCCCTGGTCGGGGCGGACAAAAAGGTCAAGGAAGCGCTGTTCCGCAACCTGTCCGAGCGCGTCCGGAACTACGTCCAGGCCAAGCTCAAGAAGCTGGAGAAGGGCGACGCCCGCGACATACTCATCGAGCGGAGCCGGAATAAAATCAGCGAGGCGTTCATGGAAGTGCTGCAGGGCTGACGCCGCGCGGGAGGTTTTTATGGACATTTTTACGGCCGCCAGGAACGGGGATTCGGAATTTATCTCCAGGTTCGTCGCGGGCGGCGGGAACGTGGAGCAAGTCGACCGGAACGGTATGAGTCCGCTCCACCTGGCGGCCGACAACCGCCGCGCAGGGGCGGTCGCGACGCTCGTGAAGGCGGGAGCGCGCCTCAACCGGAAGGATAGATGGGGACAAACCCCGCTGATGCTCGCCGCCGGCCGGAACGACGCGGCCACGATCAAGCTGCTCCTCGCCGCGGGCGTCGATCTGAAAGTAAAAGCCGCCAACGGGCTTACCGCCCGCGGCTATGCGGCGGACAACGGTTACCATGAGATTGCGGAATATTTGAAAAAGGCCGGTGCGCCGTGAGGGAGACGCGCGGGCAAAAGGAAAGGCCGTCCCCCCTTTCGCGAAGCGGGAGACGGCCTGCTAAATGGAGTAGGCCGGGGATTATCTGCTCAACGTGAGCGTCATCGGGCTGCCGCCCCGGTTTACGCGCAGCTTGATGTTGGACCGGGAAGAAGCGAGGTTGAGATACCGGTAGAAATCGGCCCCGTTCAATACCTGATGGTTGTCAAGGCTGGTGATCACGTCGCCCTGCTGCAGTCCGGCGGTTTCGCCGCGGCTGCCCTGCGGCACGCCGAGCACCACCGCTCCCCGCAAGCCGTTGGGGAGGTTGAGCGCGCTTCGGATGTCGGGCGAGAGCGAATCGATCCCGAAGCCGGGCCAGACGACATTGGACTGCGCGCTTAAGGTCTTGGCGTCGGCGCGGGTGGCGAGCGTGACGTGCAGGGTAAGGGACCGGCCGTTGCGGACGATGGCGAGCGAGGTGGTTTTGCCCGGCGCCAGGTTGCCGATGAGCTGGAGCAGCTCGGCGGTATTGCCCACTTTGTCGGAACCGATGGCCGTCACGTAATCGCCGGGCAGGACGCCCGCCTTGGCCGCCGGCCCGTTGGTGAACACGCCCGAAACGAGCGAGCCGCCGCTCGACGGGAGCTTCATGTCGCGGGCGAGGGTCGCGGACGGGTCGCCGACGGTGACGCCCATCCAGCCGTATTCGACCTTCCCCTTGGTGATGAGGTCATTGATGTCCTTCTTGGCGTTGTTGATGGGGATGGCGAAGCCGAGGCCCACGTTGCCTCCCGAGCTCGTGGCGATCCAGGAATTGATGCCGATCACCTGTCCCTCGATGTTCACGAGGGCGCCGCCCGAATTGCCCTGGTTGATGGCCGCGTCGGTCTGAATGTAGTTGGTGAAGCCGGAGCCGCTCGCCTGGGCGTAATCGCGGCCCACGGCGCTCACGATGCCGGCCGTGACCGTGCCGGTAAAGCCGAGAGGATTGCCGACGGCGAGAACCCAATCGCCCACCTGGACGGAGTTGGAGTCGCCGAGCTGGGCGATGGGAACCTGCTCCGAGGTCGTAAAGGAGACGAGGGCCAGGTCCTTGTTCGGGTCCTTGCCGACGAGCTTGGCCGGGAACGACCGGTTGTCGGAAAGCTGGACCTGGATCGAGGCGGCCGAGCCGGCCACGTGGTTGTTGGTCAGCACGTAGACGGTGTTCCCGCGGCGCTCGACGATGACGCCCGAGCCGAGGGCCTGCTGACGGTATTCCCTCGTTTGCGGCGGGTTGTTCCCGAAGTTGAACGGGTTGAAATTGAAGCCGAAGGCCGGACCGCGCGTGATGTCGACCACGTGAATCTCAACCACGGTCGGCACCACCCTGGCCGCGACCACGTGAAACGCGTCCTGCATCTGCTTCAGGGTCTGCAGTCCCATCTGCGCCTGGGAAGGATCCTTGGCCCCCAGGAACAGGAAGGCCAGGAGTACGATCCCGACGCCCGCGACCGCGCCGCGGATCCATTTCTTCGATACTGGTTGCGCACTCATGTGTTTTTCCTCCTCAAAAAAGGTTTGATTCCGCCGCTGTTGCGCGGCGTATTGTTGGTTGTTATAAACCTGCAAGTTTTTTTTCGATACCCGGGCCGGCATGACTTACCTCCCGAGCTCGAGCGAGAGATCCCCGCCGGCGCGGACGATACCGACCCGGACGGGGTTGCGCGAGCGGTCGTTGAGGGTGGCGTAGAACTCGCGCAATGTGGCGGCGTTCCGGCCGTTCAGCGTCTTGATGATGTCGCCGGCGAGAAATCCCGCCGCCGCCGCCGGCGACCCCTGTTCCACCTGACTCACCACCAGGCCGCCGGCCGAAGATGAAAGCCCCAGCCGATTGCGAACGTCGTTGGTGAGTTTCACCAGGCCCATGCCCGGCCAAAGGTCGGAGGAGCTGAGGTTGGTATCCGTCGGCCGCTCCGTGATGGTGGCGGCGAGCGTCCGCTCCGCGCCCTGGCGCACCACCGTGAAGGTCGCGTGCGAGCCGGCCTTGAGGTCGCCGACGGTGAGCGTCAGCTGCGTCATATCGCTCAGGTCGCGGCCGTTGACCTTGACGATGAAGTCGCCCGGCAGGATGCCCGCCCTGGCCGCGGGAGAGTTCCGGTACACGTCGTACACGAAGGCGCCTCCGCGATTCGCCACGCCCAGGTCCGCCTTGGCGTTGTCCGTCAGGTTCCCGCCGGAGATGCCGAGCCAGCCGTAGGAGATTTTCCCCTTGGTGATGAACGACTCGATCGCTTTCTTGGCGTTGTTAATGGGGATGGCGAATCCCAACCCCACGTTTCCGCCCGAGGTGGAGGCGATCCAGGTGTTGATGCCGATGACCTGCCCCTCGATGTTGACCAGCGCGCCTCCCGAGTTGCCCTGGTTGATGGCGGCGTCTGTCTGGAAGTAGTCATTGAGAGACGCGACGTCCGAGCCCGGCAGCGAGTGCCGTCCGACGGCGCTGATGATGCCCTCGGTGACGGTGGAGCTGAACCCGAGCGGGTTGCCCACGGCCATCACCCAATCGCCCACCTGGACATTGTCCGAATTACCGAGCGTGGCGACCGGGAACGTCCCGGAGGCCGTAAAGGAGACGAGGGCCAGGTCCTTGCGCGCGTCCCGGCCGGTGACGGTCGCCTTGAAACGGCGCTTGTCCGGGAGCACGACGGTGATCTCGTTCGCGCCCTTCACCACGTGATTGTTGGTGAGCACGTACACCCGGTCGCCCACCTGCCGGACGATGACGCCCGAGCCGAGCCCCTGTTGACGGAACTGCCGCTGACGGGGCTGGGAGCCGTTGGGCGTGCCGAAGAAAAAGTCGAAGGGCGAGGGAAAGGACGGAACGGTCTGGGTCACCACGTCCACTACGTCGATTTCAACCACCACCGGCAGAACGCTTTTGGTGATTTTCCGGAACGCGGCCTGCATGTTCGAGACGTCCTCGAATCCGTCCCGCGCGTTGTTCGTCAACCGCACGTTGATGGGCGCGCCCGCGACGACGCTGCCGCCGGCGGGAACGACCGCCGCCGACACGAGCAGGCCCGCCCCGAAAAAGACGACCGCGGCGGCGGCGATCTGGAAGATTCTCGATTTCACTATAGCTTTCAATTTCATAGCCAACCTCCCTTGCTATTGGTAGATACAAGGTACCGGACCAGCCTTTCGGTGGCCTGACAAAACAATTACATATTTGTAAGGAAAAGCGGGTGGATTCCGGCCTGCGGCTGAAGCCGGAGGGGTGACGAACGCTCCGCCGCAACCGGGAACGACGCGTCGCATCCGCCGAAAGGCTTCGGAAAGCGCGTCACCGGCGCGATCGTCCCGCGATACCGGCGGAATGCGTCGCCGCCGGGAGGGGGAAGAAGTCAATGATTGACGGTTTGCGATCATGGGTGGCGGGAGGCGCGCCGAATATACTCTATTCGGCCTTTGGAAAATGGTATTTGACAAAGGCCGGGTGTGCACAAAGGAAGAGCCCGGAGCGTGGAATCGGCTGGAACACGGATGGGGAACGCCCGTACTCAGGAACGGGCGATACCGTACCGGCAGGGGAGATTCTCTCGCTCAGACGGGCTCTTCCGGTATTCACGGCTTTTTCTCCCCTTCCCTGTTTCGCCGTTTTTTCGTTCGTGATAGGATCGGACGTAAGGTGAGGTTGGCGTATGGCGACATTGCTCAAGGATCTCCGGACATTGTTTTCCTCGCGCAGCGGGGAGGTTGAACGGAAGGCGGCCGAGTTCAAATTGCAGAGGGAAAAGCGGGCCGCGGACTTCGCGGCGGGAGCGGCGCGGGAAAAAGAAACGCCGGAGGCGCCCGGCGCCGGCGTCGTCCCCGGGGCATTGGTCGAACTGGCGGGAGAGCTGGCCGAAAAAACGGGGTTGGGGACCAGGGCCGAAACGCGCGAGCTGGCCGCCAGGCTCGGCCGGCATCTCAGGCGGTTGTTCTCATGACGCGCCCCGCCCCGCGCCGTTCGCCCGGGAACGAACGACACCCGGCGACGGTCAGGAAGAGAATCTTCCGGGTTCTCTCAATTTTCATCAAGATATTTTTCGACCTGAGAAAAGAGGGCCGCCTCCGCCGGTCCCGCGGGTTCGAGTATGCCCAGAAGGCGATGCGTGCCAGGCACGCCCGGCGGGCGGAGCAGCTTTACCGGACGGCGGTGTCAATGGGCGGGGTGATGATCAAGCTCTGCCAGTACTTGAGCGCCCGCCGTGATTTTCTCCCCGAGCCCTACATCAAGGCCCTCTCCCGCCTGCAGGACTCCGTCCCCGCCGTTCCCTTTGAGAAAATGGAAGAGATCCTCGGCCGGGAATACGCGGGCGTCGAATTCCCGTTCCGCTCAGTCGATCCGGAGCCGCTCGCCTCGGCCTCGCTCGGTCAGGTCCACCGCGCGGTGCTCCTGACGGGCGAAGTGGTGGTGTTGAAGATCCTGAAGCCCGAGGTGGAGGCGGTCATCGACCTCGACTGCTCCATCCTCTTCCACGTCTTCAAGCTCTTTTCCCATCTCCGCTCGTTCCGTTCCTTCTCCGACTTTTCCGATTTGCTCGAGGAGTTCATCCGCGTGACGGGCGACGAGCTCGATTTCCGGCGCGAGGTGGCGATCTCCAAGCGCTTCCGCACGGCCTACGCCAAGTTCGACTGGGTGACCGTGCCGCTCGTTCACGAGCGGTTCTGCACCGGGCGCGTCATCGTCATGGAGTTCGTGTCCGGGGTGAAGATCACCGATCGCGAGCGCTGGACCGCCCTCGGCTCCGATCCGGTCATCGTCGCCCGGCGCCTCATCGAGCTCTACTTCGAGCAGTTCATCGAAATGCGACTCCTGCACTTCGACCCCCACCCGGGGAACATCTTCGTGCGCGAAGGCAACCGCCTCGCCCTGCTGGATTACGGCATGTCCGGGGAGATCACGGAGAAGATGAGCGGGGCGGTGACGGAGTCCCTGCGCGCCTTCGGGCGCAAGGATTACGCCCGGCTCCTCGAGATCATGCGGGACCTGGGCTTTCTCAAAAAGGACGCGGATCTCTCCTTGATTCTGCCCGTGGTCGAGTTCTTCTTCGAGGAAATCCTGGCCACCGTCACGCTCGAGCGCGAGACGATGGAGAAGGTGGACCTGTCTCCCATCGCCGGGCGGCTTATCCAGATTCTCTACGCCCAACCCTTCCGCCTCCCCATCGAGTGGGCCTACATCGGCAAGGTCGTCGGCACCCTGGCGGGCGTCATCTCGTCCTTTTATCCGGATATCAACCTGTACGCCGAGCTCAAGACGTACGTCGACCGCCTGACGCGGCGGAATATCCTCGAGATCGTGCGTCTCGGCGCCGACCAGGTCGCGCGTTTCGTGCGCGAGGCGGCCGGCCTGCCGGGCAAGGTGGATTCGCTCGCGGAGCGCCTCGACCGCGGCAAGCTGAAGCTCCCCGTCGACTTCGAGGAGGTGGACGAGAAGATCGTCAAGCTCGGCGCCTCGGTGGCGCGCGGCGTCGGCCTGGCGATTTCGTTCTTTTCCGCCTGCTTCGCCTATCTGAGCTACGTCGTCGGTCGTCCGGAGGGCATCATCGCCTTCGGCGCGGTCTCCGTCCTCGCCTTCCTGTATTTTTTGCTATACCGCAAACGTACCAGGGGAGAGGCGATCCGCAAGATGTTGGAGAAATAGGACCCATGACTGCGGGCTAGGGAAGCGAGTATTTCTTCCGCAGTTCCTCGAAGATTTTCGCCGGGGCGATTCGCTCGAGCATCGTCATGATCCCGTCGAATTCGGACTTGAGCGGGGATTCGCGGCGGAGGATGCCCCAGAGCGCGGGATCGGACAGGTAGAGACCGATGCCGTAGGCGATGGAGGCGGCGTAGCGCAGCGCGTCGCGCACGGTTTTCCCGTCCAGCAAACCCTGGCCCCGGATCGTCTTGTCGCCGAAGGCGATCGGCCCGGCCGCGGCGGCGCCGTTTTCTTCCGACGGGCCCGCCGGGACCGCCGCGGTCAACCGGGCGACCAGTTTTTGCGCGATGGAGTGGAGGCGGGTGAGCACCTCGGTGACGATCGAGAACGCCTCGGCTTCGAGCCGGGCCTGTTCCCGGACCAGGCTCCCCAATCGCTCCTGCTGCCGCTCGATGAAACCATTGATGGCGAGGCGGACGTCGTCGGGACAGGCGAAGGCGGTCGGGCAGACAAGCTCTCCCTCCGCGCGGTCGACCAGATCGGAGACCGTCAAAAAACGGCGCCAGCGGATCATGTTCAGGCCGAGAATCAGGTTGCCGACGGTCGGCCGGCCGGCGGATTCGACGAGGAGCGCCCGCAACCCGGCCGCGCATTCGCGCGCGCGCGTGTCGCGCCCGGGGGCGTT
>CAZKOS010000163.1:2241-7207 GCA_964554445.1 uncultured Spirochaetaceae bacterium | reverse complement strand
GCTGGAAGACGAACTCGAAGACGAGCCGCCGCCGGAAGAGCCGGAATCCGCAAATCCCGCCGCCTGGGCCAGCTGGACGAAATTCCACAGGCTGGGTTTCCAGACCGTCCAATCGTGTCCCGCACCCTGGATCAGCCATTCCGTGTACGGAATATTATTGGATCTGCAAAAATCCCTCACCCGATTGTTATTGGAAATAAGGTTGTCCGCGGTTCCGCAGGAAAGAAACAAAAGCTTCACGTTCGCCCTGACCTTGGTTCCGCCGTCGGGAAACAACTGATTTGTTTGTTTGGTGATCGGAGAGGAGGAAAAGCCGCCGATATAAGGAAACCTGTCCACATTGGGCAAGCCGATATTCAGCGATTGGGCGCCGCCCTGGGAAAGGCCGGCGATCGCCCGGTGTTTGGCGTCGGTGTACGCGGAATAGGTTCTTTCGACATAGGGGATGAGGCTGTTCAGCAAATCGTTGGTGAAATTTTCCCAACCGTCCGATACTCCCGATCCCGTGGCGTTGCCGTTCGGTAATACGCAGATCATGGGCTTAATGGTGCCCGCGGCGATCAGATTATCGAGGATGTAATGAGGCGCGCCGTTAGTGTACCATTCGTCCTCGTTCCCGCCGATGCCGTGCAATAAATACAGGACGGGGTATTTTTCGTTCGTCGAGTACCCCGGCGGCAGGTAGATTCTCGCCCTCCGCTGGCTGTTGGTCGCCGAGGACTGGTAATTGAAATAACTGACCTGCCCGTGCGGAACGTTCCTGGATTGATCGTATCCCGACGGCGGCGTGCTCGGGGCCGCCGCCCGCGATACGACGGACGATGCGCCTTCCACCGGCGGACGACATGTAAAAAAAGAAAAAATCGACAGAAAAAAAATGGAAACCATGATAAATCCAAATCTTCGTTTCATCTTGAAGCCCCCCTTTTTAATAAAAGCTTGAAAGATAGCTTTTTGCCCTCATGCTCTTGAAATTGATTGAAGCGCCTCACGGGCGACTTTTCCGTCACTTTTCGTTCACTACGTTCTTGGCTTTCACGACAATTTGGAAATCTTGGATGACATCCATTTACGTCTTTTCACCCTCCTTTCAATGCTTATATAAGGAAGAAAAAACTTTTTTTATTTATTTTTTGTATCGGGCAGCGATTGCGTTAACGGTAACGCATGCTGAAGAGTATTCCCTTACGGCGGACTTGTCAATCGCTTTTTTAGCGGGAGAGAGCGAGGCGGGCGGGTTGGTGCGGGTGCGCGGGTGAAAGCCGGCGTCGGGGGAAGGGGTTGGGTCCGCGGCGAGCCGGTCGCACCGCAAGCCCCCCCTGGAATCCACCGGCAGGTGCGGTCGTCCCGCCGCCGGGAATGGAGGCCGGCGAATGACTCCCCCAATCGTCCCCATCATCCCGCAGCCCCTATTGAAAGTGAATCCTGCCGTTGGTCGGTCCGCGGCCGATGAACCACCAGTGGATGAAAAGCCCGCTGCAGATGTCGACGCCGTGCTGGCGGAACCCGTCGCAGACGGTCGGGAGCTGCGCGTCATCGATGGAGGCCTGACCCTGGTGCCCCGGGTCCTGGTAACCCGGCGCGGTCAGGCTGCCGTCGTCGTTTATGTGCGTGAAATACTCGGGATGCGCGTAATCCACGCGCGGCCCGCGGGCGGCGTACTCGTCATACATGCCGAAGGGTCGCCGTCCGGTTCGTCCGTCCCCCGTTCGATCGTCTCCTCGGCCGCGCCCATACCTGTCTTCGCCCCCGCGCTATTCTATGGAAAGGATCGCATAAAGCGAATGATCCATCGTTCATGGAGCAAACCGTAATCCTTGACACCTCAAGTCATGTATGTTACCGTCCCTGCGTAAAGGAATACCGATGAAAACATGTTTCCTGTTCCCCGGGCAGGGCGCCCAATATCCCGGCATGGGCCGGGATCTCTGGGAGGCGAGCAGATCGGTCAAGGAGCTGTTCGACATCGCCGCCGAGACTACGAAAATAGACGTGAAAAAACTCCTCTTCGAGGGTACGGAGGAGGAGCTCCGCGAGACGGACAAGACCCAGATCGCGATCACGCTCGTCAACCTGAGCGCGAGCGCCGTGCTGGCCGAGCGCGGGATCGAGGCCGAAGGGTGCGCCGGCTTCAGCCTGGGCGAATACTCCGCCCTGTGCGAAGCGGGGATCATCGCCCAGATGGACGTATTTCCGATCGTGAAGGCCCGCGGCGAGTTCATGGAGAAGGCCTCGCGCGCCTGCGACGGGCCCAAGGGCAAGGCGGGCATGACCGCGGTGGTGGGCTGCACATGGGAGCAGGCGACCGAAGTCCTCGCCAAGCTCGGCCGGGAGGACGTGTTCCTCTCCAACCACACGAGCCCGGTCCAGGTGGTGCTGGGCGGCACGGCGGAGGGACTGGCCCACGCCGAGGACGCCTTCGACGAGGCCGGCTTCCGGCGCCTGGTGTCGCTCAAAGTCTCGGGCCCCTTCCACACCCCGCTCATCAAACCGGCGCAGGACGACCTCAAGGCGTACCTGGCGTCGTTCGCCTTCCGCGACCCGGTCAAGGCCGTCTACTCCAACGTGACCGGCGAGCGCATCGCGAGCGGAGCGCGCGCGCACGAGCTCGCCGTGGAGCAGGTCGTTTCCACGCTCCGCTGGGTGGACGAGGAGAAATCGATCCTCGCCGACGGGTATGAAAGATTCCTGGAGACCGGTCCGGGCACGGTGCTGAAAGGCCTGTGGAAGGCGTTCCACGCGCAGAATCCGGCGGCGAGCGCGGGCAAGCTCGATGACATTCAGAAAATCGACGGAGGCGTAGCATGCTGCTGAAAGGAAAGAAAACGATCGTCACCGGCGGCGCGCGCGGGATCGGGAGGGAAATCGTCCTCCTCTTCCTGAAAGAGGGCGCGTCGGTCTGGTACATGGATATAATGGAAGGCGATTCGCTGCCCGAGTACAAAAAGACCGCGGAGGAAGCTGGCGCGGGCGGGACGGTCGCCTTCAAGAAGGCCGACGTCTCGGCCGAGGCCGAAGTGACCGCGGTCGTGAAGGAAATCATCCGGGAAACGGGCGGCGTGGACGTGCTCGTCAACAACGCGGGCATCACCCGCGACGGCCTTTCCATGCGGATGCCGCTCGAGAACTGGGAAAAAGTTCTCGCCATCAACCTGACCTCGGCCTTCCTCGTCTCCAAGCACGTCGTGGCGGACATGATGAAGCGCCGCTCGGGATCGATCGTCAACATGTCCTCGATCGTGGGCGTGGGCGGGAACCCCGGGCAGACCAACTACTCGGCCTCCAAGGCCGGCCTCATCGGCTTTACCAAGAGCCTGGCCAAGGAAGTCGGCTCGCGCAACGTGCGCGTCAACGCGGTCGCGCCGGGCTACATCCTCACCGAGATGACGGAAAAGATGAGCGAGGACGCGAAAAAGTATATGCTCTCCGCCGTCCCCATGGGCCGCGGCGGCACGCCGGAAGAAGTGGCCAAGGCCGTGCTCTTCCTCGCCTCGGACCTTTCGTCCTACATCACCGCCCGCGTCATCCAGGTCGACGGCGGGATGGTCATCTGAAAACGCACCGGTCACCCTGCGACGGGCCCGGGGTGGCTTTTTCTTTACAAACAAACGTCATGGTGAGCCCGTCGAACCATGATCGACAATCGGGAGCCTTATGAATCGCCGTGTCGTGGTCACCGGAATGGGGACCGTCAATCCCCTGGCGCAGGACGTCACCGGGTCGTGGGAAAAGGTAAAGAACGCCGAAAACGGCATCTCGAAGATCGATCTCTTCGACACGACGCCGTACGAAAGCAAGGTGGCGGGCGTCATCCGCGACCTCACGATCGACGGCTATCTCGATCACCGGGAGGCGCGCCGCCTCGACCGGTACACCATCTTCGCCCTCATCGCGAGCATGCAGGCCATGAAGCAGGCCGGGCTCAAGAACGGCGACATCGATCCCCTGCGCCAGGCCGCGCTCATCGGCACCGGCATCGGCGGGTTGTCCACCCTCACCACCGCCTTCCACACGCTTTATACCCGGGGCGGGGCCCGCCTCCACCCGCTCTCCGTCCCCACCCTGCTCTGCAACATCGCCTCGGCCCAGGTCGCCATCCACTTCAACGCCCAGGGCCCCAGCCACCCGGCGGTCACCGCCTGCGCCGCCGGCACCGACGCCATCGGCATGGGCCTCGAGCTCATCCGCGACAACGTCGTGGACGTGGCCATCGCCGGCGGGAGCGAGGCGCCGCTCGTCGAAATCGCGGTCGCGGGATTTTGCGCCCTGCAGGCCCTCTCCAAGAAATTCAATGACACGCCCGAAAAGGCCTCCCGCCCCTTCGACAAGGACCGCGACGGCTTCGTGATCGCCGAGGGCGCGGGCGTCCTCGTCCTCGAGGAGCTCGAGCACGCCAAAAAGCGCGGCGCGGCGATCCTCGCCGAGGTGGCCGGCTACGGCCAGTCCTGCGACGCGTACCACATCGTGGCGCCCGAGCCGTCGGGCCGCGGCGCGATCCAGGCCATGAAGACGGCCCTCGCCGACGCGGGCTTGAAGCCGGAGGACATCGACTACGTCAACGCCCACGGCACCTCCACGCCCCTGAACGATCCGATGGAGACCACGGCCATCAAGGCGACCTTCGGCGGGCACGCCCGAAAACTCAAGGTCTCCTCCACCAAGTCGATGACCGGCCACATGATCGGCGGCACCGGCGCCTTCGAGGCCATCGTCTCCATCCTGGCCATCCGCGACCAGTTCTTCCCGCCCACCCGCAACTACACCACGCCCGACCCGGACTGCGATCTCGACTACGTGCCCAACAAGGGGTATGCGGGCCGCATCCGCGCCGCCATGTCCAACTCGCTCGGCTTCGGCGGCCACAACGGCGTCCTGATATTCAAAGAGTACAAGTAGTCAGCGAAGCCGGCGCGCCTCGTCACTCGTCACGCTCCTCATTCCCGAAATAACCGGCTTCAGGATGTCA
>CAZKOS010000163.1:0-2141 GCA_964554445.1 uncultured Spirochaetaceae bacterium | reverse complement strand
GCACATTGACAACTGACCGAACGCGGGGGGATAATAATACGCACGTCCATCACTTGGAATACCAGGAAAGGAGATCACGGGTGATAAAGACCGGCAAGGTGCTCGGGAGTTCGCTGCTTTTTTTTCTCTTCGTCCAGACCTCCGTCGCGGCGGCCGGGGCGGCGGAAGAGACGAACGCTCTCTTCGCCCCGTTCGACAGATCGGACTCTCCCGGGGCGGCCGTGCTCGTGATGAAGGACGGGAAAGCGATCTTCGAGCGCGGGTACGGGATGGCCGACCTGGACCACGGCATCCCCATCACCCCGGCCACGGTCTTCAACGCGGGCTCCAATTCGAAGCAATTCACCGCCTTCGCCGTTCTGCTCCTGGCGGACGAGGGGAAGCTCTCCCTGGACGCCGACATCCGCACCTATCTCCCCTGGATGCCGGACTTCGGGGAGAAAATCACCGTCCGCAACCTGCTCCTGCACACGAGCGGCCTGCGGGACATCCTGGACCTGTTCCAGCTCTCGGGACGAAGCCTCGATGAAACGGTGACCGCCGAAGAGCTCCTGCGGATCGTCCGCCGGCAAAGGGAATTGAATTTCAGTCCGGGCTCGCGCTACATGTACTGCAATACGGGCTACCTGCTGCTGTCGGAAATCGTCGCCAAGGCGTCCGGGATGCCGTTCGCCGATTTCATGCGCCGGCGCATTTTCGAGCCGCTGGGCATGACGAGCACCCGCTTCCTGGACGACACCGACGCGGTGGTGAAGAACCGGGCCGACGCGTATTACCAGGCGCTCGGGCAAGGCGGTTACGTCAAATACATGTGGAACGTGGACCTCGAAGGCGCCGGGAACCTTTACACCACCGCGGAGGACCTGGCCAAGTGGATCGATAATTTCGACGATCCGCGCGTCGGCGACAGGGCGATCCTGAAACAGATGCAGACGCCGGGCGTGCCCCTCACCCCCGCGCTGCCGGACTTCGCCGATTCATACGCGTTCGGATTGTTGGTCGGCACGTTCAAGGGGCTGAACGTCGTCTTTCACAATGGCTGGTACGGCGGGTACAGGAGCGCCGTCTACCGTTTCCCGCAAAAGCGGCTGGCCGTGGCCGTGCTCGGCAACCTGTTGTCGTTCGATCCCGACCACTACGCCAGGCGCGTCGCCGACATCTACCTGGGCTTCGCGTCCCCGGCTGCGGCGCCGGCGCCGCCGGCCGAAAAACGCGCGGCGATCAGCGTCGACCCGGCCCTCTACGGAGAATACGCGGGCTGGTATCGGCGCCCGTCCGGTAATTTCATCGTCCTGGCCGTGGAGAACAAACGTTTGACGGCCCGGATCGACGGCCTGGACGGAATTGAATTGTTCCCGGAGGCCGCGGACAGATTTTTCGCCAAAGCGGCGTCGATCGAGATCGAGTTCTCCCGCGACACCGGCGGAAAAGTCGCGATGCTCTATCTCACGCGGGATGGGGAGCTCTCGACGGCCCAAAAAGTGGACGAGCAGCGCCTCACCGGGGAGCAAGGGGAGGAATACGCCGGCGATTACCGCAGCGACGAGCTGGGCGTCATCTATACCCTGTCGGTCGACGACGGACGCTTGCGGGCTTCGAACATATGGCTTTCCGGCATCCCCTGGGAGCAGGACGGTCAGGACCGGTTCATCGTCGGCCGGTATACCCTGGATTTCGTCCGCGACGAAGCCGGCGGGGTCACTTCCTTTCTCATTTCCTGCGACCGGTCGAAAAACATCAAATTCTCGAAAGTGCGTGAGTAGGCAACCATCACTTCGTCGCGGGGCGGCCGGCATGGAGAGACGCAAAAAGAATAATCTCGTTCAAACGGCGCGCATCATCGGTTTTTTCTCCGTCTTCGCGCTCGCGGGGCTCGCCTTTTTCCTCCTGCAATCGTACCGCCCGCAAAGCCCGGCCGACCGCTTCGTGATCAGGAACGATACGGATTACGAAATGGAAGTCACGCTGGCGACCGGCTTCGACAACAAACACAACGAGGTGTTCAGGCTCAAGCCGGGCGAGTCCGCCCGCACTCACTCGCTCGGCGAACGGGCCTCATCGATCGATCGCCTGCAAACCGCCCTGGAAAAGAAGCTCGTGCGCTTCTCCTTCCGGATCGCTGAACGGGACCTTTCCCTGGA
>CAZKOS010000162.1:2956-7405 GCA_964554445.1 uncultured Spirochaetaceae bacterium | reverse complement strand
CCGCCGTCCCGGCGAACCCCGGCGAGACCCTTGCCTCGCGGGCGAGATTCGGATACCGTTGTACCACGACAATCGAATCGGTCTGAACCGAGGTTGAAGAGGAGTACCATTTTATGGTGAAACGAAGGACCAATTTTTTTTACGTGGCGGCGCTGCTGATCATCATCGGAATCGGCGGCTTCGTCATGCCCCTCATCCGTCACAGTGAAATCATCGTTTTCGGCTGGATGGGCGCGTACGCCCTCATCGGCAAGATCGTGTGCCTGGCGCTCGGCGGCGTCTCGCTCATCATCGGCTTCATCCGCTTCTTCACCGGACCGAAACCGGAGCCCGAAAAGCAGCCGGGCCAGGATAAGCCGGCCCAATAAACGACGGCCGAAATCATTTTTTCGAAACAAAGCCGGAGAGGCTCCTCGACCCGCCCGCGGGCAGGCGCACACCGGTTTGCGCGGTCGTCACCGCCGCCGCGACGACATCCACGCCGAAATCGCTTCCTTCCCACCGTCCGGCCTGGGGCCAAAAAAACGTGAACTCGACCCGCGCCCCGTCCGGAAGACCGGCCAGCGGCAGGTCGGCGTAGAACACTCCCAGTCCCGTCTCGCGGGTCTCCGCGTCCCGCGCCGTCCTCCAGCCGTCCGCGCTCCAGTGCACCACGGCCGGCGCGAGCAGCTCGACGCGGAGCGTGTCTCCCTCGGGCGCGCTCCGGCACTTGTGGTTGAAGCGCCAGATCGAGCGCGGGACGCGCGCGGCCTTCCCGTCCGCGTAGCGCGCCCTGGTCTGCGGCGGGGCGTCGAACACCGCGCCGTCCTCGAGCGAGCGGCGGAGCTTGACGTACTCGGCGTGGGCCCAGACGAGCGGCATGGCCGACCCCGAGGGCCGTCCCGGGTACAGCCCGCGTTCCGGAATCGCCTTCCCGTCCCACACCTGCTCCGGGATGAGGAGGCCCTCGCCCATGAACCCCTCGAGCGCGCGCAGGAGCCTCGCCGCTTCGGCCTTCCGCCCGGCCGCGAGCTCGTAGTGCGCGCGCTCGCCGGTGATGAGCGGCCACGGCCGCCCGGTCCCCGTGCCGTCGAAAGGCGAGCCGTCGTCGTGCTCGCCGTACCCGTCGTCGTTGTAGCGGTACCAGGCCGGTCCCGGGGGCAGGTCGGCCTTGAGGAGCTCGTCGATCACCCGCACGGTGTCACGGATGCGGGGGTCGTCGGGTGAACGCAGACCGAAGCGCACGAGCGCCAGGGCGTCCGGGCTCACGACCTCGCGGGCCGGCTCCCGGCTCGAGCCCGGCGGCCGGTTCTTGATGGGCACGAAGCCCTTGCCGGGACTGCCGGCCTCGGCCGTGTCCGGCGGGGCGATGCGCACGTAATACCCGTCCACGCCGCAGCGCCGCGCCAGGTCGGTGCCGCTCACGTAGGTCCATCGCTCGACGCGGTCGTTCCAGGCGTCGGCGGTTTCGCGCAGGTAGGCGGCGGCCCCGGGCTCCCCCTCCCGGTCGGCCAGGCCGGCGGCGGTGAGCAGGGCGGCGATCTCCACGGCCAGGGTGAACGGCGAATACCCGGCGTCCTCCTCCCAGCGGTCTTCCTGCGTGACCGGGCCGTTGCGGACGATGAAGCCGGCGGCCTTGCGCGCCATCGGCCAGAAACCCGATGCCTCTTCGGCGGAGAGTGCGCCGCGGCGCAGGCAGAGATCGAGGAGCAGGATCGGGAACCCCACCTCATCCATTTGAATGCCCGGCCAGTAGGGAGTGCCGTCCAGCCACATGTTCTGCGGCCAGCGGCCGTCGCTCTCCTGGGTGGAGCGGAGGTAGCGCACCACGCGCCGGGCGTCGTCCTCGGCGCCGGCGGCCAGCAGCCCGCCCGCCGTCTCCGCCAGGTCGCGCGTCCAGACCAGGTGGTAGCCGCCCAGGTCGTCGTCGCTCCGTGAAAATCCCCAGGGTACCGACAGGCCGGCGATGATCCCGCCGCCGAGCCGCTTCTCCTCGTGGCAGAGCATGACGGCGGCGCTCAGGCGGAACCGTTCGTCGTCGCCTTCGGCCTTTCGCACCCCGGCCTGCCAGGCGCGCCACCCGGCAACGTATCGCTCCCGCACCGCCTCGAAGCCGTCGGCCAGGGAGGCGCGCGCGCACATGGCCGCCTCGGCCGCGCTCCGTCCGAAGCCGAGCGCCAGCGTGAACGAGCCGCCGTCCGGGGGAAGCGCGATCTCTCCCGTGAGCGCCACGTCGCCGTACTGGGCCCGGTCATAGAGCGCGGTGAGGAGGCCGTGTGCGCACAGATCGGCGTAGCCGTCGGACGCGCCCGAGAAGCCGGCCGATCTCGCCTTCCAGTCCGCGGACGAGGCGAGCGCCAGCGCCGATCCTCCGCCCTCGGCGAACAGCATCGGCACGCCCTTGTATTCGCCCACGGACGCGGAGTTGCCCCAGCCGCGGTTCCCGAGGCGGGGCGAGGCGATGACGAAAAGCCGGAAGCGCGCCGGGTCTCCCCGGAGCGGGACGAAACGCACGCGCTGCAGCACGACCGGGCGGTTGGGATCGGTGAGAATCTCTTTCTCAATGCGGTAGCGGCCCTCGCGGCAGGCGTTCGCCAGGGCGTAGGCGGGGACGCCCGGCTCGAGGCGGCGCACCGTCGATTCCGAGTCCCGCCTCTCCTCGGAGAAAAACGACCCGCCGTCGGTGACGATGAACCCCAGGTCCTTGACGGCGGCTTCGTCCACGCGCGGGTAGTACATTTCCGTCAGGATGCCGCGGTTGAGCGTGAACCAGACCGGGCTCCGCGCGCTTAAGGCGGTGCCCACGCCCGATTTATCGCTGGCGGCCCAGGTCGGTCTGACGCCCGGCGCTCCCGGCGCCGGCCCGATTGTCCGTTCCATTGTCAGACGCCTCCCTTCGCTTTCATTTTCCCATGAGGCGCGGGTGCTTGCCGGAACGCCAGTGCGCCTCGATTTGCTCGAGGGTACGGCCCTTCGTCTCCGGCACCATGCGCACGGTGAACACCAGGGCGCCGATGGTGATGATCCCGTAAAGCCAGAAAGCCCCGCTCTGGGTCAAAGCCGACGACAGCGAGAGGAAGGTCAGCGCGATCAGGAAGTTGGCCCCCCAATTGACGACGGTCGCCACGCCCATCGCCAGGCCCCGGATCCTGAACGGATATATTTCCGAGATCAGGAGCCAGAAGACCGGACCCAGGCCGATCGCGAAGGAGGCGATGTAGAGCATGAGGCAAACGACCGCGAACCACCCGTTATTCGTGAGCAAACCCGGCAGGGCGAAGGCCAGGCCGAGGATGCCGAGGCTGACGATCATGCCCGACAGGCCGATCACCAGCAGCGGTTTCCGCCCCACCCGGTCCAGCAGCAGCAGGGCGAGCACGGTGAAGCCCACGTTGACCACGCCGACGCCCACCGTGGCCAGGATCGCGGCCGATGAGGAACGGAAACCCGCGGCCTGAAAAATGGTCGGCGCGTAGTAAACGATGGTGTTGATGCCGGTCATCTGCTGGAACACGGCCAGCACGACGCCGACGATGAGCGCCGGCTTGACGAGCGGGCCGAACAGCTCACGCCAGCCGCCGCCCTGTTGTCCGAGGCTCGCCTTGATCTCGGCGAGCTCGCCGTCGATGTCGTGAACGCCCCTGATACGCCGCAAGACTTTGGCCGCTTCCCCGGTCCGCCCGCGGCCCTCGAGCCAGCGGGGGCTGTCGGGCATGGCGAGCATACCCGCTCCCAGGAGCAGGGACGGGATCGCCGCCAGGGCGAACATCCAGCGCCAGCCCCGGCCCGCCGACAGGGCGAAGCCCACGAGGTAGGACACGACAATGCCGAGCGTGATCGCGAGTTGGTTCAGGGAAACGAGCCGGCCGCGAATCGCCGGCGGCGACACCTCGGAGATGTAGAGCGGCGCGGAGAAGGAGGCGACGCCGATGGCGATCCCCACCACGATCCGCCCGACGATGAGCCAACCCACCGCGGGGGACAGGGCCGTTCCGATCGCGCCCAGCGTGAAGACGGCGGCCGCCGCGATGACCACCGGGCGCCGGCCGAGCCGGTCGGACAACCGTCCGCCGAAGGCCGCCCCCAGGACCGCGCCGATGAGCACCGCGCTCACGACGACTTCTTCAGCCGTCGAACCGAGCGCGAAATCCCCCTTCACGAACAGAATCGCGCTCGAGATGACGCCGGTGTCGTAGCCGAAAAGAAGCCCGCCGAGGGCGCATATCCCCGCCGCGAGGGTGACGAATCGGGTGTTCACGGCCGGAGCGACGGCCGAGCCGCCGCGCGGGTTTTTTTTCGCCATGGAGACCTCTTTCCCGCCCTTCACGAAGAGAGGCGTGTGATCTCAACCTACGCGCTTTCATGGTCGGCAGGAATAACGAAAAGTCGCTTTTTTCAGACCATTTTCCACCGTGCGGCGGCGGAGGCTGGGTTCGCTATCGGGTACTCTCCACCCGCGAGCTTGACGAC
>CAZKOS010000162.1:0-2856 GCA_964554445.1 uncultured Spirochaetaceae bacterium | reverse complement strand
TTCTCTGTGTCCTCTGTGTCTCCGTGGCTCTGTGTTGAACTGGAGAGGGGTACTACCGGCGGCGGGAGACGAAATAACGAACGCTCCGGTCGTAAGTGCGCTCCTCTTCCTTTGTAAAGTAGCAGGCGGGGAGCTCGTTGGAGCGCCGGTGGTAGGCGAGGCATTCGCAGCAGATCCCGTGGCGCGGGCACCCGCCGTAGGTGCAGTTGCAGGCGGCGATGTTCTTGGATTGATTCTGGCAGTTCATGGGGCGAGTCTACCCCGGAAAGCGCGTTTTCCGCAAGGGAAAACCGGGCCCGATGCCGGCGAACCGGGCACAAGCGTTTGAAAAACCGGCGGAAACGTGATTAAATCGAGGTGAACGTCGCGGGGCCGCTCGAGAAAACCAGGATCGCGGCCGGGGGAGTTGTCATGAAAGATTGCATTTTTTGCCGGATCGCCAAACACGAAGAAGAGGCCTGGATCGTCCACGAAACGGAATCGTCCTGCGCGTTCCTCGACGCCCGGCCGATGGGAGCGTACCATACCCTCGTCATCCCCAAAATCCATTTCGAGGAGATATTCGACATTCCGCTCAAGGATCTCCAGGAGCTCGTGGGCGCCCTCAAGCACGTGGTCGACCTGTACCGGGAAAAGCTGGGCATCAAGGACGTTCAGATCCTGAGCAACAACGGGGCGGCCGCCCAGCAGAAGGTCTTTCATTTCCACTTCCACATTGCGCCGCGCTCCGCGGGCGACGGTCAGGACCTGCATTGGAAAACCAATCCCCGGCTGACGAAGGAATACGACGCGCTCCTCGAGCGGCTCGGCGTCGGCAAAAAAACCGATGGGCCCGGCGCTTAGGTGGACGGGAATGGGCCCTGAGGCTTCCACCCCATTTTAATTTTGACTGCACCAGGCGCAAACGAATATTTTTTTCCGGTGCCGTCATTTTCTCTTTATCACTCACTCGATATATATGTAAGGTGGTTCACAGTTCTAAACCTGTTTCTTCCTTTTTCTCCTTCGTGATCTTCGTGTCCTTCGTGGTGCCTATCCAGGCCGGTGAAATGGTTGACTCAATGCGAAAAGCGCTTTTTTAAAAACAACCCGAACTGCGCCGAGAACGGTTCGGGCGAGCCGTCCTCACGCTCGACCAGGTAACCGCGCTTGCAGAGCTGCTCGCAGGCGGGCGCGGCCGGGTCGACGGCTTTCTCCCCCACGACGTCCCGCATGAAGGCCCGTTCCTCGTCCGTCCAGGTCTCGGCCACGTACTCGAAGTGCGGCTCGGCCTCCTCGCGGAACACGTCGAGCACCTCGCGCGGCGGCCGCTTGCCCGCAAAATCGGCCGCCGCCTTCTCCTCGGCGGTGAGGTATTCGTACCAGGACGAGCAGAGCATCTGGAGAAAGAAGGGGTAGCGGCCCGCCTCGCGGATGATTCCGTCGGCGAGCGGCGCAAGCGGCGCGCCGGCGGCGGCCGAGGGGACGGCGACGAGCTCTCGGGCCTCGTCGTCGCTGAACAGGCCGACGTGCTGAACGGCGAAAATGTTGAAGAAGGGCGAGTCCGAGATCTCGTGCGTGACGCACATGTCCTTCAGGTTCCGGCCCGAGGCGGCCACGAAGGCGAGCGGATAGTTGTTCGCGAGGGAGCGGAAGTACGAGTAGAAATCGGGCTTGATTCTGTCGTTCTTGGTGACCGACTCGAACTCGTCGCAGAAAAGGACGAGCTTCAAGCCCGCCTCCTTGACGGCCTCGGCGAGGAGCCGCATCCCGTCGAAATCGGCCGGCGCGGAGATCTCGATCCGGCCGCCGAGGGAACGCTCCAGCTCCTTGAAAATGACGGCGATGATGTCGTCCGGCCCGGTGGCGCGCAGCTGCTGGAAGTCGATGAAGACGTGCAGCAGGGATTCGGGACGATCGAGGAGCGCCAGGCGCACGGCCGGAAAATTGAGGTAGTTCAGGAGGGAGGATTTGCCGATGCGCCGCTCGCCCACGATGGAGACCGATTGGGGCCGCGCCGCGCCGATGCGGCCGGCGATCCGCTTCACCAGCGCCCGCCGTCCGAAAAACATCGCCTCGTGCGGGAGCATGACGCGGTTCAAGAACGGGTTGCCGCGGGCGGACGGCGGCGGGGTTTTCTTCGCCAGGTCCTTGAGGTCGGCATTGCCCTTGACCACGACGCGGGCCGCCCGGACGCCGCTCGCGGGCCGCGCCTCGGGCGGAGCCGGGGCCGCGCGCCGCTGCCAGGAGACCAGGATCTCCTCTTCGCTCCGGCCGTTCCAGTTGACCAGGTACAGGTCGAGCTTTTCCTTCTTCCCCTTGACCGACTCGCTTCCCAGGTGCACGGTCTGAACGCCCGAGGACGCGAGGCGCCCGCAGAGGGAGGCCGAGATGATGATTTCGGCGCCGTCGGCCTTGGACTCGACGCGCGCCGAGGTGTTCACCATGTCGCCGAACAGGTCGCTTGAAGCGCCGCGGTCGTCCACGACGGCCTCGCCGTAGTGGAGTCCCATGCGCACCCGGATGCGGCGCTGCTCGCTCTTCGTTTTATTGTAGTCCGCGAGCGCGCGCTGCATGGCCACCGCCCCCTCCACCGCCCGGGCCGGGTCGGCGAAGCTCGCCATGATCGAGTCGCCGATCGTCTTGATCACCGTGCCGCCGTGCGCGACGATGATCGGGAAGAGGAGGTCGTTGTGGGTCTGGATCATCTCCCGCCCGGCGATGTCGCCCATCTCCTCGAAGTAACTCGTGGAGCCGACGATGTCCGTGAAGAGGAGCGTCACCTCCTTGGTGTACCGCTTCCGGATCGCGTCGTCGATTTCCTCGAGGACTTCCTTTCGTTTACGCAGCAGATCGTCGATCGATTCCATGTTTCAC
>CAZKOS010000161.1:1409-7407 GCA_964554445.1 uncultured Spirochaetaceae bacterium | reverse complement strand
CGTGAGGTCAGCGCGTGGAGCGAGAGGGACCGCTCCCCATGATGCTGCAGGAGCCACCGATCCGCCTCGATCCACCACCCGGCCAACCGGTGTACTTCGCCAGCCTCGTCGCCGGGTTGGAGCCGATCGACGATTCGAGGAGATTGGAAAGTCCGTCGGTGTCCGCGTCGCCCAGCGAGTCGCCGGTCAGGGGATCGAGGCAGACGTAGAACTCCTCATAGCCGTCGCCCATGCCGTCACCATCCGTGTCCGAATTCAGAGGGTAGATTTTACAAGAAACTTCTGCTATAATCGAAGCGGGAGGGAAGCGGTATGGATAAATCGTCGACCATTATTTCCGATTCCAATTTCGGGAAGCGGCTTTCCCGGATAAAAAAACACGGCGCCCTGGTGCTTTCCTACGCCGGGAAAAACCTGCCCGTCACGGGACAGATCACCATCGGCCGCGAACCCGAGAACACGATCCACATCGAAGACAGCATGGTCTCCCGTTACCACGCCCTGGTGCAAAAAATCAAGGACGCCTATTTCATCAAGGACCTCGACAGCACGAACGGCACGTTCGTCAATGGCAGTCCGATCCCCGCGGGCAACTACGTCAAACTGAAAAAATTCGATACCATTCGCATCGGCCGGACGGACATCGTCATCCAGTGAACGACCGTTGCGCCGTCCTCGGGTCGGCGGACTCAATCGTGCGCGTTCCGGGGAAGGCGGAAAGATGAATACGTACCGGATCAAAAAAACGCTGCTCAATGGCCGGGTGGAAGTCGTCGTCGGCGACATCACCCTTCTCAAGGCGGACGCGATCGTCAACGCCGCCAACTCGAGCCTCCTGGGCGGGGGCGGCGTCGACGGCGCCATTCACCGCGCCGCCGGTCCGGAGCTGCTCGCGGAATGCCGGACGATCCGGGCCGAACGATATCCGCGGGGCCTCCCCACGGGACGGGCCGTGATGACGGGAGCGGGCCTGCTTCCGGCCCGTTTCGTCATTCACACGGTCGGTCCCGTCTACCGCGCGGGAAATCCGGAATGCGCGCGGCTTCTCGCCTCCTGCTATGCCGCCAGCCTGAACCTCGCGCGGGAGGCGGACTGCCGTTCCATCGCCTTTCCCGCCGTCTCCACGGGCGTCTACGGCTATCCCAGGGACGAAGCCGCGTCCGTCGCCTGGGACGAGGTGAAAAAGCACGTGCGCGCGGGGGGAAACCCGGAGAAGATCGCGCTCGTTTTTTTCACCGACCCGGACGCGGATGTTTTTCTGCGCGCGGCCGGTGACGGATGAGCTTCGCCCAACGTTCCCTCAATTACCGGGAAATCAACCTGCTCCTCGCGGAAACGGACGTGGTCGGCGCCACGGTGCGGGAAATTCACCAGCCCAGGCCGGAGGAGCTCGTCCTCGTGCTCTCCCGCGACGGCCGGCGCCGGGCGCTCCTGTTTTGCCTGAGCCAGAAGGCATGCCGGTTCCATTTTTTGTCGCGGCCGTTTCAAAAAAGCCCCGTGAGGCAGCGATTCGAAAGTTTCCTGGTCGCCCGCGCCCGCGACTCCGTCATTTCCGCGATCGAGCACGTGGCGGAAGAGCGGATTATCAAGCTCACGCTGGAAAGGGGCGGCCGGAAATCCTTCCTCTGGGTGCGGCTGTGGTCGAGCGCCCCCAACGTCATTTTCACGGATGAGTCCGGGGCGATAGGCGACGCCATGTACCGGCGGCCCGGGAAAGGCGAGGTCTCGGGCGGACGCTACGACCCCGAGGAGGATTTCCGTCGCTCCCCTCCCGGCCCGAAGGATCCGGAGCGGTTCCCGGTGCGCGATTTCGGCGGGGATCCGCGGGCGAGCCTGCACGAGCGGGTGGAGGCCGCTTTCCGCGAGGCGACGGAGGCCGCGGTCGACACCGACGTGCGCGACCGCCTTCTCAACAAGCTGTCGGTGGAGGAAAACCGGCTGCTCTCGTCATTGGCGGCGACGGAAAAGTGGCTCGCGGAGAACATTGACGTCGAGAGGACCCGGGAATACGGCGACCTCATCATGGCGGCGGTCTCGGAAATCAGGCAGGGAGACGAATGGTTCCGGGGACGTGATTTCTTCCATGACGACGCGCCCATAGAAATCCGCCTCGATAAAAACATGACGCCGGCGCAGAACGCCGGGAATTACTACCGCCGCTACAAAAAAACGAAGGCCGCGCGGGAACGGGCCGCAAGCGAAAAGGCGGAGCTGCTGCAGAGGCTGCACACGATCCGAAAGCGAATCGCGGAAGCGGCCGGGGCCGACGCCGCCCGGGTCGAGGAGCTCGCCGCGCGGGCGTTCGCGGTCAAGGCGCGGGAGACGGGGAAGGACGTCCCCGGCCTCGCTTTTCAGTCGGGGGAATTCGCGATCTACGTGGGGCGCACGGCGAAGGAAAACGACGAGTTGTACCGGCGGCACGTGCGCGGAAACGATTACTGGCTGCACACCCGCGATTTTCCGGGCGCGTCTGTCTTCATCAAGAGCCGGAAGGCGAAGAGCGTCCCCCTCGACGTCCTCCTCGACGCCGGCAACCTGGCGCTTTTTTACAGCAAGGCGAAGAATTCCGCCCGCGCCGACCTGTATTACACGCAGGTCAAATACCTGAAAAAGGCGGGCGCGAAGCCCGGACTGTTCCTGCCCAGCCACGAGAAGAACCTCACCGTGCGGCTCGATCCGGAACGAATCTCGCGATTGAAGCGCGGGGTCGATACATTCGATTGAAAAACGGGCGCGGAAGAACTAAGCTTGAAACAGGAGCGAAGGTGATGCCGTGGCGGGTACGCCACGAGCCGCCGAGTCGGAAGACACAATTCGATGATCAAGGTGCGGGAACCGATCGTCGAGGGAATATTCTATCCCTCGGACAGGAAAAAGCTGCAGCGACTCGTCACGTCCCTCCTGGCGGCGGCGCCCGCCGACGGGGAGACGGCCTGGGGCGTCCTTTCGCCCCACGCCGGATACCGATACTCGGGCGCCATCGCCGCGGCCGCCTTCGCCGCGGCCCGCGGCCGGCGGGTGAAGACCGCGGTCATCCTCGCCCCCCTTCATCGCACGGAGAAGGACGAGGTGATTCTCCCCGAGTCGGCGAAATTCAAAATGCCCTCGGGTCTCCTCGACGTCGACCGGCGGGCGGTCGACGAGATCGTGAGTTGCAGCACCCGGTTCGTCAAGGACGACATCCCCCACCTCGAGGAACACAGCGTCGAGGTGCAGCTTCCGTTCCTGCCCGCGCTTTTCCCCGGTATCGCGATCGTCCCCGTGCTCGTCGGAAAAATCGGGCGCGGCACGATCGTCGCCCTCGCCAACGCGCTGAAGCTCGTATTCGGCCAAAGCGGCGATTCGACTCTCTTCATCGTCTCCGCCAACCTCACTTCGTTCATGCACGGCCGGGAGGCGAAAAACGAGGCCGAAACGCTCCTCCGCCTGCTTCTGGAAGGAAACGCGGAAGGCTTGCTCTCCGCTTTTGAAAACGGTACAATCACTTCCTGCGGCGTACCGGCGCTGGCCGCCCTCATGCTTTACGCGGGCAATTCCTGCGACATTCGGCTTCTCTCGAGCGGCAACTCGGCGGAGGTGAACAGGGATTACCGGGAGCTGGTGCACTACGCCGCGGTCGGATTTTTCAACCGGAAGGCGTGAGACGTGGATTTTTCACTGACCGACGATGAAAAAAAGATCCTCCTGGAAACGGCGCGCCTGGCCATCGCCTCGAAACTGAAACGAACCACGCTCCCCTTCCCGCAACCGACCGCCCTCCTCCTCGAAAAGTGCGGGGCGTTCGTCAGTCTGCACATCGATGACAACCTGCGCGGCTGTATCGGTTACATCTCCGCCGTGAAGCCGCTCGCGGAAACGGTGAAGGAGATGGCGGAATGCGCCGCTTTTTCCGACCCCCGGTTCCCTTCCCTCGCGCCGGAAGAGCTGGAGAAGGTGGAAATCGAGATCTCGGTGCTGTCGCCTTTCGAAAAAATCGCCGATCTCGACAAAATAAAAGTCGGCACGCACGGCATTCTGGTGCGGCGGGGCCTGCAGTCGGGGCTCCTGCTTCCCCAGGTGGCCACAGAGTACGACTGGGATCGCGAGCAGTTCCTCTCACACACCTGCCAAAAGGCCGGGCTCCCCCCTTCGGCCTGGCGCTCGGGAAACCTGGAGGTGGAAATTTTCAGCGCCGTGGTCTTCAGCGAGCGGCAATTCGGGCGGAAACCCGGAGCGCGTCGGAAAAAAAGCTGAGAAGAGGGGACCATGTTCAAATTCATAGACGCCGCTCCCCTGGTCGGGGCGATCGACGGAACGTCCGAGTTCGTCGCGGTTGACCTGGAGACGACGGGGCTCGACCCGGAAACGGACCGCATCACCGAGATCGGCGCGGTGCGGTTCACCCCGGACGGGACTCGGTCCGTCTACGAAACGCTCATCGACCCCGGGCGCCCCATCTCACCCGACGCCTCCCGCGTTTCCGGCATCACGGACGACATGGTGCGCGGCAAGCCGACCATCGGGGAGAAGATCGGCGAGCTCATGAGCTTCATCGGGAAATCCCCGCTCGTCGCGCACAACGCCCGCTTCGACGGCGGGTTCCTGCGCGCCGCCTGCCTGCGCGCGGGCCGACCGCTTCCCGGCATTCCCCTTTTCGACACGTGCCTCCTCGCCAGATTCCTCTGGCCCGAATGGCGAAGCTACCGCCTGGCCAGGGTGCTCGAATCCCTCGGCCTGCGGCGGGACGACCTGCACCGCGCCCTGGGGGACGCCTTCGCCTGTCGGGACGTGTTTGTCTCGTGCCTCGCCAAGATCGGCGCCGGAAGGCGCCTCACCCCCCATGAAGCGAAACGGATCGCTCTCGTCTTAACGGAAGATGATGTCGATGAGACGGTTTAGATAGAGGAGCAGGAGCTCTTTCTTTTTCTGATCGGTGAGCTGGGACGTGGTCTGCGTGGTGGCGGCGCCGTTCGGGCCGGCCTGCAGCTGTTTCACGATCTCCTGGATGTCCTGCGTGGTGAGGGTGGCCGCCTGCGGCTGGAGAAGGCTCGTGAAAGTGAGTCGGGAGCCGTCGAGCTGGGAGAAATTGAAGCGCCCCGAGGAGTCCAATGCTTTCGGGTCCACCCGGCCGGAAACCGTCACCGTTTGCCGCTTCCCCTCGAGCTGGACGGTCCGGGTGCCGGAGACGACGAGCTTCCCCGAGGGATCGACCGCCGTCACCCGGGCCGCCATCTCGGTCTTGAGCGCGTAATTCTCCTTGCCGTTCACCGACCGGTCGTCGCCGGTGCGTCCGCTCGGCAGGAACGAAAAAAGCCCTCCGTATTCGCCGCCTGAAAATTCGAACGTGATCGATTTGGCGTCCTTGCTCGCGGAGGAGAAATTGAGGCTCAAGCTCGAGTCGATGACGATCGTGACGACGTCGCCGACGCGGAAAGCGCTGCTTCCGGAGATATACCCCTGGAACTGGTCGTTCCAAAGGCTATCCGCCGAAAGCAGGCCGCCTGAGATGATGAGGGCGATGATGAAAATTAACCATTTCATACTGGTGGCGCTCCTGTATATATTATCAGCAGGAACGGATGGAAAAATTACCGTAATTTCTTCTTGTGTCGGTTTTTCCTGAGCTTCTTTTTGCGCTTATGTGTCGCGATCTTGTGTCGCTTTCTTTTTCTTCCGCAAGGCACTCGGCATCACCCCCCTTCCTCCTGGTTCGGCATGGGCCTTTGACAAAAACTGGACGACATTATGGGCAAAGAACGGTTCCGAGTCAAGGGCTTCAATTGATGGGACACGGAGAACACGGAGAAAACGGAGCACACGGAGGGGAGGAAGGATTTATAAGGAAACCAGGAAACGAGGAGAAGGAAGGAAAAAAACCACGGATGATGAAAGAAAAAAGGGAGCAGAACTTTCACGGAGAGTAGTCGAGGTGAACGGCGACAAGATGTTTGATTACACATAGTCTATTGTTGAATTGCTTATTCTTTACCTCTTACGTCCTCCGACTGTCCTTTCCCGT
>CAZKOS010000161.1:0-1309 GCA_964554445.1 uncultured Spirochaetaceae bacterium | reverse complement strand
TCATCCACCGCCGCCCGGACGGCCCGGCTCTCCGAAGGATGGAACCACTTCGTCCCCGGAAAGCTCCGGAAAAACGTCATTTGGCGTTTGGCGTACTGCATGGTGTGGAGCGCGATGAGCTCCTTGACGCGCGGCAGGGGGTGGCCGGGCGCGTCGAGCAGGAAGAGCTCGCGGTAGCCGATCCCCCGCATTCCCGGCGACGATTCACCGAAGCCCCGGGAAACGAGCGACTTGAATTCGTCCACCAGACCGGCTTCGAACATCCGTTCCACGCGGCGGGTCACCCGGGCGAGAAGCTCTGCCCGCGGGAGTGAGAGCCCGATGAGGAGAAAATCGTAACCGGAGCGGAATTCGGTTCCGAGACGGAACGAAGAGAGCGGGCGCCCGGTTTGCCGGATCACTTCCAGGGCGCGCGTCAGGCGGTACCGGTCGCGAAGGCCGATTTTGGCGGCGCCGTCCGGATCGACCCGTTCGAGCTCGGCGTGGAGGGCGGCCTCCCCCTTTTCGGCGAGCGCGCGCTGGATCGCGGCCCGCACCTCGGGATCGCTGGGGGGCGCCCCGGGGAGGCCGAAGGCGAAATGTTTGAGGTAATAGGCGGTGCCGCCCGACACGACCGGGACGCGGCCGCGGGACGCGATCTCACCCGCGAGACGGTCGGCGGCGCGCACGAAATCGCCGACCGTGAACTGCTCGTCCGGGTCGGCGACGTCCAGCAGGTGGTGCGGGAGGCGCGCGCGCAGGACGGCGTCCGGTTTGGCCGTGCCCACGTCGAGCCCGCGGTAAACCTGTTCCGAGTCGGCGTTGATGATTTCGAATTTGTCCGGGAACGCCTCGGCGAGGAGATCGGTTTTCCCCGCCGCGGTCGGCCCGAAGAGCAGAACGACGGGGAGATTACTCTTCGAGCTTGTACTCAATTTTCTTTTCGAGGATCTGCTTGATCGCCAGGGACACGATTTTCCCGTGATAGCGGGTGAGGTCTTCGTCTCCGGCCACGGAAAGCTGGAGGACGCGCTTCATGGCCGCGCAGGTGAGCGCGTACATGTTGCCTTTTTCTCCGACCAGCTCCTTGAGAGGTATAATCAACTGGATGCTCCTTGCACGATGGCGTACGTATCGCTTTGTATCATATTCGGGCCTTTCTGTAAAGGCGAGGGATGGACTCCGGGAAAACACGGAGGCACAGGGATACGGAGAAGAAAGAGAGAGATGCTAAGGAATCCAGGAAACCAGGAAAAGAGAAGGTGCGACGGATGGAAAACAGAAAGGAAAAAGTGCATATGAAAACAAATGCGGGGAACCCTTTTCTCAA
>CAZKOS010000160.1:0-7474 GCA_964554445.1 uncultured Spirochaetaceae bacterium | reverse complement strand
TGTTCAGTACGCGTCGACTATTCTTCAAGTAAGGCCTTGAGTATTTCCGGCTCCAGCCTGAAAGGCGAACCACGCCCTTGCAGGAAATGGTGGGCGGCGCAGAGGTGCACCGCGAGGTGCGAGGTGAGCAGGCGCGTCCCGTTGTCGAGGCGGACGATGACGACCCGGCTCTTGGGATAACGTCCGTCGCGGAAGGGGCAGGGGACGAGGCCCCGCGCCTCTTCCACCGTCACGCTCCACTTTCCGTCCACGGTGACGGCCGACTCGAAACCCTTGTCGCCTTCCCGGATGAGGTTCTCGAGTTTTTTCGCCGTCTCCTCGAAATCGAGCCCCCGCTTGAGCATCTCCTCCTCGTCCGCCTGGACGATGTCCGGCAGCGGCCGCCGGTCGGTTCCGAAGAAGCCTTCCGGGGAGATCCCTCCCGGGGCCATGGCCTCGCTCGCGCGCTTGTCTTCGGGTGAAATTTTCATGGCGGGCTCCTTCTCAGGAAAACTTGTCGTAGTAGATTTTTTCCTCGGGAATCCCCTCGGCCTTCAGCAATGCGACCGAGGCGTCGATCATCCCCGGGCTGCCGCAGAGATACGCCTCCTTGGGCGCGTTCTTGTCCATTTTCTCGTCCATGTATTTCTTCGTGATCGTGGTGACGAGCCCGCTCTCCCCGTCCCACTCGTCCTCGGGCCGCGGGCCGGACAGGGCGGGCACGAAGTGGAAGGCGGGCCAGGAGGCCTCGAGCTCGCGGAAGAGGTCGACCTCGTAGAGGTCGCGCTTCGAGACGGCGCCGAAGAAATACCAGACGGAGGGTTTGCCGATCCCGCGCTCGTGCATGTCGAAGAGGATGGACTTGATCGGCGCCATGCCGGAACCGCCGGCGATGCAGATCATGATCGCATCGTTGTCGTGGAGGCGGAACTCGCCCATCGGACCGACCACGGCCAGCTCCTGCCCGACCGCCAGGTGCTTGTGGAGGTAGGTGGTGGCCGTGCCCCCCGGCACCAGGCGCACGATGAACTCCACCTCGTTCGGGTGCGCCGGGGTGGAGGCGAAGGAATAGGCGCGGACGGTTTCCTCCCGCACCCGCTCGTAGGGCGGGACCACGATCTGGGCGAACTGGCCGGACGTGAATTTCATTTCCGCCGGCTCGAGCAGGGAAAAACGGATGAGCTTGGTGTCGTAGGTGAGGTCGACGATTTCCGCCACGCGGGCGCGGTGGCGCTGGATGGCGAAGAGCTCCTCGGGGATGACGATCTTGATGTCGGCCTTCACCTTGATCTGGCAGGAGAGGCGGACATTGTCCTTGATCTCGGCTTCGCTCATGAAGGGAAGCTCGGTGGGGAGGTGCGGGCCCACGTCGGAGGCGACGTGCACCTTGCACACGCCGCAGGTGGCCCGTCCGCCGCAGGAGGAGGGAATGAAGATGCCTTCTCCGCCCAGGGTGGAGAGGAGCGAAGAGCCGCCCTTGACGGTGAGGGTCCTGGCGCCGTCGTTGACGTCGATCTTCACCTCGCCGTAATTGTTGACCACCAGGTCGACGAGGACGATGACGAGCGCGAGCACGGCGCTCATCGAGGAGACGACGAGGGTGGCGACGATGACGAGCTGCACGCTTCCTCCCTTACTGCACGGCCAGCATGCCGGAGAAGCCGAGGAAGGCCATGGCCATGAGCCCGATGGTGATGAGCGTGATGCCGGGTCCCTTGAGGCCGGAGGGAACGGGCGACTTGTCCACCTTGGTCCGGATGGCGGCCAGGGCCAGGATGGCGAGCCACCAGCCCACCCCCGAACCGAAGCCGAAGAGGAGGGCTTGCAGGAAGGTATAGTGCCTGATCTGGATGAAAAGCACCACGCCCAGGATGGCGCAGTTGACCGTGATGAGGGGGAGGAAGATGCCGAGCGCCATGTAGAGGGCCGGCGAGATTCGCTCGATAACCATCTCCAGGATCTGCACCGTGGCCGCAATGATCATGATGAAGACGATGAAGCTCAAGAATTCGAGCCCGAGAGGCTGCATGACGAGGCGGTCGACCACCCAGTCGATGGCGGAGGAGATGGTCATGACGAGGATGACCGCGATGCCCAGGCCGTTCGAGGACTTGAGGTTGCCGGAGATGGAAATGAACGAGCACATCCCCAGGAAGTTGGACAGGAGAATGTTGCTCGTGAAGACGGCGGCGAAGAGCAGGACGAGAGGGCTGATGGCGGGGGCGGTCATAATCTTTCCTCCCGAGGAAAAAATACTGCGGACGCGGCGGAAATGGAAGGATTCATGCTTTCTTTTTTCTCCCCATGACGCTCTTGGCGATCCAGATGACGATGCCGAGGAGGAAGAACGCGCTCGGGGCCATGAGCATGATGGTCCAGGTGGGGAAGTCCTGCGGCAAGATGCGGAAGCCGTAGAAGGAGCCGAATCCCAGAAGCTCGCGCACGAAGGCGACCACCAACAGCACCGCCATGTATCCGGCGCCGGCCGTGATCCCGTCCCAGAAGGAGATGAGCGGCGGCTGGCTCTGGGCGAAGGCCTCCGCCCGGCCCATGATGATGCAGTTGGTGATGATGAGCCCCACGTAGGGCCCGAGCGCGCGGGAGACCGACGGCAGGAAGGCGCGCAGCACGAGGTCGACCACGATCACGTAGAAGGCGATGATCAGGACCTGGGTGATCATGCGCACCTTGCGCGGGATGAGCGTCTTGATCGACGAGATGGTCAGGTTGGAGAAGCCGGTGGTGAACACCACGCCCAGCGCCATGATGGAAGTGTTGACGAGGTTGTTGGTGACGGCGAGCGTGGAGCAGATGCCCAGGATCTGGATGAGGATCTGGTTTTCCGACCACAGGTTGCGGAACGTCACCTGCTTGAAGGTGGGCGTGTTCACTGTCGGCCTCCCCCGGCGTTTGCCCCCGTCGCGGCGGCGCCCGGGAGTATCTTCCGCAGCCGCGCGAGCGCCGCGTTGAGCATGGTGTCGAACAGGTGCGAGGTGAGCGTCGCGCCGGTGATCGCGTCGTACCGCCCGTCCGAGAGGTTGGCGTCACCCGGTCCGGCCGGACCCACGTTGATCCGGCCCGCGGCGGTGAGCGATTCGCCCCGGAACTGGGCCTTGAACCAGGCCTCGTCGATGCGGCCCCCCAAACCCGGGGTTTCGTTTTGGGAGATGATGTCGATTCCGAGGGTTTTGGTGACGTCGGAGTTCACGGCCACCGCGAAGGTGATCGTCCCCCAGAGCCCCGGACCGCGGGAGACGGCGGCGAAGACCGGTTGGCCGTTTTTTTGGGCCCGGTAATAGACATCCCCGCCGGTAACGGCGCCGGCGGGTGGGGAAAACTGCGAAACCCGTGAATTATAAAGACGCAGCGCCTCGGCGTCGTCGGTGTACGAGAATCCCATCGCGTTGAGAATGGCCTTGGCCCGCGAGAGCTGGTCGTTTCGCGCCACCCGTCCGGCGAGCGCGGTGTTGACCAGGGCGAGCACGAAGACGAAAATCACGCTGATGACGAACATGAAGACGACGGTGTAGATCTTGCCTTGCGTATTCATGCCGGTTTCTTCCTGAAGATGTGATCGAAAAGCGGGGCGAACATGTTGCCGAGAAGCACGGCGAAGCTCGTGCCCTCGGCGAAGAGCGAGAACTGGCGGATGAGCACGGCGGATATCCCGACGACCGCCCCGTAGATCCATTGCGAGAGGCGGCCCTTGGGCGCGGAGACGGGGTCCGTGGCGTAGAACACCGCGGCGAAAAATATGCTGCCGGAAAGGATCGCTTCCAGGGGGGGGAACGCCTGGCTCACGCCCGCCGCCCAGAGGGCGACCGTGAGGGCCAGCGCCCCGGCCAGCGTGGAGACCATGATCCGGTAGCTTGCCGTCTTGGTGATCACCAGGAACAGGGCGGCGGCGAAAATCAGGACGAGGGCGCTCTCGCCGAAGGAGCCCGCGTGAATCCCCGTGACGAGGGAAATGAGATCGACGTTCTTTCCGCCGCGGAGGAGCGCCAGCGGCGTGGCCGCCGTCACGGCGTCGACGCCGAAATTGCCCGCCGAGAGGAAGACGGCGCCGCCCATCAGGTTGGGAAAGGCGATGTAGACGAAGAGCCGACCGCTCAAGGCCGGGTTGAAAATGTTTCGCCCGAAACCGCCGTACGCCATCTTGCCGATGGCGATGGCGAAGACGATGCCGATGAGCGCCACCCAGAAGGGCGTGGCCGGGGGCAGCGAGAGGAGGAAGAGGAAGGCGGTGACGAAGGCCGCTTCGCTCACCAGGGCCTTTTTCCCGCGCGGCGTGCGGATGCGCACGAAGAGGTATTCCGTGATCACGGCGGCGGGCACGACCACGGCCGTGAGTATCGCGAGGGGGAGCCCGTAGAGGTAGACGGCGAAGGCGTAGACCGGGATCAGGGCGATGAGAACCCGTCTCATCATGATCTGTTTTTGGAAAAAAAGCATGCCTCTCCCTCGTTTCTCGTCGGATTTTAGCAATTTAATATCCCCGATGCAAGAGAGGGGTGGGAAAAAGACGGTATCCGGCGGAAATCGGTACAGTCCGCCCGGAAACGCGTTTATCCCGCCCGCGACGCGACCCGCCGCCCGCTAGAAGTGCTCGCTCAAGAACAGCGTCGGATCGGCGGAGAAAAAACCGTCCGCGTCGTCCTGGAGCGCAGCGCCGGCTTTTCCCGCGAGCCCGGCGTCCGCCGCGGAGAGCCCTCCGAAAACGAGCGAGGAGAAGACGGGGAGGGGCAGGGCCCGGACCGGATCGAACCTGGCCTTCCTCACCTCATCGCCCTTGATCCGGTAGGTGCCCGTGTTTTCGGGGAGAAGCTCGTCCTCGACCGAGAAGACGATCTCGGTTCGCGGCGGCCGTTGTTTCGCCTTGAGCCGGCAGATCGCCTCGACATCGAGGGGGCGGGCCATCCAGTCGTGTGATCGCCGCAGGCTCACGCGCGGATAATGCAGGAGCGCGGCGAGGGGCACATTCGCCGGCATGTACCACGTCACTTCCCTGATCTGGTTGCGGTGGGTCTGGACGAGGTACATGAGGGCCCGGAAGGCGCGGCCGTCACGCCAGGCGATTTTCCTGATGTCGAGGTCGGCGAGCGCGTTCTCATTGTTCTTTTTATGGAGGCGGACGAATCCACCGCATCTTTTTCCCTCGTAATAGAAGACGATGCGGTCCCGCGTCCACTCCAGATTGTCCCGAAAGCGGGCGGCGTTCAGGCGGCGGGGCCTGATGCCGAAGGAGCGGCCGGCCGCCCATTCCTCGAGCACCGCGTAGTAATCGTCGAGCGCGGCGCGCGATCCGGAGAAGGGTCTGAAATCGCCCGCGGCCGGCCTCGTCAGCGCGAGATTTTCGGGCGCGAACGAGGCGAAAAGCGGTCCGCCGAGGGGACCGTACCCGTACCTGGCGTAGTACTCGAAGCTGAAGGGGTAGAGGGCCGAAAAGATTTTGCCGCTTTCGTATTCATGTTTCAGAACGCGGGCGAAGAGGGCGGAAATATTGCGGTTGTTTCTGAATTCGGGGGGAGTTTCCACGATCGAAACGCCCGACAGCCTCTGCCAGGTTCCGAACAGGCGCGCGAGGTAATCCCGCGTGATCAGTCCGCTCTCCAGGGTCCGGCCCCGGAAAACCCCCCAGGCCTCGTCGCCGCGGTCGAGGGGAAAGATCCGGTCCGTCCAACCCCATGGATCGGAGAAGCAGTATTGTGCGATGCGCTTGAATTCTTCCCGCTCCCCGCGGCCGCGGAGAAGACGAACGACGGCTTCCTGCGCCATGCGACCAGACTAAACAAGGACGGCTGAAAAGTCAATTCCGCGCGGGAGGGCGGCCGCCCCGTTGCGAGCCGACGAGCGGCGGCGGGATTTTTCGCGGGCGTAAAAAAAAGAGGCTGTCCCGAAAGGGGACAGCCTCCGACAAGAGATGGATTCGCGTAACAGCGTCTAGTAAATCGAGATGGTGCCGAGGTTGGCGGCTCCGCCCGTATCGATGATGTACAGGTTGTGAGTCCCGCTCGCCCCGTTCAAGCCGGTGGATTTGTTCTGGTAGTTGTTCCAGCCTCCGGTCGAACCGTAGCCCAGCGTGCCGATTTGCGACCCGTAGTAGCTGTCGATCTTGACGGCGAACTGGCCGCTGATCGTGGTGGCCATGTTGAAGTTGATTCCGCTCTTACCGGAAAGGTTGACGTTGTAGAATTCGATCCAATCGCCATTGTTCCAGCCGCCGACGCCGCCGTTCCAGATGTTGAGGTTGCTCGAATGCGCGTTGCACTGCCATGAATTGAGGTTGATCTGGCCGCCGCCTCCGCTGCTCGACGAGGAGCTGCTTGAGCTGCTTGAGCTGCTTGAGCTGCTGCCGGACGAGGAGCTGCTCGAAGAACTTGAGGAAGAGCTGCCGGTCGCCGCCGACACGGTCACGTCGGCGCTCCCGCTGCTGCCGTTCCAGGCCTCGGTAGCCACGATCACGTAATTCTGCGAATTGACCTGCTTGCCCAGGTTCCGCCATCCCTGGAAGTGTTCGGCCAGGTTGATGGGGCTTGAGCCGTTCCCGCTGCAGTTGAACTGCACGAAATTGCCATTGCCGGTAATGTTGGGTCCGTTGCAGTTATACGACTGCAGCGTGTAGGAACCCTTGCTCGTGCTGTAGGAACCGGCGGTGGAACCGCCGCCTCTCCCGATGTAGTATTCGGTGAGCGGGCTCGAGAGCCAACCGTAGACGCCGAAATACGAGGCGCCGCTGGCGTAGCCCGACCACTGGATGTTGGCGTTGTTGGAAGGATTCCATCCCGTACCGACGACGATGTCCTGGACCCCGCTCCAGCTCACTTTATAATGGCCGTTTCCCAGATTCTGAGCGTTCATTGACCCGCCTCCGGCGGTCCAGGCCTGATAGTAATTCGTGGCTCTGCCGGCGCCGTTGTCCGTCGCGCCGGCCAGCGCGTTGGGTGAGCAACTTCCCATGATTCCTAAGGCCAGAACGACGAGAAGCGAGAACATGATATTCTTCATAAATATCATCCTCCATATGAATTGAGTAGTGGCGATCAACGATCGCCCCCTGGGAATTTTGGTATTCGTCCTCGTTAGGAAAAATGACTACGTGCGGCTTATGACAGGCGAATTCACAACATCTGGATTCTGTAATCTTTACTTTATAATTTATAAAGGTTTTATTTTTTTTCTACATAAATTATATGCACGCCCGCCGAAGGTTGTCAATTGTTATGGTTTAATTTTATATTGGGCAAAATTCACAAATTATTCACAAACATGGTTTCTGAAAAATAGAGCGCTCCCTCCATCTCTCTCCAGCGAGCTCGGTTTTTTCGCGTGAAACCCGTACGGTGACCAGGAGTCTGGTTCCTGATGCGAACGACCGTTGGTATACCACTCAACTCATTGGAGAGAGGTGAAAAGAAAAAAAAAGACCGGCGGCGTTGAAGCCGTCCGGCCTTTTTCTTAAGGGGAACTTTTGTCCTTTGATCTAGATGTTGCCGAA
>CAZKOS010000159.1:0-7533 GCA_964554445.1 uncultured Spirochaetaceae bacterium | reverse complement strand
AGCCCAGCGCGTGGTCGATCTGCGCAAGATCGAATAAGAGGGAAGAGGGAACCACGGATAACACGGATAAAGAAAATGAAAAAAAGCGGAGAGGAAGTATGAGGAATCTTTGTTTTTCTATTTTCCATTATCCTTCCTTTTCATCCTTCATCTGTGTTATCCTCATTTATCCGTGACATCCGTGGTTCTCCCTTTTCCCTTGACACGCGCCTCCGAAATGGTTATGTTTACGGCGGATTAAAGAAACACTCACCCTTCGGCCTTTCGTATTCATGACCACCAACACGATTGCCGAAAAAGAAGACGCGGCGCTTGAGAGTGTAAGCGCGCCGCGCGGTATGTCCTGAAGGCCGGCACCGCTTTTACCGACATACACCGGGAGAGTGGGCGGAAGCCTTGAGGGACGAATTGCATTGATCCCGCGGCGCGGGGCGAATGACGCCGCCCGGCGATCACATTTTTGTTTCCCTCCAATTTTTTCTTTCCTCATAAACCGTCCGCGGAGACGCCGGTTGCGCACGCCCGACACAAGGGAGCGGCGCGACTGCGTGGCCCACGGAACAACCGGACGGCCTCGAGGCGATGAAGCGCACCGCGCCCGCCTCGAAGATCGTCACGACATTCTCTTGAAGGAGTTTTTTGAATGCAATTTCACGACCTGAATCTTGTCCCTTCCCTGTGCGCCAACCTGGAGAAGGAAGGCTATGAAGAACCGACGCCGGTCCAGAGCGAGTCGATCCCGACGGTGCTCGCCGGCCGCGACTTGTTGGCCTGCGCCCAGACCGGCACGGGCAAAACGGCGGCCTTCGCCCTGCCCATCCTCCAGACCCTTTCCCGGACGCGGCCCGTCAACCTGCCCTGCGGGGCTCACGCCCTCGTCCTCACCCCGACCCGCGAGCTCGCCGAGCAGATCGGCGAGAGCTTCAGCGTCTACGGCCGCGGCTTGAATCTGAAAATCACCGTCGTCTACGGCGGCGTCGGCTACGTGCCGCAGAAGGACGCCCTGCGCCGCGGCGTGGACGTGCTGGTGGCCACCCCCGGGCGGCTGCTCGATCTCATCGACCAACGCGCCGTCATCCTCGCCCGCACCGCGGTCTTCGTCCTCGACGAGGCGGACCGCATGCTCGACATGGGTTTCATCCGCGACGTGCGCAAGATCGCCGATTTCCTGCCGCGCCGGCGCCAGACCCTGCTCTTCTCCGCCACCATGCCCGCGGAAATCCGCTCGCTGGCGGAGAACCTGCTCGTCGACCCCCACCAGGTGCAGGTGGCCCCGCAGAAGACGACGGCGGACAACATCGACCAATCGGTCTATTTCGTGGCCAAGGCCGACAAGCCGGCCCTGCTGCGCCACCTGCTCGCCCACGACGCGGCCGACCGCGTGCTCGTCTTCACCCGCACCAAGCACGGCGCCGACCGGGTGGCCAGGAAACTGTGCCGCTCCGGCATCGACGCCGAGTCGATCCACGGCGACAAGACCCAGGGCGCCCGCCGCCGCTCGCTCGAGCGCTTCAAGGTCGGCGAGGCCCGCGTCCTCGTCGCCACCGACGTCGCCTCACGCGGCATCGACATCGACTCCATCAGCCACGTCGTCAACTACGAGCTGCCGGACGTGCCGGAAACCTACGTCCACCGCATCGGCCGCACGGCGCGCGCCGGCGCCTCGGGCGTCTCGGTCTCGTTCTGCGACGAGCATGAGCGTGTGTGCCTCAGGGACATCGAGCGGCTCATCCGCTCGCGCCTCAAGGTGATGGAAACCCCGGACATCGCTTTCCTCGAGGACGACCTGGCCGCCGAGAGTAAAGCGCGTGCCGATTACGACCGCACGCCCGCTCGCGACCGCCCGCAGGGACGGCGGAACGAACGGCACGATCGCGGCAACGGGAACGGCCGTCCTTTCCATGAGAAGTTCTCGGGAGCCGGACAGCGGGGAAGACGGCGCCGGGGCGGCTCCGCGCGTACCGGCGGCGAGGGCGACCGACGCGAGAACGCGGCCGGCGCCGAACGCAAACCGCGCGACCCCTATCGCACCGGCATGTTTCGCAGCCGTTCGAACAGGCGCGGCCGTCGCTAACTCACAGTCACGGCTCATGAGGACGCGGCGCCTGCCCATGTTCGGCGTTGTCCCGCGCACAGTCTGAAAAATCGGCCCGGGAGGTTGTCTCCCGGGCTTTTTTTCGGATCGCGCGTCAAGTGTCGTTTTTCGATTGGGAAAATAAAAAAAACAGGGGAGCATATGCCTCCCCTGCCGTGAAAAAAGATTCCTTGGATTATTTATATGCCGCGATATGGTTTCCCGGCGAGGTGAAATATCCGCCCGCATACAGGTTCCCATTGGAATCCAGGGCCAGCGCGCGTACCTCGGCATTCGTTCCCGAACCGAGCGCCGACCAGGAACTGCCGTTCCAGGCGGCGATATTATGCGCCTGGGTGCCGCCGATCGATCCAAAAGCTCCCCCGGCGTACAGAGTGCCCGTGGAGTCGCATACGAGCGCGCTTACCCAGCCGCCGCTCACTCCCGATCCGAGCGCCGACCAGGAACCGTAGCTGTACCGGGCTATGGCGTTTATGGTGGTATTCCCCACCTTGGTGAAACCACCGCCCGCGTACAGCGTGTTTCCGGAAACGGCCAAGGCGCCGACATAGTCGTTGAATGTACCGAGGTCCGTCCAGGAACTGCCGTTCCATCTGGACACCGTATGGATCGTCGTGGGGATCCTGCCGCCCGAGGATTGCCGATACGACCAGGAAACGTACAGATTGCTCCCGGAAGCGGCCAGAGCCGTAACTTGAACGCCGCTCTTCCCCGAACCGAATGAACCGAGCGCCGACCAACTCCTCCCGTTCCACTGGGCCAGTTGATTCACCGCCACACCGCCGGCGGTTGAAAAATAACCGCCCGCGTACAGCCTGTTGGAACCAAAAGCCAGCGCCCTCACATTGCTGTCCATTCCCGTCCCGTAGCCGGACCAGGAACCGTAGAGGTACCGCGCGAAATAAGGACTGGGCGAAGAAAACGCGCCGCCCGCGAACAACGCGCCGTTGGCCGGATTACAGGCCAGCGCCTCCACGTAATTATCCATCCCTGAACCGACCGACGACCAGGAATTGTTGCCGTACTGAGCGACACGGGCGGCGGCGGTGCCGCCGGCCGATGTGAAGAAGCCGCCCGCATAGAGCGTGTTTCCATTACAGGTGAGCGCGTAGACATAGTCATTCGTGCCCGAACCGAGCGCTTGCCAGGTTTTCGAGCCGCCGCCGGTGGCCTCCGACACCGTCACGTCGGCGCTGCCGCTGCCCGACCATGCTTCCGACGCCACCATGCAGTAATTTTGAGTGGTGACGGTCTTTCCCAGGCTTCTCCAACCTTGAAAGTGCTCGGCGAGGTTGACGGGACTGGAGCCGGATCCGCTGCAGTTATACTGCACAAAGTTTCCATTCCCGGTGATGTTGGGGCCGTTGCAATTGTATGAATTCAAGGTGTAGGAACCTTTGCTGGTGCTGTAGGAGCCCGCGCTTGCACCGCCGCCCCGTCCGACGTAATATTCCACGAGCGGACTCGACAGCCACCCGTAGACGCCGAAATAGTTGCAGCCGGTGCAGCCGCCGGTCCACTGGATGTTGGCGTTGTTGCAGGGATTCCAGCCTTTGCCGGCCACCCAGTCATTGGACGTGTTCCAGTTCACCCGGTAACGGCCGCCCGCGTCATTGGTGCAGGTCACCCCGCTTTGGTTTCCGCCGATCCAGCATTGATAGTAATTGGTGGCTCTGGCCGCGCCGCTATCGGCCCCGGTCGGGGCATTCGGCATACCGCAGCCCGTGATAACGAGCACAAGCGCCGCCCCCATGACGAGCATGGCTTTTCCAGTGATTCGATTCGCTTTCATCATTTACTCCTTTTCATAGCAGTTTTGGTGTTTCGATCTTGGTTGGTAATTTTTCGATTTGTTTTCAACATCCTTCCCGTCAACACGGGCGGGAAGGGAATGGTCCGCTATGAAAATTTATCAGCGGCCGCAAGGCTTTCCATATCATCCTCCTTTGTTAAAGATCAAAGGAGCTCAACAAGTTTTCCTGTTGCCAGCGGCGACATCCCGATCAACCGCCGGCAGCGTTGAGCCCAAGATAATCGGGAAACCGACCGCCGGGCACCGGCCCACCCGACCGTCTCGATGAAGAGGGCGAGCGGGGACGAGTGGTCCGACCATGCCGCTTGGCGGCTGCGGTTCCCGAAGAACCTCCGGTGCGGAAATCGACAGGATTTTGACGTGTAAAGTTATTCCCTGCCGGCGCCTGCGGCCGTGAGGAATAAAATGCCCCCGAAGGACACCCACCTTACCGGGACGAGTGTACCCGGCGGGCGCGGGCGTGTCAATTGTATTTTTCATAATATGATATTTTATTTTACATTATGAAACTTCTGAAACAGCCGGTTGCCACGCCCCGAACACCCGTCCGGGGGCCGTTCGGGCGGCCCCAGGTGAAGGAACGGATGCCGCTCCGCGTTTCCCGGGCGGCCGGCGGAAGCGGGAATTCCCGTTTCCGCCGATTGTCATTCAATTCCCTTGAGCGTATAGTATCCGCATGAAGGTCCAATCGCTCGATCGTACGTTCGACATCCTCGAGCTTCTTTCCAAGCAACAACAGGGGTTGAACCTCACCGAGATATCCGGTGAAGTGAAGCTCCACAAAAGCACCGTCTACCGCCTCCTCTCCGCCCTCATGCAGCGGGGGTACATCGAAAAGCGGGACACCATCTACAAGCTGGGGCTCGAGTTCGTCGAGCTCTGCAGCCTTTATCTCAACAGCCTGGAGCTGAAAACCGAGGCCGAGCCCATTCTCCGGCGGCTTTCGAGCGCCATCGGGCAGACGGTGTTCCTCGCCACCCTGCAGGACAACGAGGTCGTCTACATTGACAAAGTGGAGCGATTCAACAGCATCCGCCGCTACTCGATCATCGGCCAGCGGCGCCCGCTCTACTGCACCTCGCTCGGCAAAGCCTTCCTCATGTGCATGGCCAATAACGAGGTCAAAACCCTCTTTCGGAGCAAAAAGCTCGTCCCCTACACAAAAAACACCATCACCGAACTGCCGACGCTCCTCAAGCACCTGGCCGAATCGCGCAAGCGGGGCTGGACCTACGACAACGAGGAGTACGAGAAGGATGTCCGCTGCGTCGGCGCGCCGATTTTCGACTATCGCGACCGCATCATCGCCGCGCTGAGCTCCTCCTGGTCCGCCCGGGTCGGCCGCACCCTGAAACCGCCAAAAGTCGCGGCGCAGGTCATGGAGGCGGCCGCGGAAATTTCGCGGCACATGGGATCGCACCGCAAATGATCCGATCCTCGTTATAACGGCGGCTTCACGTTTTGAGAAAGGACATGGGATTTTCAGGAATCTCGTCTTGTCTGAAAGAACCGCCGGGAGGTGAAAGGTCCGCGGACCCCGATGAAATCCCGGCCTTCAGGGAACGGCTTTCTCGTAGCAGAAAAACCGGCCCTTTCGGAACATGACCTCTCCCGCCTTCCGATAGCCGAGGCTTTCGTACAGGGCCGTGGCCCGGGAGTTCCCCGTGAACGCGTCCAGGCGCAGCGCGCCGCAGCCGCGCTCGCGCGCCGCCGTTTCGGCGTAAGCCATGAGCGCCCTCGCCACGCCTCTCCCCTCGGCCTCCGGATGAACGCACAAGCGGTGCACCACCAGGCAGCGGGTTGAAACAAAGCGCCAATCGACGGCCGCGTACCGGGGTTCCTGGTGTTCGTTGAGGACGATCATGCCCAGAAGACGGCGGCCGGCCCCGGCGAGGAAGAGCGTTCCGGCTTCGAGGTCCGCCCCGATAACCGCGCGCGTGGGGTAGAGGTCGTCCCACTGATCGATTCTCCGCGCCCGCAGCCCGGCAACCACGTCGGCGATAAGCGCCGTCACCCGGTCGATATCCGCGGGAGTTCCGGACTTGATGTCGAGGCCGGCGGATGTGCGGTTTCGGTCGCCTGTTCCGGATGGAACGGGCATGATGGTCAGAGAGCCTTGATCGTCCGCGCGAACTCGGCGCCGAACTCCTCGCCCCGGGAGAGAAGCTCCGTGGTCGGGCCGCCCGGGAACTCGAATTCGGCGGCCATGTTCCAGCCGGCGGGCCCGGTGATCTTCTTGATCTGGGCGAGGGCGCCCTTGCTCCAGCCGTAGCTCCCGAACATGGCGGCGGTGCGGTTCTTCACCTGCTTCAAGAGCGCCATCTGGAGCGCCTGCTCGAGCGGCGGGAAGAGGCTCCCTTCGTACGTCGGCGCGCCGATCATCACCCCGGCCTTGGTCCACAGCGAGGCGAGGATGTAGCTCGCGTGCGTGCGCGCGGCGTCGAAGATCTCGACCGGCACGCCCTCGCGCGAGATCCCCTGCGCCACGGCGTTCATCATCGCCTCGGTGTTGCCGTACATGGAGCCGTAGACGAGCGTGACGGCCTTGTCCCCCGGGCCGGTCGCGTACCCCGCCAGCTTGCGGTACAGGTCCACGATGAGGCCCGGGTTCTTGCGGAAGACGAGCCCGTGCGAAGGCGCGATCACCTCGATGGGAAGGGGACCGAGCTTCTCGATGGCCCTGAGCACCGGGCCCGAGAACTTGGCGACGATGTTGACGTAATAGCGCACCGCCTCCTTCATGTAGAAATCGAAGTCGGTGCACTCGTCGTCGAAGAGCGCACCCTTGAGGGCGCCGTAGGAGCCGAAGGCGTCGCAGGAGAAGAGAACGCGCGCGGTTTCGTCGAAGGTGGCCATCGTCTCCGGCCAGTGGACGAACGGGATATGGTGGAAGCGGAGGGTGTGCTTCCCGAGGGAGAGCGTCTCGCCGTCGGCCACCTCGCGGATGTCGGCGGTGAGCTGGTAGAACGATTCGAGCATCTTCTTCGCCTTGGGCGTGGCGAGGATGACGACCCGGGGGTTGATCTGGCGGAAGGTGTGGATGACGCCGGTGTGGTCCGGTTCCATATGGTTGATGATCAGGTAATCAATTGATGATAAATCCGTCACTCGCTCGATCTGCTGGAAAAAGCTGTCGGTCTTGAACGCCTTGGCCAGGTCGATGATCGCCTTCTTGTCGTCGTCAATGAGGTACGAATTGTAGGAGACGCCCTCCTTGCTGATGGGCCAGATGCCCTCGAACAGGTCCGTGGTGCGATCATTGACGCCGATCCAGTGTATGCCGGGTCCGATTTCCACCGATGCCACTTTTCCCCCCTTTTTCAATCAAGCAAGACGCGATTCATGAATTCGATGAACTCTTTTTTGGACTCCGCGAAGTTATCCCCCGCGGCCCTGAAGGTGAACGCGTAGTAAATGTCCCCGTCGAATCTCGTGTAGCCTTCATTCAGGAAGACCGTCGTCACCTTCCCGCCGGCATCCGGGGCGGAGATCCTCGCCGGCGCCTCGATGGCGAGGCCCTTGATCTTCGGCTGGCTGCGTTTCACGAAGACCAGGTACCCGCGGCCTCCGCCGTCATTGGGGAAAGCCGTAGGATCCGTCACTTCATAGACCTTGGCCGGCCAGC
>CAZKOS010000158.1:0-7652 GCA_964554445.1 uncultured Spirochaetaceae bacterium | reverse complement strand
CGCACGAAGCGGAGGTACCGTTTCCCGACAGGCGCGCGGGCGAAGAAGACGCGGTTCGCCGTGAGAGCGAGCGTTCTCACGTGGCGGCGCTCCGAGGGAACGCGCCGGCCGACCGCCTCCCCCCAGGCGAGCCAGCCCCCGTCCTCGGGCGGCGCGACGCCGCGGCGCTCCAGGATGCTCACCAGCCGGCACAAGGGGCGGTTGAGGCGGCGCAGCGGCCGCGCCAGACCGCGGCGGCGGCGCCCGCGGCGCGCGGCGTTCTTCATTGCCGGCCACAGCAAGAAAGCGGCCGCGGCCAGAACGACCGCCGCGCCCGCGAAGGGCAGGATCGGCGGCAGGCGGCCGAGAAACCCGGTCGCGGCGGTTCGGGGTCCGGCCGGGACGGGAACGCGCCCGCCCATGAGCGCCTCGAGCTGGCGCGCGGTCTGCGCGTCCGACCCGCGGTTGAAGCGCCGGTAATAATCCGGAAGAAGCGCGCTTCCGGGCTCGAAGGCGGGCGTCGCCTCCAGGCTCACCCAGCCGACCCCGTCGATCCAGGCCTCGGGCCAGGCGTGGGCGTTCAAGCCGGTGACCTTCGTCTCGCCGCCGGCCGGCGGGAAGGCCAGAAAACCGGTGACGTAGCGGGCCGGGATTCCCGCGCAGCGCGCCAGCAGGACGAAGGCCGTGGCGAAATGCACGCAATACCCCTTGCGCGACACGAAAAGAAAATCGTCCAGGAAATCCTCACCCACGGGCGGCACGGCGGTGTCCAGCGTGTACGGGTAATTCTTCTTCAGATAATCGCCGATGTTCTCGAGGATCCTCCAGGCGGACGTCTCCCGGCCCTTCAGTTTCCGGGCCAGCTCGGAGGTGCGCGGCGTCAGCGTGCCCGGGAGGACGAGGTAGCGGGCCAGGAGCTTGTCCCGCTCCGGGCCGGGCGGAACCGGCCGCACCTCGGGCGGATTCTCCCCTTCGCGCAACTTCCAACCGACCCGCTTCAGAGCCGCGACGGCCCCGGCGGGGGGAGGCTCGTACACGGCGACCTCCGCCCCCTTCAGGAGCGGCAGCGTCAGGTCGAAGCCGGAATCGAAATTACCGTCCGCGATCCGGACCGGCGGAATCGAGTCCGCGGTCACCGCGCTCGCGGAGAGGGTGTGCGGGAGCTGGGGAAAATAATCGAAGAGCACGGTGAGCCGAAGGCCGGGCTCGCCGTTGTGCGGGGCCGCCAGGACGTCGTCCCGCGCCGACTCCAACCGCTCCGCGAAGAACCGGCTCACTCCCCAATCGTTGTTGAAGTATTCGTCGTATGCCTGGGTGCGCAGGTAGACGACGCGCCGGCGGTCGCTCCGCACGGACAGCAGCGGCACCGGGGACAGGATGGGCCTCCGCCCCAGGTCGGCTTTTTCGTACGAGTACCCGTACCCGGACACGCTGACGAGCGCGCTCATGTCGGGAAACGCCTGCACGATGGCCCGCTTGACGTCCGTGAGCAGGCTCGTCCTGGTGAGGATCCCGGAATTGGGCGGGTTGCCGATGGAGAAGAGCGCCGCGCCGCAGGCGGTGCCGGCGAGAAGGGCGAGCGGCAGCACGAGCCTGCGGGGAGACGATTGCCGCCCCTTTCGGGCGAGCAGGACCACGACCAGGACCAGCGCGAGCGTGAAGAAAACGACGGTGAGAAACGTCCGGAAGACGACGGCCAAAACGAAGAACGCGACGACAGCCGCCCCGGCCGCGGGCCGGGCCGGGCCCGAGGAATGGACGAGGCCGGCGAGCAGGCTCGAAAACCAGGCGGTGACCCCGAAGAACAGGAAGGAAATGAGGCCGCCGTGCTGCAGGGAGGCGATCGCGCTCAGCCAGGCCAGATAATAGCCGAAGGGGATGACGATGATGTACACGAGGAGCGCAGCGGCGGCGGAGGCATAGGCGAGGAAGAGGAGAACCGTGCAGGCCGCGCGGAGAACGACACGCCGGGCGGGGACGCGTTCCTCGCCCGGCTTCCGGGCGAGGCGGCGCCGCAGGAAGAAGAGCCCGTTCAGGGCCGCGGCCGCCGCGAGCGTCGCGGCGACGGGGCCTTCCGCCCGGAAATAGAGCGCGCAGGCGAGCGGAACCCCCAGGGCGATGAGAAACGAGGAGGCGAATACGGCGGCGGCGCGGAGAGTCGTTCTCTTCATCGCTCCAGACTCTCCTTGATCGCCTCCGGCCGCTCGACGAAGACGAGGCGCGCGGCCAGCCCGGGATGGGCGCGGAGGTAGGCGCGCTGCCGCTCCTTCTCCCCCTCGTCCGCCCCGGACTGATTGACGACCACGAACACCGAGAGCGCGCCGCTCCCGCCGCTCGGGGCGGCGAGCTCGACCAGGTCGGGATCGAACACGTGGGTGACGACGACGACGGTGGAGGCCGCCGCGCGGCGGTCGTAGCGGTCGGACTCGAAGAGCCGGACCGGTGAGACGCTCCCCCCGAAATCGACGGCGATGGTGGCCTTGTAGAACCGGGCGAAGGCGGCGGGCCCCGAGCCTGAAAAATCGAACCGCTCGCGGCCGTTGGCCGCGTGCGCCTGCACCGGCACGTCCCGCTTCAGGAAATAATTGTAGAGCGCGACCAGGATTTCGATCGAACAGTCCTCCCGCTCGAGCACCGCGGTTCCCGGCTCCTCGCTCCGGCGCAGGTCCAGGTAGAGCTCGACGCCCGGCCAGGAGGTGGTCTCGTAGGCCTTGAGAAAGGGCCGCCCGGCGGCGGCGAATTTTTTCCAGGCCAGGTGCCGGACGGAATCGCCCGGGCGGTACTCGCGCACGTCGGTGAAGAGGGTGTAATCGGCAAGCAGGCCCCGCCCCTGGCCGGACGTCTCCACCGAGTTCTGCAGGGCGGAGAAGACGCGCTCGATCTCCACCACCCGCGGGTAGACGTAAAACGTCCGGTACCACACCTGGGCGCGGTAGGCGAACCAGGAGAGGACGTCGGACAGCTGGAGGCGCTCCATCCCGACCTTGTACACGCCGCGGAAGGGAAAGGCGATGGTGTACTCGCGCTTCAGGCTCTCCCGCCGCCGGAGCGCGGTGGAGATGCCCTCCAGCCGGAACGTCGAGGCGGGGCCGAAGGCGAGGAAGTTCACGTCGATGAAGGCCCCGGGCAGCGGCGACTCATTGGTGAGGGTGAGCCGGTAGGTGACCGCCTCGCCCTTGGCCGGGTGGTCGGTGGAGAAATACTCGAAGTAGCGGAAGCGGACGAACGCCGCCGTCAGGAAAAAAAACGCGAGCAGGGGAAAGGAAAGATAGAGGAGAAACACGTAGAAGAGAACGCCGGAGAGCGACAGGCCCGCCAGGTAGACGACGGCCAGGCCGAAGAGCCAGACGCCGACGGCGCCCAGGTTGCAGCGGATGCGGCTCATCGTTCGAGGCCGGTCGGCGTCTTCACCTTGGAGACGATCTCCTTGGCCACCTGCGCCGGGCTCGCGTTCTCGAGCCGCGCCTCCGCCCGCAGGTGGAGGCGGTGGGGGACGACGACGTCCGCCACGGCGATGACGTCCTCCGGCGAGACGAAGTCCCGGCCCTCGAGGAAGGCCGCCGCCTGGGAGGCGAGGAGCAGGTGCTGGGAGGCGCGCGGGCTCATGCCGAGCCGGACCTTGGGGCTCGACCGCGTCTTGTCCGCGATCGCGACGATGTATTCCTTGATCTTGTCGTCCGCGAACACGCGCCGCACCGCCCGCCTGATCGCGGACACGTCATCGGGCGCCATCACCGGCTCGAGCTTCTCCAGGGGGTCCTCCTCCTGGAAGCGGGTGAGGATGCTCCGCTCGTCCGACTCCGGCGGGTACCCGAGGGAGAACGAGACGCCGAAGCGGTCCACCTGGCCCTCCGGGAGGGGGAAGGTGCCCGTGAAGGAGAGGGGATTCTGGGTGGCGATGACGAAGAACGGCTCGGGGAGGGCGTAGGTGGTCCCGTCCACGCTCACCGCGTGCTCCTGCATGGCCTCGAGGAGGGCGGACTGGGTGCGCGCGCTCGCCCGGTTGATTTCGTCCGCCAGGATGAACCGGTGCATGACCGCGCCCGGTTTGAAGAGGAAGTCGTGACGCTCGGCGCTCCAGACCGTCATGCCGACGACGTCCCCGGGGAGAAGGTCGGGGGTGAACTGGATGCGGGCGAAGTCGAGCGCCGCCGAGCGGGCCAGGGTCTTGGCCAGGGTGGTCTTGCCGACGCCGGGAATGTCCTCCACGAGCACGTGCAGGCCGGAGAAAAAGCCGATGAAGAGACTGCGGACCGCGCCCGCGTTGCCGACGAACACGGTGCCGATCTGTTCCCTCAGTTTCCCGACTTTCTCGAGCAGGGGGCGGGTGTCATTACTCGTCATAATCGTCCTTTCTTCTGAGTGCGAAAATCATACGAACCGCCGGGGACAGGTATATCGTGTGCGTGGTGTGTGGGTCCTCAAATCATAGGCGAGGGCGGAGACCCTTGTCAAGGCGAGCACGATGTATTCGTCCCGGCGAAAGCATTGCCCGGCGCCGTTCGGCATAGTATTTTTCAATTGAGAGGACGACTCGTCGTCCCCGGCATTAATAAAAAGGCGGACGTTATGAAAAAAATCGTTTTGTTGTTTCCGCTCCTCTTGGTCGCCGGCGTCCTTCAGGCCGACGATATTTTCGCCGCCGCGCGAGCGGGCGGGCCCGATCGGGTCAGGGCGGCGCTGGCCGCGGGCGCGAACGTCAATCAAAAAGGCCCCGCGGGCGTCACGCCCCTCATGGTCGCGGTCCAGTACAACCGGGACCCGCGGGTGACGGCCCTCCTCCTCAAGTCCCGGGCCGCGGTCAACGCGAAAAGCGATTTCGGCTTCACCGCCCTCATGATCGCGGCGCGGTTCGACCAGGACGCCGCCAACCTCGACCTGCTCCTCAAGGCCGGCGCCGACGTCAAGGCCGAGGACGACAACGGCCGCACGGCGCTGGCGTACGCCGCCGCCTACAATGCGAACCCCGCCGCCGTCAGCCGGCTGCTCGCGGCCGGCGCCGACCCCAACGCGGCGGACAAGAGGGGGCGGACGCCCCTCTATTTCGCGGCGGCCGAAAACACCAACGCCGAAGTGACCGCCCTCCTTTTGAAAGCCGGAGCGAATCCGGAAGCCAGGGAACGCGGCGGCGAAACCCCGCTCCTGGCGGCGGCCGCGTCGAACGCCAACCCCGACGTCGTTTCGCGCCTGATCGCGGCCGGCGCGAACGTCGGGGAAAAAGACGCCCAGGGGAACACGCCGCTCCTGCGGGCCGCGGGCGCGAACGAAAATCCGGAGATATTGTCCCGCCTCATCAAGGCCGGCGCCGACGTGAACCGGAAAAACGCCCTCGGGGAAACGCCGCTCATGCTCGCGGCGGACCGGATCTACAACCCGCGCGTCGTCGGCCTGCTCCTTTCCGCCGGCGCGAAGGTGGGCGAGACGAACAACGAAGGGGCGACGGCGCTCATGTACGCGGCCGCGCACAGCGACAACCCGGCGATCGTCACGCTCCTCCTCAAGGCCGGGGCCAAGATCGAGGCGAGGGACCATATGTTCAGAACGCCGCTCATGGCCGCCGCCGCCGAGAACATGAGCACAGCGGTCGTCCGGACGCTGCTCGATGCCGGCGCGAACGTCGGCGACACGGACATCGACGGCCGGACGCCGTTGATGCTGGCGGCGATGTCCACCCAGAACCCGAAGATCGTCTCCCTGCTCCTCGACGCCGGCGCCGATCCCGGCGCGACGGACAATTTCGGGCGGATCGCGCTGGATTACGCCGTCGACAACGGCGCCTTGCAGGGAACCGAGGCGTATCAGAAGCTGTACGACCTGAGCCAGTAGCCCGGCGTGTAAGACCTTTGAGTTTGTTCGACACGGAGACACGGAGACACAGAGAGCACGGAGGAGAGAAAAACGAGACAGGAAACGGATAATCCTGAAGCCGTACAGACGGAAAGGGAAAACAAAAGAATACATTTCACTTTCTGTTTCTTCCCTTATTATCATTGTTTTTTTCAATTTTCTCTGTGACCTCTGTGTCTCCGTGCCTCTGTGGTAAATGTAAAAAAAGTCGTCGCCGGGCCGTCAAGTTACCTTGAAAACCCCGCCCCGGCGGCGTACAATATCCTGTAGAGGACGAAGACGCCTCACCCCGCAAAGGAGCTGCAATGAGACATCCGTTCCGCGGTCTTTCCGCGATCGCCGCCGGGCTGGCGCTGCTCGCTTTTTCCTGCGCGTCGCTCGTGAAGGTGAACGAGGACGAGGTCGGCAAGGTGGTCGCCCTCGTCCGGGCGGGAGACGCGGACAGGCTGGAAAAGCTCACCACCCTCCCCTTCCTGCTCGACGGCGAGATCATCGCCCTGCCCGGGGACGCCGGGGTGCTGTGGCGCAGCCTCAAGGCGGCGGGCGTGACGTTCGCCGGAATGAAGCTCGTGCGCCTGACGCCCGCCGCGGGCGACGCCTACAAGCTCTTCGCGGACACGTGGGAGGTGAGCGTGTTCTTCAAGAAATACGTGCCGCCGAACGGGATGATCGCGGAGATCCGCTCGGATTCGGGGGCCTACCTCCTCCTGCTCGGCGGCTACCCGCTCGACGGGTACGCCCGGATCGTCGGCCTGCGGATCCTCGACGGAGGCGCGCCATGAAGCGAACGGCCGCGGTTCTCTTCCTGGCGACGGCCCTCGTCTCCGGCCTCGCCGCCCAGTCCAACCCGCTCATCATTTACTCCTCGGGCGAGGCCCTGGTGCAGGACGCCAGGGGCAAACGCCGTCCCGCCGCCATCGGCACGTTCGTCTACGTCGACGAGACGCTCATCACCGGCCGGGGCGGCGTGATTCAGCTCCAGTCCCGGGACGGCGTCTTCGACATGCGCGAGAACACGGCGTTCAAGCTCATGCAGGCGCAAACCAAGGGGAAAAGGCAGAACGCCTACCTCGTGGCCCTGGGCCGCGTCACCATGAAAGTGAACAAGGTGGCCACGGGCGGCACGCCCCCGCGCCTCGGCTCCACCACCGCCGCCGCCGGCGTCAAAGGTACCACGCTTGACGTCTACGAGGGCGCGGACGGCTCGTCCCTCATCCTCGTGACCGAGGGCCAGGTGGAGGTCGAGTCCCAGGGCACGACCGTCACCCTCGCCGCGAACGAGGGCGTGGAAGTGACCCCCGGCCGGGCGCCGGGGGGGAAGTTTACTTTCAAGAAACCGGAAGATTACCGGGGATGGATCCAAAGCAAGCTCGACGAATTCGAAAAAGACCCCGTGGCTTCCGTGTCCAAGGTTGAAGATCTCACGAATGAATACATAGCGAAGATCGAAGGTTTATGGAAAGATTACTTGAATAAATGGGTAGAGTACGAAACCGAATGGGCAAAGTGGAAAAAAATCGCCGAGGAACAAGGTGAAGAAGCCAGCGTCGGATATTTCGATGAGAACGTACTCCCCTTGGGAAATGCCGCCGCCGATATATTTAAGGAAATACGGTATAATTCATTATCACTTTTATCACTGCGGCGCTATGTAGTGGGGAGAATGTATCTCCTCATTAGGACTAAATTTATTGGTAACGAAAAGGAGAAGGTCTACATTAATTTTATGAATATTTTCGATCAATTAATAAAACCCTACAACGATCAAATTACCGTAAAAAGAAATTACGGCGCGCTGTAGCCGCGCGAATCGCCATTCCGTGAGG
>CAZKOS010000157.1:0-7693 GCA_964554445.1 uncultured Spirochaetaceae bacterium | reverse complement strand
CTTGTTCGGTGAGCTTTCGGTCCTTCTTCATTCCGGCAAAGGGATGTCCGAAGTCGGGCATGATGTTTTTCCTTTCTTCATTGAGTCATGTATTGTATGCCGGATTCCAGTCTCCGGCAAGAACGTTATCTCCCGCCATGCCTTTTTCCCATTGCCCCGGAGACGAAACCGTAAAAAACGCAGCGGATGAAGTGGGAGATGACGCTATCCTCAATCGTTTCTTAAGCAAACCCTCACTGCTGTGTCAAAAAAACCAGACGTTTTTTCTCGTTCGGACGTCTTTAAAGACAATGACAACCATTTTCATTATGATTACTTTATTGTAACAGAAGGAGCAAGCATGGCAAAGAAGCATGAACACAGAAAAGATCTGGCGGGCGAGCACGCCCTCACCGACTCAGGCCAGCTCATCGGGGCGGTCGTTTTCCTGGCCGTCTGGATCAGCGATTCGTTTTTTCTCAAGTTCTCGGTTTTTCTCTCCGGCGTCATCCCGGCGGCCGTCCGGATTCCGATTGCAGCGGCCCTCATCGTGCCGGCCGGCGCCATGGCCTGGGTCAGCCACCGGATCATTTTCACGGAGCGCCGCGATCCGCCCGTCGTTATAACCAAGTCGTTTTTCAGATATGTCCGCCACCCGCTCTACCTTTCGGAGATCCTGCTTTATCTGGGATTGTTCTCCTTCACGTGTTCCCTGTTTTCGCTGGCGGTTATTGCCGTGATCTGCGTCTTCCTGAATTACGTCGCGGGCGCCGAAGAGAAGCTTCTCGAAAAAACCTTCGGCCGGCAATACCTCGATTACAAACGCGCGACGGGGAAATGGCTCCCAAACCTGCGCCGGCTGCCGTCCACGGCCCAGAAGGACGGGTGAGGGAGGCGGCTGGCGACCAATCGCCTTCCTGGAAAACCGCGCAAACACATTCAAGATCGTTCGCCCTCGGGATTGGGGATTCGGAACAGGCTATTGAATTTTTATTGAAAATGGTTTTCATTATTATTACGTTAGAACGATTGTTCGAGAGCGTCGACACCGAGAACGAAAGGAGTCCCCATGGAAACGACAACCACCCCGTACGAACGTTATGCACGCGCGCCCGTCAATGTCGGCCGAATGAACGACCCGACCGGGGCCGCCTGGATCAAGGGACTATGCGGTGACACCATGGAGATGTATCTTGTCGTCGAGGACGGCGTCATCACCGACGCCCTCTTTTTTACCGACGGCTGCGGGGCCACGCTCGCCTGCGGTTCGTTCGCCACCGAATTCGCCAAGGGGAAGACCGCGGCCGAAGCGCTCGGTCTTTCGCCGAAGGCGATCATCGACGGGCTGGCCGGACTGCCCGCGGATCACCGGCATTGCGCCATTCTGGCGGCGAGTACCCTGCATAAGGCGATCGCGGATTACCTCCTCCGGTATTGAAAGGAAAAAGCATGGAGAAAACGGCTGAACAACGAGAACAGGACGCGCGCCTCCAGGAAAACCTGAAGCGCATCAGGCATACGGTCATCGTCCTGAGCGGCAAGGGCGGCGTGGGAAAAACGACCGTCTCCATCAACCTGGCGGTCGGTCTCGCCCTGAAGGGGCTTTCCGTCGGCATCATGGACATCGACCTCCACGGCCCCAACATCGCCAAGATGCTCGGCGTGGAGGGAGAGACGATCCCCGGCGGAGGCGAGGGGCTGGAACCGTTCCCCGTGCTCCCCAACCTCAAGGCGATGAGCATCGCCCTGCTTCTGGAGGACCCCGACAGCCCGGTCATCTGGCGCGGGCCGATGAAGATGGGCGTCATCAAGCAATTCTTAAGCGACGTCAACTGGGGCGAGCTCGACTACCTCGTCATCGATTCCCCCCCGGGCACGGGCGACGAGCCCTTGAGCGCCTGCCAGCTCATCCCCGGCATCACGGGCGCGATCGTCGTCACCACCCCGCAGGAGGTGGCCGTGCTCGACGCGCGCAAGACCGTCTCCTTCGCCAGGCAGCTCAAGGTGCCCGTCATCGGCGTCGTCGAAAACATGAGCGGCTTCGTCTGCCCGCACTGCGGCAACGTCACCAACCTCTTCGGGACCGGCGGCGGGGAACGGGCGGCCGCCGATTTCGGGGTGCCCTTCCTGGGCCGGATTCCCCTCGAGGCGGAGCTGGTGGCGTCCGGGGACGCGGGCACGCCCTTCATTCACGGCTTGAAGGACGCCGCCGCGGGGAAGGCGATGAACGAGATCGTCGAAAAGATCACCGCTTTCCGGGGAGGCGACTCGTGAGGCCGACGAGCGATCTCCGCATCACCGGCAGCCGGACGCTGCTCTCCCCCGCCCTCCTCAAGCGCGAATTGCCCATGGCCGAGACGAACAACCGCACGGTGACCGAAAGCCGCGATACGATCGCGCGCATTCTCCGCCGCGAGGACAACCGTCTCCTGGCCGTGATCGGTCCCTGCTCGATCCACGATCCGGACGCGGCGCTGGAGTACGCGCGGAGGCTGGCGGCCTTGAGCGAACGCGTCCGGGACCGGATCGTCGTCGTCATGAGGACCTATTTCGAGAAACCCCGCACGGTCATCGGTTGGAAGGGCCTCATCACCGACCCCCGCCTCGACGGGAGCTACGACATCGAGACCGGCCTCCGCCTGGCGCGAAAACTCCTCCTCGACGTCACCGACCTCGGCCTGCCCTGCGGCACGGAGATGCTCGACCCGATCATTCCGCAGTACATCGCCGACCTCATCAGCTGGGCGTCCGTGGGCGCGCGCACCACGGAGAGCCAGAAACACCGCGAGATGGCGAGCGGCCTCTCCATGGCGGTCGGGTTCAAGAACGCGACGTCCGGCGACCTGAAGCCGGCCCTGAACGCCATGGAGTCGGCCCGTCACCCGCAGCATTTCCTGGGGATCGACGAAGAGGGCCGCACGGCGATCCTGACCACGGCGGGCAATGAGCTGGCGCACCTGATCCTGCGGGGCGGAACGGCGGGCCCCAACTACCACGAGGAAACGGTCGAACTGGCGGAGAAATCGATCTCCGACCTCGGCGTCGCGCCGGCGATCATCGTCGACTGCAGCCACGGCAATTCGGGGAAGCAGCCGGCGCGCCAGAAGCGAGTTCTCGCGTCCGTCATCCGCCAACGGGCGGAAGACCGGGCGTCGATCGTCGGCTTCATGCTCGAGAGCAATCTCAAGGAAGGCGCCCAAAAAATCGGGGACGATCCGGCGGCGCTCGTGTACGGTCAATCCGTCACGGACGCGTGTATCGGGTGGGAGGAAACCGAGGAATTGATTTCGGGGATATACGAAAAAACGGGCCCGACCGCGTAGACGATCGGGCGCATCGTCATTCGCTATTTGTCTTTTTTAAAGCACATGAACCAGTCGAGGCAGTAGGTGCCCTCTTCCTTTTTTTCCACACGTTCCTTGGCCGTGCCGCAGGAACCGGGCGGGGGGATGATGACGTCGTCGCCGGGCCGCCAGTTGGCCGGGGTGGCCACGTTGTCCTTGTCCGCCTTCTGCATGGCCGTTATCAGGCGCTTAATCTCTTCCATATTCCTGCCGCAGGAAAGCGGGTAGTAAAGAATGGCACGCACCTTTGCCGCCGGATCGATAATGAAAACGGCCCGCACCGCCTGAGTGGTGGAGGCCCCGGGCTGGAGCATGCCATACGTTTTCGCGATGTCCATTTTGATGTCTTCAATCAAGGGAAAATTCACTTCGACGTTCTTCATACCCTTGTACTCGATTTTCTCCTTGATGGTCCGCAGCCAGGCGATATGGGCATAGAGGCTGTCAATGGAAAGACCGATGAGTTCGGTGTTCATTTTTTTTAAATCCGCCTGCATGGTCGCAAAGGTCATGAACTCGGTGGTGCAGACCGGGGTGAAATCGGCCGGATGGCTGAAGAAGATCACCCATTTGCCTTTGTAATCTCCGGGAAAATTGATTTCTCCCTGAGTCGTTTTGGCCTTGAAGGCCGGGGCCGGATCGCCGATCAGCGGCATGGCGTACGTCTTCGCTTGTTCGTCCATAGAGCGCTCCTTTTTATTTATTACTTATAGGATTCTCCCCGCGGAAACCGTCCCGGCTCCGGAGGCCCCTTATATTGACAATGTTAATGGTTGCCGCCTCCGCACACGTTGTTTTCGGTCATTTTCTCGAGCGTTCCCGCCAGCAGGGCCTCCACGGCTTCCTTCACGCCCGGGTTCTCCGTATCGAAGTACACGTCGATCCCGGCATCCTGGAAGCCCATGAGCGGCCGCATACCCATGCCGCCGGCGATCAAGGCGTTCACCTTCTGCGCGGCCAGGAGGTTGACCGGAACCAGGCAGCCTCCCTGCGAATGCTCCGCGTTGGGAATCGCCGATACTTCGTCAATCTTGCCTTCTTTTATATCGACGATGGTAAACATGTCGCAATGTCCGAAATGCCCCGAACGCCGGCACTCCAAGCCGCCCTTCCCCAGGCTGGGAACAGCCACTCTTCCGTCTTTCATATTCAAATCCTTTCCCTCCAATTAGTGGTAATGGTTTTCATTTCTATAATGTATGCGGGAGGGAACATTCTGTCAAGGTAATAATTAAGCCCGTTCCGCTCATTCCGTCTCTTCGTCATTCTTCGGTTCCCTCACCCGTACCCCTAAAACGCGTTCTCCTCCCCGAGGCGCCGGTGCTGGACGGCCTCAAGGAGCGTCTCCTTGCCGATCTTCTCCTCCCCCTCGAGGGCGGCGATGGTGCGCGCAATCTTCAGGATGGAATGAAAGGCGCGCGATGAAAGCGAGAGCTTGTCCACAGCCTGCGAGAGAAGTGAGAGCGTCTCGCCGTCGAGGGGGTAGATTTTTTTAGCCGGGTTTGTTGAGGAATTGAAATAAGGCGGTCAAACCTTTATTTGTATTTTACAAGAATACACGGATCGCGTTCTACGACCATTCACTCCCATACGTCTTGAGATAGCCCGCTCCCTTCGATAATCGAGCGCAGCGTCCCCAGCGGTAGTTCCTTCCCCTTGTGAAACGGCACAATCACCTGTTTTCCAGTGGTATGGTTCTTCCATTTCTGATGGCTGCCTCGCTGACTCGCCAGCACGAAGCCGTGCGTAGAAAGTATTTTCACCACATCCCGCGCCGGGAATCGTTTCGGTTTCACCGCTAAATAGCTACCTCATACACCTTGGCGCCCGGATTCACCTCGTGCCGATCGGGCTCAAGATACAATGCAATAGCTTCCTTTATATTCTCCATCGCCTCTTGCTCGGTATCACCCGCACTAGTGCAGCCCGGGAGCTCGGGGCAAACAGCGCTATAGGAATCCGTTTCATCATCGTGCTCGATCACTACGCGTATACGCATCGTATTCTCCTCATCATCAATAATACCGGAAAAGTCGCGCCCTTTCCACTCATTCCACAACTGTACATTCCACCGTTTTCTTCACCCGTACCCCCAGAACGCGTTCTCCTCGCCGTAGCGGCGGTGTTGGACGGCCTCGAGGAGCGCCTCCCTGCCGATCTTCTCCTCCCCCTCGAGGTCGGCGATGGTGCGCGCGATCTTGAGGATGGAATGGAAAGCGCGCGAGGAGAGCGAGAGCTTGTCCACGGCCCGGGAGAGAAGCGTGAGCGTTTCCGAGTCGAGCGCGCAGTATTTTTCAATGAGGCCGGCCGGGAGCTGGCCATTGCGGGAAAATTGCCGCCCTCGGTAGCGCTCGGCCTGCACGGCCGCGACGCGCTCGATCCGCTCCCGCACCGCGGCGCTCGGTTCGGCCGCGCTCCCGGTGAGCTCGTAGGCGCTCACCGGTTTCACCGGCACGCGGATGTCCACCCGGTCCAGGAGCGCGCCACCCAGCCGCCGCCAGTAGCGGTTCACTTCATCCGGGCTGCAGACGCACACCTTGTCCGGCCGGCCGAGGTTGCCGCAGGGACAGGGATTGGCGGTGAGCACGAGCTGGAACGACGAGGGAAAGCTCACCTTCTGATCCGCGCGCACGATGGTGACCGACTGCTGCTCGATCGGCTCGCGCAGCGACTGCATGAGCCCGCGGCGGAACTCGGGCGCCTCGTCCAGGAACAGCACGCCGCGGTGCGCGAGGGAGACCTCGCCCGGGCGGCACCACCGGCCGCCGCCGATCACGCCCTCCAGGGAGGCGGAATGGTGCGGCGCCCGGAACGGCGGCCGGGTGATGAGGCGTCCCCCGTTGTCGAGCGCGCCCGCCACCGAGTGGATGCGCGTCACCTCGAGCGATTCCTCGGGAGAGAGCGGCGGCAGGATGCCCGGCAGGCGCTGGGCCGCCATCGTCTTGCCGCTCCCCGGCGGCCCGAACAAGAGGAGGTGGTGGCGGCCGGCCACGGCGATCTCGAGCGCGCGCCTGAGCACGAGGTGGCCCTTGAGGTCGGCCAGGTCGCCGCACGCCTCCGGCGGCGGATCCGGGGACGGCTCGGGTTCCGCCGCGGCCGGCATCCTCCCCTCCGCGAATCCGCTCGTCAGGAGGAGGGCGGCCTGGGCCAGGTCGGTGATGCCGCACACGTTTCCCCGCCCCAGGATGCGCGCCTCCGTCACGTTCCCGGCCGGGATGAGGAAGTCCTCCAGGTTTCGGCCCAGGCCCTGTTCCACGGCCGCGATGACGCCGTGGATCGGACGCACCCGGCCGCTTAAGTTGAGCTCGCCGAGGACGAGCGGCGGGTTTCCGGCGGGCAGGTCGACCTGGCCCGAGGCGGCGAGGATGCCCAGGGCGATGGGCAGGTCGAACGAGGCGCCGCCCTTGCGCAGACCGGCCGGGGCGAGGCTCACCAGGATCCGGTCGTGGGGGAATTCGAATCCCGAATTCCTGATGGCGACGCGCACCCGTTCCTTGGCCTCGCGCACCGCGTTGTCCGGAAGCCCGACCATGTCGATGCCCGGCATGCCGCGCCGGATGTCGACCTCCACGGAAATGATCTCGCCCTCGAGGCCCAAAAGCGCATGGCTCGCGATATTGGACAGCATGGTTCCTCCTCGCCTTCTCCTTACGCCGGGCCGTGCCTGTTGCTTTTCTTTTTCGGGACGGCTATATTGGAAAAAAACGAGAGGCGGGATTCGGGGCATGAGCCGTTACCGGAGACAAGGGGAGGGCGATCTCAACACGGGCTTCGCCTACATTCTGCTGGCGCTCGGCTTCTATATCGGTTTCCCCGGTTTTCACCGGCTCTACATGCGGAAATACGGACCGGGCACCTGGCTGCGCTTCATTCCGGGCCTCGGTCACCTGCTCGCCTTCTACGACCTCCTCACCCTCCCCGCCCAGATCCGCGAAGCCAACATGGAGGCGAAATACCACGCCGTGCTCGCGCACGGGAGCGTCGATCGTGAGCTCGAGGCGATGAAGGCCGGGCTGAAACGGGAAAAGGAATCTCCCGAGCAGGTGATCCTGCGCACCGCCAAGAAAAACAAGGGCCTGGTGACGCCGGGCGAGGTGGCCCTCGAGGGCAACATTCCGATTCAGGACGCGAAAAAAAACCTGGACGAGTTGGCGGTCAAGGGATTCATCGAAATGCGGGTGCGGCAATCCGGCACGGTGGTGTACACGTTCCCGGAATTCATGGACGAGGGGGAGGACGCGAAGCTGCTTGATATATAGGAGCTCGCCGGTGCGTTGGGCATTATCCTCAATGGTTGTCCATTTGCCATACCGGGACTCACATTCCGAAGGTCAATAATCAAAAAAATACATTTTCTCGACATGCTTTCC
>CAZKOS010000156.1:0-7761 GCA_964554445.1 uncultured Spirochaetaceae bacterium | reverse complement strand
ATCGTGAAAACGAAAGACAAAGACTGGCTTGAAAAATCGATCAAGCTGTACACGGCCCGGAAACCCTTCACCCTGACCGACGACGCGGGCCTGGGCATTGCCGAGGCGGACCTGAAATCAGCGGTCACGCTCATCCGCGCCGCCAAGAGCAAGGGGGCGGTGAGCTGGCAGCAGATCGCGGCGGTGCTGGCCGGCGTCGGCATCACCGGCATCGGCGTGTGGATGATCGCCGCCGCCGTCATCGACCCCGAGCCGACCTCGAAGCTCGGCCTGCTCGTGGCCGGAGGGATCCTGCTGGCGCTCACCGGCGCGGTCGGCACGCTGGCCGGCTTGGGCGTGCGGTTCATCGTCACCGCCAAATCGCCGCAGGGCCACTCCTTCGAGATCAAGCCGGAGAAGTAGATTCGCAACAGGCTAACCTGGAAATCATCGAGCGATACGCTCGCCTCAGAACACGGACGGCTTAGTGCCCCCAAGATTGCGACGGCACGGGAATGGCTCAGGCGGCGAATCAATCGTCAACAGGCGCCGGGGGAACACGGGGAGCGGACGTTTCGCGTGCGGGAACCTCCGGATTCGCTCCACCCGGGAGTGGCCCCAAACCTTTGACATCGCTTTCCGTCATATAATATAATCGATGCCGGCTTCCGTATGATTGAGAAACTGAAAGCGTTCGTCCAAAAACACCTTCTCTGGATAATAGTGCTCGGCGGGCTGGCGGTGATCTGGATCGTCAACGTCATCTTTTTCGCCGACAACCCCGGGCTCGTGGGAGTGCCCCTGCACCCCTACCTCCTCATCGTCCTGGTAGCGGCCTGTTTTCTCGGGTACACGCGCGCCATGGCGGCCGCCGGCGCGGTCACGCTGGTGTACGGCGTGTGCCTCGCCCTGCGTCTTTTTCTCCACATCGAGCCCGCCTCGCGGCTCTTCCAGTTCTCCTACTTCAGCCCGTTCATCGGCTTCCTCCTCATCGGCACGCTGGCGGGCGCCATCGCGGACGCCCACCGCAAGAACCTGGCCGCCGCGGAGGAAAAGCTGTCCGCCGCCGAGGGAAAAATCGACCTCCTCCGCCGTGAGGCCGGCGCCCTGAAGGAAAAAAACTCCCTTCTCGCGCAGAAGTGCATGACCGAGCGCGAGCTTGTGAGCATGCTCTATAATTTCGCCAAGAAACTCTCCACGCTCAACCTCAGGGAGCTCGAGGAGGGGGTCCTCGAGATCCTGGCCGAGGCGATCGAGGCGGAAAAAAGCGCCTTCTATATGCTCCAGGGAGACAAGCTCGTGCTGTGCGCCCGGCGCGGATACGATTCGACAGATTTCCCGCAGCCCCCGCAGGCCGTCTTGAAAATGGCGATCGAGGAAAAGCGGGTGCTCTCGGTGAAGGACCTGGCGGCCGCGGGGAAAAAACCGCCGAACCCCGTGTTCGTCTGCGCCCCCGTCTGCCTGGGGCAGGAGGGAGACGCGGCCGGCCTCGTCTGGATAGAGGAGATCCCGTTCCTCCGCTACACGCCCCTCACCCTGCGCCTGGTCACGCTCGTCTGCGACTGGGCGTCGGTCAGCCTCGCCAACGTGTACGCCTTCGAGGCCCTCAAAAAGAAGGGCGAGGAGCGAAGCCAGACGGTCTCGCTCGCGCGCGTGTTCGACACGCTGACCCAGAAATACCGGGGCGTCTGCGAATTCGGCGCCCCCCTGTCCGATATCGAGAAAGAGATCGGGCGGAAAATCGCCCCGCGGTGACATCGTGGCAGATCAACAGCGATCCCTGGAACATACGGCCTTTGAACGGGAGGACGGTGAAAACGTCGCGGCAGCGGCCGCCGCCTCGGGCTTCAAAGCGGCCCGGCTGGTCATCCTCGGGGCGCTCCTGGAAATCGCCGCCTTCGCCGCGCTCCTCCTCTCCGAGCTTCTGCGGCTCCCCCTCACCTTCGCCCTCTTCACCCACCTAAGCGCGGTGTTTTTCTTCACCAAGGGCTTCGACCGCCGCCTCATTGAGATCCGCCTGCGCCGCGAGCTCTGTTTCTTTTTCGCGCTCATCTTTCCCCTGGCCGGCATGGTCGGCATCGTCTTCTACATCGTGGTCTTGAAGAGACTGGAAGCGCGGCTGAACCTGACGGCGGCCGCCGCCGCTCACGCCGCCGCTCCGCCCCCCGCGGCCGAATCGGCGTTTATCGAAGACGACTATTTTTCATCGCTTTCCTCCGCCTTTGTCCGCCGGGTGAACGTCCCCTTCATGCGTCACGACGTCTGGCACGACGCCGAGCAGACGCCCCCGGTCCGCCACTACCGGGAACGCGAGTACTGGCGCCGGGAAAAGGAGCTTGTCGAAGAGATCCGGGAGCGCGAGGAAACCCTCTCCGCGCGGGAAGCGGAGGGCGCACCCGTCTCTTCCGGTGAAAAGCGGCTGCTGGCGGATTCCCTCCTCGAGTACGTGACGCTTTTCAACGCGGACCCCCGGCTGCGGGAGCGTTACCTCGAAAAGGCGAAGGCGCTCTACCTGGAGGAAGGCGAGGCGGACAAACCCGTCCTGGAACGACTCGTGGAAACCGCCTTCCTCGACCGCCGGGACCGGGAGTGCCTCGCGCTCTGCGAAAAACTGCGCCGCCTCGACGCCTTGAACACGGGCGCCCTTCTCCGCCAGGGCGAGTGCCTGTTCCGGCTCCGCGAGTACCGCAAGCTGGGCCGGTTCGCGCGCGAGATCGTCGACAACCAGGCGGTGCCCGACGGCGTGAGGGACATCGCCCGGATGTGGTGTCACTATGGATGACATCTGCCTCATCGTGGAAAGCGACGGCGAGCTCCTCACCCAGGGGATTCCCCCTCCCGTGCACGATCTGATCCTCACCCTGCCCGACGTCCGCTTCGCCGTGGTCACCATCGCGCACCGGCCGCACGCCATCAACTCGCTCGTCGCCCAACTGCCGGAGAACGTCAAAACCCTCGTCACCGTCGGCCTGGAGGAATCGTACCTGCCGCGGGTGAAAACGCCTCTCAAGAAGAAGCGGCGGGAATTCTGGGAACAGCTCGCCGCGCTGTACGCCTGCCCGCTCGAGGAGAAGACCCGGCATTGCGAGGCCGTGCTCCTCGGCCTGGCGCACGACGAGTCCCGGGTTCAATCGTACGCGGACGTGGCCCGCTCGCGTGAATTCTGGGACATCCTCTGTTCGGAGTACCGCCGCCATTGCCCCGGGGTTCCCTTTCTCGACTACGCCTGGATTTTCCGCCAGACGCAGCTCCCCTTCTTCCAGCTCATGCAGATGCCCCTCCCCCGGGCCAAGGCCTACCACGCCTTTTCCTCGCGCTACGCGGGCTGCGCCGGGCTGGTGGCCAAGATCCGCTTCCGTTCCCACCTCATTTTCGACGTCCGCTCGGATTTCTTCATAGAAGACACGCCGGCGCTCTCGCAGGCCTTCTTCACGGACATGCGGGAGGTCTTGCGCGGCCTGCCCGTGCCCTCGCTCGAGGCGTACATCAAGACGTACAATGCCACCTTGAAGACTTTCCGCTACCTGGCCGGCTTTTACGCCGACTCGGTCGTCACGCCCAACCGCAGCGCCGTGGGCTCGTTCCTCAAGCCGGAAGAGGAGTACAAGTGCATGATCGTGCCGGCCTCGGGCGAACGCCTTCCCGAGAAGCCGGAAAAAAAACCGACCCGGGAAACGTTCTCGGTCGGGCTGCTCTCGGACGTGACCCAGTCGAGCGACGTCAAGTCGTTCATCCGCGCCTGCCGCGTCCTGCTCGACGAGGACAAGAAGGTGAGCTTCACGGTGCTCGGGCTCGAGAAAGTCCACACCGGCTACCTGGAGGAATGCATCGAGCTCCGCAGCCAGCTGGGTCTGGAATTCCAACTCAATATTCTTTACAATAGCGACGTTTCCGGGGCGCTCGCCGACTTCGACGCCGTCGTCCTGGGGAGCGGCAACGGAAGGCAGCGCAAGGCGGTCCTCTCCCGGGCCCTGCAGAGCGGCAAGCCGCTGGTCGCCGTCCGCCGGGGGATCAATCCGGAGATCGTGGCCGGGCTTTCGGCCGAGGACCGGGCCCTGGGCGAGTGCGGGATCCTCGTCGAATCGGGCAGCCCGCGGTCGCTGGCCCGCGCCCTGTGCGTGCTCATCGAGGACCGGAAGCTGGCTCGGGAAATGGGGAAGATCGCGGTGCGGCGGTTCGATCAATTCTATTCGCACTCCATTCACCTCAACTCCTTCGCCTCCCTGTACAAGAATTTCTTATAGGGCGATTCCGATGACGATTGTGCCGGGCATTGAATTTGCCGCGTGGAAAAACAGCCGCAGAGGACGCAGAGAGGAATAGAATGAAAAAAAAGAAAAGAGAACTCAGGGATTTTCCTCATCCTGTTTTCCCGTACCGTTTCCCCTCCGTGTTCGGCGCCTGTCCCGAGCGTAGTCGAGGGATGTCTCCGTGGCTCATTAGGGAAGTGCAGTGCGTGAAATAAATTTCCAGCTGGTGAACATCAAGCGGCGGTCCGAGCCCGAATCGCTCCGCAAGCCGTACCTCTTCACGGACATTTATTTTTCCAGTCCCTGGCTCATCGTTTTTCTCGCCGTGCTCCTCGTCGGGATGATCTCCTACTACTTCAAGGATTCGGCCGAGGGCGAGTTCAATTACCGCGTGCTCATCTTCACCTCCGCCGGCGCGCTCCTCCTCTCCGGCGGATTCAACATGCTCTTCATGCGGTTCCTGCTCGTCCGCGCCCGGGACTTGTCCCCGGCCGCGGTCAAGTCCTCCTTAAGCGGCGGGCTCCTCGTCCTCGCCTTCCTGGCCTTCGCCGCCTCGGGCGCCTTCCTCTACGCCTGGGACATGCCCTTGAGCCACAAGGTGTTCATCATTCTCTTCTTCGTCCTTCTCTGCGTTTCCCTCAGTCTCTTCGTCATCCACAGCACCCTCGGCTCCTTTCCGGCGTTCGCCGCCGTCTACCTCGTCCTGCTCCTCGCCGTGCCGGGGGCGGGCCTGGTGGGCAAAATGCTCGGCGGCCCGCTCGGCTACTTCCTGGGACTGGCGCTGGCCCAGGTGATCATCTTCTTCATCCAGTGGTTCCTCTTCTCGCACCAGTTCGGCTTTTCCTTCGCCGTCAAGCCCGACCTGTTTTCCCACGCCCGGCGCGATCCCGGCGCGATCGTCATCGGCCTGCTCCTCGCCTACGGCATCTTCGCGGACAAGCTCGTGGCCTGGATTTTCGGGATCCGGTACTCCATGCTCCCGCTCTTCCAGGCGACCTTCAACGTCAACACCGCCTTCTCGCTCGCCTTCGTGTTCGTGCTTCCGGCTTTCGTCTACTTCGTGCTGGGGGTTGAGAAGCCGCTCTACCGGCGCTACCGGGATTTTTACGAAAGCCTGAGGCTCAAGGCCACGCTCGAGGAGATCGACCGGAAGAAAAAGGAGATCGTGGAGTTCATCCTGGGGAAGGCGGCGGCGGTCCTCAAAATCCTCTTGAGCTGCGTCTTCCTCTTCACCTATTTCGCCACCCAGGTATACGCGATCCTCGGCCTCGACCTGGAGGACGTTCCGCTCTTCCGGGCCGCGCTCTGGGGAAACGCCCTGTACATTTTGTTGACCTGCGTCTGCATTTTCCTGGCCTACGCGGGGTTCGAGGGGAGCGTCATGTTCCTCTACGGGCTGTTCGCGGCGCTGAACACCCTCCTCCCGGTCCTGAACATCCTCGTCTTCAAGGCGCATCCCCTGTTCATTTTTCCGGCGGTCTGCCTCGTCACGCTCCTGTGCGCCGTGCCGCTCACCGCCCGCTATCTCAAGAATTTCCTGGCGCTGCACATGCGGCGCCCGCCGCTCGGTTTTCTTTTCCGGCGGGTGAAGGACGACGAGCACTGGGTCCAGCTCTTGAAGGAGGGAGACGGCCGTGAATAAGGAACGGGCATTGCGCGCGCACCGGCTCTTCGCCTACGTGCCGGCCAAGGTGGTGAAATCCATCGCCCCGCTTTTTCAGGAGCACGTCCTCGAGCGCGGCCAGGTGGTGATCGAGCACGGCGAACCGTCCCAGCTCTTCTACCTGGTGCACCGGGGCCGGGTGAAGACGCTCTACCGCCACCACGACGAGTTCGAGCGCGGCGCGGGGGAGTTCTTCGGCGAGAACGCGCTTCTGGAGGAGAAATCGACGGTGGAGAACGCCTTCGCCCTGCAGGCCGGGACGGAGCTCCTCTCCATCAACCGCACCGACTGGAACCACTGCCTGAACGCCTTTCCCGTCCTTTCCACCGCGGTCACCAACATGGTGGCCGAGTGCCTCGCCGGGGACGGCGTGGGCGGCGGCGAGCGCACGGTCGGCAACTACACGGTCTCCGGGGCGCTGGTGCGCCGGGAGCGGGAGGTGTGGTTCTCCGGCGAGCACTCGAGCCTCCAACGCACCCTGCGCCTGCAGCTCATTCCCCACGTCTTCATCCGCGACGCCAAGTACCGGGAGCGGCTCCTCGCCAAGCTCAAAGTGATCGCCAACCTGAACGAGCCGTTCATCGTCCGGCCGCTCGACGTCGTCAAATCGCTTTCCACCTACTTCATCGTGTACGACTGCGAGGACGGCGTGCCGCTCTCGGAGATCCTCACCAAGGTCCGCTCCATCCCGCCGGCCGTCGTCGCCGCCGTCGTCCTGGCCGCGGGCGAGATCCTCGCCTTCCTGCATTCCCAGGAGCTGGTGCACACGGACGTGCGGCCGGAAAACGTGCTCGTCACGCGCAACGGCGAGGTGAAGATCGCCAACATCGGCATCACCCATCCCCAGTACCTGGCTCCCGAGTTCACCGCTCCCGAACAGATGCAGAAAAAACACGTGGGCAAGGGCGCCGACGTGTACGCCCTCGGCGCGCTCGCCTACCTCCTCGCCTCCCAGCGCTGCCCCTTCGACGCCCGCGAGGAAAAAGCCCTCCTCCGCCAGAAGCTCGACCGGGAATACGCCGACTTGAACCGCATCAACCCGCTCGTGCCCCAGGCGCTGGTCGAGTTCGTCTCCCGGGCGCTCGAGCCCAAGCCGGACAAGCGCCTCGAGAACCTCTCGAACCTGCGGGATCTCTTCCGGCTCTGGCAGGAGCCGAAGCGGGGCAGGGACAAGCGCGCCGCCGCGCCCGGGCCCGCGCTCGAGGTGGCCTCGCGCGAGGAGATCGTCCGCTGGCTGGCGAAGAAATATTTCCAGAACGAGAGCCGGAAGCCCGAACCGGGCGGCGCCGTCGCCCCGACCAACGGCCGGAACGGGAGGGAGACGTTCGCCCCGCTCTTCGAGCACCCCGAGGATTTCTACGCCTTCAAGCTCCTCACGTTCGAGGATTTCGCCGCCGACAGCTACGCGCGCAAGACCAAGCTCGACGTCACGTTCAAGAAGGACGAGCTCCTCGCCCACCTGCAGGACATCGAGCGCGAGCGTCAGGAGCTCATCACCGCCCACGTTCTTCTGAAGAAGGTGACGCGGTGCGCGACCCGGAAGGACCTGTTCGACATTCTCTCGCGCCTGCTGGCGGCGGTGGAAAAGCCCCCCCGCTACGCCCTGCTCGCGCGCAAGGACAAGAAGATCAAGAACCTGGCCGAGCGCGTGGCCGTCGGCTCCGCCTACGAGCCGGACGCCGCCTCCGACCGCCTCATCATCGAGAAGGCGGAGAACAACGCCGAGCCCTTCCTCGTGCGCGAGAAGAACCAATTCATCCTGGTCTGCCCGCTCTACACCAGAACGAAGTTCATCGGGAGCGTTTGCATCGCGGACCGCACCAAAATGGAGGTCGACGCCAGGACTCGGTTCTACAAGCTCGTGGCGGA
>CAZKOS010000155.1:0-7815 GCA_964554445.1 uncultured Spirochaetaceae bacterium | reverse complement strand
TCCGTGGTTCTCCCCTCCCCGGCGATGATCTCCTCCAGGATCTGCGCCGCGTCTTTGACGCAGGCCAGACACTTCGCCTTCAGGTTCCGCTCGCCGTACAGCGCCCGGCCCTCGGGCGTCGTGAGCGCGCAGCCGTCGAGGAGCTTGCCGCAGACGACGGTTCCGTGCCGCTTCTCGAACTCCTCCATCAACCGACGCACCCTGGCGTAGGCGGCCTCCTGTTTTTCCCGGCCGTCACTCTCGCCGCGCCCGTAGAGAAGGCCGAGGACGATGATGCCGCCCGTGACCGCGCCGCACACGTCCTGCCGCCGGCCCATGCCGCCGCCGAACCCGTTCGCCGCCAGGAAAGCCGGCCCCGCGGCGTGCCCCAATTCGCCGGCGAAGCCCGAGACGACCGACTGGGCGCAATTATACCCTTTCTCGAACTTCTTGGCCGCAACCTCCGCGTGATTCATCGGTACGTCTCCTTTTTTTCATTCTCTTTATCCCCGGCATTCGCGGTTGCTCATTTCCTGTGCGCTCCGTGTCGGAGCCTGCCCCGAGCGAAGCCGAAAGGTGTCTCCAAGGTAATTCGAATTACAACTCTCCGTGTACGGGCAGGCCCGCCGTCTCCGCGAATCCGAAGCGCAGGTTCATGTTCTGGATCGCCTGGCCCGAGGCGCCCTTCACCAGGTTGTCGATCACCGAGAAAACGAAGAGCTGATCGTCCTCGACGTGCCAGCCCAAGTCGCAGCGGTTCGATCCCCAGACGTCGGCGGTCTCCGGGATCCCGCTTTCCCGAATCCCGATGAAAGGCTTGCCGCCGTAATATTTCTCGTAGAGCGCGAGAACGTCCTCGCGCGCCGCTTTCTTCTTGAGCTCGACCGAGATCGTGGCCGCGATGCCGCGCTTCATCGGCGCGAGGTGCGGCAGGAAGTACGCCTTCGTCCCCGGCACCGCGCCGTCGAGCTCGGCCTGGATCTCGGCGCAGTGGCGGTGCTGCGTGCCCGGCGAATAGGCGCCCGCGTTCTCTGTCCGTTCGCAGTAGAGATACTTCACCTCGGTTTTTTTGCCCGCGCCGGACACGCCGGAGAAGGCGTTGACGATCGCCTTTTCCTTGATCATTTTTTCCTTCACCAGCGGCAGGAGCGGCAGGAGCGCGGCCGTGGTGTAGCACCCCGGATTGGCGATGACGTCCGCCCGCTTGATCGCCCCGGTGTGCCACTCGGCCAGGCCGTAGACCGCGCCGGGCAGGAGATCGGGCCGGGGCGCGGGCGCGCCGTAGGCCGCCTCGAACACGGCCGGGTCGCGGAAGCGGAAGTCGGCGGAAAGGTCGATGACGACCGAAAGGCCGAGGAACAGGCCGCACACTTCCCCGGACTTGAGGTGCGGCAGCGCGGCGAAGACGGCGTCGGGCTTCGCCTGCTTCGCCTCGTCGATTCCGACGCACGTGTGCCCCGCGGTCTTCACCTTGTCGAGCGCGGCCGCGCTCAAGGCGCGGTCGAGGGCGGCGAGCTTCTCGCCCGCCCGGCTCGATGAGACCGGGATAATCTCGTCCACGTCCGGGTGAGCGAGCAGCATCCGGACGAGGAGCTGTCCCGTGTAACCCGTGGTTCCCAATACCGCCGCTTTCATTTCTTCCTTCTCCTTACAGCCGTTCCTTCAGATCCGGCATCCGCTCGAGGAGCGCCTTTTTGAGCCGGTCCCGCGTCGTTCCTTCACTTGGAACAACCAGGATCGTGTCGTCGCCGGCTATGGTGCCGAGCACCTCGTCCATGCCGAAGTTGTCGAGCGCGAACGCCACCGGCTGGGCGTGCCCGGGATGGGTCCGGATGACGCAGAGCGCCCCGGAAAAATCGAGGGACACGAAGCCGCGCAGGACGTCCGTCCGCAGGCGCTCGCGGTAGACCGCCAGGTTCTCGGGATCGGGAAGCATGTACACGTACGTGCCGCGCTTGCCCAGCCCCTTGCCGATGCCGAGAGCCTTCAGGTCCCGCGAGAGCGTGGCCTGGGTGACCTCGAATCCGGCCTTGAGGAGCAGGGCGAGGAGCTCTTCCTGCGCCCCGATCTCGCCTTTCGCCACCGCCTTTTTAATGGCCGCGTAACGCTCGTCTTTCTCTTTCATATCGTTCTGCATAAATATACATCTTTTTTGTATATTTATGCAAGAGGAAATTCGAAAAAAAAGGTCCACGTTCGGCCGTCCGAGACGGCCGCGTCACGCCGCAGACGAAAACTTTATCCGTAAAAACCTTTGAACCGCGGCAATACGCGCGTTATGATTACAGAAGTGCGGGGGTCGATCGCGCGCCTCCGTCCGGCGACGGCGACGTCGCGGTTTCGGGCCCGGCATCGCGCCGCAGGCACACAAGAGGAGCCTTTCATGAAAAAGACATTGGCCGCCGTCATCGCGATCGGTTTTTCGCTCGCCGCCTGCCTGTCGCCGCCGGTTGCCCCACCCGTCCGGACGCCGGGCCAGAGCGCGCCGGGCGATGTGCGCACCTACCCCGACTTCGCCCGCTTCGGCCTGAAGGTCACCTCTCCCCCCGCGTCCATATCGCCCGACAGCGTCTCGCTCGCTCTTTCCGCGAAGGAAAAAATCGAGCTCTTCGCCGCCCTTTCCGACGCGGGCGGCGGGAACCGGGCCGCGGGCTTCGTCGACTGCAGGGCGGAAGGCGACGGCTGGACGGTCACCGCGACGCCGGCCGCGTCGGGCGAGTACGAGCTTTCCGTCTTCGCCCGGCCCCTCTCCGCCGCCGGCGGGAAATACGTCGCCGTGCTGAAATTCGGTTTCCGCGCCAGGGTGGCCGCGTCCGCCTGGCGCGCCGCGCCGGCTTTCGCCCGTCTCGGCCTGAAGGCGGTCACGCTTCCGCCGGCCGAAGCGCGGGGGGACGTCACCCTGGTCGTCGCCGGTCCTGAAAACATCTCGATATCCTACAGCATGAAAAACTCCGGTACGGGCGAACAGGCCGGCACGAGCACCTCTTATTCGAAAAAAGGCGACCGCTGGGTGTTCCACCTCTCCTTCCCGGAAAGCGGTGATTACGTGTTCAGCCTGTACGCGAAAGCCAAGGCGGACAAGACGTACGCTTCGGTCGGGACGCTCGCAATCAAGGCGCGCCTGGACGATTCGCCCGACGCGGCGCTCGAGCGGGCCTTGCGCAACCGGGACCCGGGAAGGCTTCAAAAAGCCCTCGCCCGCGGCGCCCATCCGAACGCGATGTTCAAAAATTATTTGGGAATCGTTTCCGACGACGCCTTCTCCGCGCTCGAGGCTCCCCCCGTTTTCTTCGTCCTGCATTGGTGGGGGAAAAGCGCGGACGAAAAAATCGCGGCCTGGAAGCTCCTGAAATCGGCCGGCGCCGATTTCCGCGCGCCTACCGGCGACGGTACGACGATCCTCGCCGGTCTCGTCGCCTCCCTTCCCAAGGACTCGGGCGAGGCGATGAAGCTGGCCCGGACGCTCCTCGACCTGGGCGCCGATCCCTCGCAGGACACTTCGTACACCTACATTTCCAACGGCAAGGAGGTGAAGACAAAAATCCCCCTGCTCCTCGCCCTGGAACGGTCCGGGTACAAGGAGGCCGCCCGCTACGCGCCGTTCGTTCCGCTCTTCATCCGGCACGGGGCGAAGCCCGACTCCCGCTGGCCGTGGGGCAAATCGGCGATCGAGAATCTCTTCTCCCACTACGCCGAGGGCGGGAAAATATTCATCAGCGCTTACCTTGACGCCGGCTGCGATCCCAATCCCGACGACCTGGGCGCGATCATGTACGCGGCCAACCAGGATTCGTTCGACGGCGACTGGCGTCTCATCTCCCGGGTTTTCGACAAAACCACTCACGTCAATGATCCGGACCAGTACGGCGCGGCCCTGCTCCACGACCTGGCCGGCTACGCCAGGCTCAAGCGGCCGATCCTGAAAAGGCTCGTGTCGCTGGCGAAGGGACGGGGAGCCGATCTCAACCTCTCCAACCGCTACGGCCGGACGCCGCTCATGACGGCGGTGAAATCGGGAAGCGACGGAGCGATCGAGGAGCTCCTGGCCGCGGGCGCGGATCCCGCCCGTCCCGGCTCCACCGGCCAGACCGTGTTCCACGCCATGGCCTCCCGGCCCATGAAGCCGGGCGACGCCGCGCTCGTCGGCCGGTTCCTGGCGCTCAAGGTCGATCTCAACGCCCGCGACGCGGAAGGCAAGACCGCCCTCTACCGCGCCTGCGCCGGGGACTCGTCCCTGCCGCTGGTGAAGCTGTTCGTCGCCCGGGGGGCCGATCCGGCCCTCCCGGACAATGACGGGTTCACCGCCCTCGGCTGGTCGCGAACGAACGGTTTCAAGGCGTTGACCGCCTATTTCAGATCGCTGAAAATCCCCGAATCGAACGGCGGCTGGCCGGTCGGCAATGAGGCGCCCGCCTGCCGGGCCGTCCTGGAAGGCGACCTCACGGCGATCGCGGCGCTCCCGGCGTCCGCCTTCGAGGCGCGCGTCGCGCGCACGGCCGACGGGGTGCCGGCCGCGCCGCTCCACCTCGCCGCGGAAACCGGGGACGCGCGGGTGATCGATGCCCTTTCCGCCCGGAAGGTGAAGTGGGACACGGGCGACCGCTACGGCCGCACCCCCCTCGAGAAGGCCGTACTGGCCGGGCGGGAAGAAGCGGTGCGCGCCCTGCTCGCGGCCGGCGCCGACCCGAACGCCCGGAACAACCTCGGGGTGTCGCCGCTCATGAGGGCGCTCGCCATGCGCTCGCGCCTGACGCCCCTTCTCCTCGACTCGCCCACGGCGCCCGACTGGAAATCGCTCGGCTCGGTCCTGGCCGTGAGCGCGGACCCCGGCCTGGTCCGGAGTCTGCCGCGCGTCCAGTGGTCTTCCCGGGATCTCGACGCCTGCGCGACGCTGGGCCGGGAAGACATTCTCAAGGCGCTCGGCCCGTCGGTCGAACACGAAAGATTGTCGGCGGACGAGCTTCTGGCCGAAGCCGGGAAGAACAAAAAGGTATTCGACGATTACGACGCGGAGGCGGCCGCACCGCTCGCCGTGAAGCGGGTCAAGGGAGCGGGGGTCGACAGGCGGGGGACGTATACGCTCACCCTGACCTCGTGGTCGCCCTGGATCGATCGGGACCCCAAGCTCAAGCTTTCCAAATACCCGGTCGTCGTCCGGGTGCCGAAGGGGTACGACGGGAAGGAGCCCTACGGCCTCATCGTCTCCATGATGAACGCCCAGTCGAAAAACCAGGCCCCGTCCCCGGCTTATACGGCGACACTCGATAAACACAAGCTCATCTACGTCGGCTTCGATCCCTATAACGGGGTGTTCAACGGGGGATCGGAGGACATGATGTTCACGAACCACGAGCGCCTCGTCCTGGCGGCGGTCTACCACATGTTCGGCCATTACGCGATCGACCGGAAGCGCGTTTACCTCACGGGTTTCTCCTGGGGCGGCCGACTGACGGGCGAGATCGTCCCCAGAGAGCCGCGCGTGTTCACGGGCGGAATCGCGGTCGGGGGCTGCTTCACCACGGTCACCGGCGGCCGGATCATCCCCAGTTACCCCTATGCCCGGCGGCACGTCGCGATGGTCTGCGCCACCGGCGACTGGGACTACAACCGGCAGGAGACCTTCAACGGCTTCGACACATTCCTTTATCTGGGATACGAAGCGTATTTTTTCCAGGAGCCGAGAAAAGGCCACGCCCGGATTTCCGGGGAGAACTTCGAGAAGGCGATCTCGCTTCTGGACGCGGCCGCGGCGCGGAGGAAATGAGGCCGTGCGGGGGGAAGGATCGGGGAAACGATGGTATCATCGCGGCTTAAACTGAAAGAGAAAGGATTCGTGAAAATGAATTTGAAACTCACGATCTGTTTGTTCGCATTCGTACTCGCCGGAGCGGTTATGTACGGACAGTCGTCGGACTTCTCCGGCCTCGCCTCGTCCGCCCTTGCGCATGAAGGGACATTCGCGGTCGTCCTGACCCATCCCCTGTATTTCCTCGGCCTGACGGAAAAGCATCCGGCCGTCGAGGACTGGACCCCGGGCCCCATGCCCCTGAGGCCGGATCTGCTGGATTACTCGGACGAGAGATTCAAATTGCCCGCCTGGGTCGCGGTGATCGGCATCATGGCGGGGATCGGCGGGCTGGTGGTCGGCACCGGCATGCTGCTCTGGGGTGACGAATACACCTGGCCGGGAGTGGCCCTGCTGGCGGTTTCCGCCGGAGTCATCGTCCTCGTGATCGTGCTCTAGCATTTGGTTTTTACTGATACTTCACTCTACCCCTTCGTACTCTTCTCCTTCTTCATGCCCTTCGTGTCCTCCTAGGGGATCAAGTCATCACCGCCGATCGACTCCCCCGGTACCACCGGGAACGCCCCTTTGAGTTGTCGCAATGCCTGCTTCAACCGCTCTTCGTTTTCGGTGAGGGCGACGCGGACCCAGCCCTCCCCCTCTTCGCCGAATCCGATTCCGGGCGAAACGACGACGCGCGCCCGGTCCAGGCAGGCGAGGCTGAAGGACATTGAGCCCATGCCGGAATAGGGCTCCGGGATGCGCGCCCAGACGAACATGCCGGCGCGCGGCGTTTCCACCTCGAACCCCAGCTCGCGCAGACCGGCCGCCAGCACGTCGCGGCGCCCCCGGTAGACGAGCGCCTGGCGGGCGATGTCCTCGTCGCACTCCCTCAAGGCCAGGATGGCCGCGATCTGCACGGCCTGAAAAATCCCGTAATCGAAGTACCCCTTGATGTCGGCCAGAAGCCGGATCATGCGCCGGTTGCCGGCCGCGAACCCGATCCGCCAGCCCGCCATGTTGTAGGCCTTGGAGAGCGTGCCGAGCTCGACCCCCACCTCCGCGGCGCCCTCGACCTCGAGGAAGCTCGGCGCGCGGTAGCCGTCAAAGCAGGTGTGGCCGTAGGCGAAGTCGTGAATGACGTGGAACTCGTGCTTCCTGGCGAGGCGCACGACCTCGCGGAAGAAGTCCTTCTCCACGGTGCGGCCGGTGGGATTGTGGGGAAAGTTGAGGACGACGATTTTCGGTTTGGGAAGAAGACGCCCGGCGAGCGCGTCGAGCTTGCGCAGAAAATCATCGTCCTTTTCCTCGAAGGGGACGCAGAGCGCCTCCGCCCCGGCGATGACGGGACCGAAGAGGTGAATGGGGAAGACGGGGGCGGGCGCGAGGGCGAGGTCGCCGGGGCCGAGCACGGCCAGGCAGAGGTGGCTGAATCCCTCCTTGGACCCGAGGCAGGCGATGATCTCTTCCTCCGGATCGAGCCGCACGCCGAAGCGCCGCTCGTAGAACCGGGCGTACTCGCGGCGCAGGTTCTCTATTCCGCGCGAGGCCGAGTACCGCTGGTTCCGCTTGATCCCGGCGGCCTCCTTGAGCTTTTCCACCACGATTCCCGGCGTCGGGTCGTTCGGGTTCCCCATCCCCAGGTCGATGATGTCGACGTTCCGCCGCCGGAGGGCGAGCTTGGCCTTGTTGATGCGTTCGAAGAGGTACGGCGGCAGCCGCCGCATGCGCTGCGAGGCGAGCTTCACGAGCTCCATGTCGCCGCTCCGGTGCGTCTCGTTCTTCATGGTGGTGGGTCCGGTCATGGGTTCTCCTTTCACTATCGAAACCGGCGAGATCATATCACCCGGAAGGAGTTTATTCCATGTCGGAGTCGTGAATATTCAAGGCGATGTGTGGCGGAGTTGTGGCAAAGGGAATGTCGTGACCGGCGCCATCATCATTTTGGCTGCATTATAAAGAGGACACGAAGAACACGAAGGAGGTGCGGGGCGCCGCCCCCCCGCGGCGTCAACGCCGGCCTGCCGGGCGCGGCCGAGACGGACCCGCTC
>CAZKOS010000154.1:6063-7853 GCA_964554445.1 uncultured Spirochaetaceae bacterium | reverse complement strand
AGAAAATCATCACAACGGAAATGTGAGTATCGCAATGTGCCGAGCGCGGCTCAGTCGATTCTTCCCGCCTCAACCCGGCAGGGTTACTTCTTGCCCAGCTTCTTGTAAAGATTCGCCATCTCGATGGCGGCCGTGGCGGCGGCGAAGCCCTTGTTGCCGGCCTTCGTCCCGGCCCGGTCGACCGCCTGGGCGACGTTGTCCGTCGTGAGCACGCCGTAGATCACCGGGACGTTCGCGGCCAGGCCGACCTGGGCCACGCCCTTGCTGACCTCGGCGGCCACGTAGTCGAAGTGCGGGGTCTCGCCGCGGATGACGGCGCCGAGGCAGACGACCGCGTCGTAGGCGCCGGACTCGGCCAGGCGCTTGGCCGCGGCCGGTGTTTCGAACGACCCGGGCACCCAGGCGAGCGTGACGTTCTCCTCCTTCACCCCGTGGCGGACGAGGCCGTCGAGCGCGCCCTCGACGAGCTTGCCCGTGATGAATTCATTGAAGCGCGAGGCGACGATGCCGATCGACATCCCCTCGCCGTTGAAATCGCCTTCCATCACCTTAATCGCGTTTTTTGCCATTCGTCAGTTCCTCCTTTGAATCGATGTTCTCCAGTATGTGCCCGAGCTTGTCGCGCTTCGTCCTGAGGTAGAAGGCGTTCGACGCCCGGGGCGGGATTTCGAGCGGTACGCGCTCCGTGACCGTGAGGCCGTAGCCGGAGAGCCCCGCGATCTTGCGCGGGTTGTTGGTGAGAAGCCTGATCGACGACAGGCCGAGGTCGCAGAGGATCTGCGCGCCGACGCCGTAGTCCCGGAGATCGGGGGCGAAGCCGAGTTTCTCGTTCGCCTCGACCGTGTCGTGCCCCTGCTCCTGCAGCTTGTAGGCCTTCATCTTGTTGGCCAGGCCGATGCCGCGGCCCTCCTGCCGCATGTAGAGGAGCACCCCCGCCTCAGCGGACCCGATCCGGCGCAACGCCTCCTCGAGCTGCTCGCCGCAGTCGCAGCGCAGGGAGCCGAAGACGTCGCCGGTGAGGCACTCCGAGTGGACGCGCACGAGCACGTTCTTCTTCCCCTTCACCTCGCCCCGCACGAGCGCCAGGTGGTGCTGCCCGTCGAGTACCGACTCGTAGGTCACGGCCTTGAAATCCCCGGAGCGCGTCGGCAGGGAAACCGTCTCCCCCCGCCTCACCAGGTGTTCGCGCGCCATGCGGTGGTGGATGAGGTCGGCGATGGAGATCATCCCCAGGCCGTGCTTCTCCGCAAACTTCAGCAGCTCAGGGTAGCGCATCATCGTGCCGTCCTCGGCCATGATCTCGCAGAGCACGCCGGCGGGAATGAGCCCGGCCAGCCGGGCCAGGTCGACGGTCGCTTCGGTGTGGCCGGCCCGCTCGAGCACCCCGCCGGCCCGCGCGCAGAGCGGGAAGACGTGGCCGGGCCGCATGAGGTCGGCCGGCTTGGTGGCGGGATCGACGAGGGCGCGCACGGTCATGGCGCGCTCGGCGGCCGAGATCCCCGTGGTGCAGGTTTTCACGTCCACGGAAATGGTAAAGGCCGTCTTGCGGCGGTCCGTGTTCTCGCTCACCATGGGCGGCAGGGAAAGCTCGTCGAGCCGATTTTTCTCCATCGGCATGCACACGAGCCCGCGGCCGTGCGTCGCCATGAAATTGATCGTCTCCGGCGTCACCTTCTCCGCGGCGGCGATGAGGTCCCCCTCGTTCTCGCGCCGTTCGTCGTCCACCACGACCAGAAGCTCGCCGCGCCGCATGCGCTCGATCGCTTCCTCTATTTTCAAAAGACTCATAT
>CAZKOS010000154.1:3095-5963 GCA_964554445.1 uncultured Spirochaetaceae bacterium | reverse complement strand
GTCGGCTTTTCCGTAGGCGAGCAGGCTCTCCACGTACTTGGCGATCACGTCGTACTCGAGGTTGACCTCGTCCCCGGGCTTCTTCTTAAGAAGCGTCGTGCGCTCGAGCGTGTGCGGGATGACCACCACAGAGAACGAGTCCGCCTCGAGCGCGGCCACCGTCAGGCTTATCCCGTCCACGGCCACCGCTCCCTTCAGCGCCAGGTATCTCCGCCCCCCGGCCGGAAACCGGATGACGAGCTCCGCGGCCGCTCCCCGGTTCTGAAGCGATTCGATCCGTCCCCGCGCGTCCACGTGGCCCTGCACCAGGTGGCCGCCCAGCCTCGTGCCGAGCGTGAGCGCCCGCTCCAGGTTCACGGCCGCGCCGGGCCCCGAGCGCTCGAGCGTGGAGCGGCTCCTGGTCTCGGGGGAGATCTCCGCCTCGAACCCGTCCGGCGCCACGCCGACGGCGGTGAGGCACACGCCGTCCACGGCGATGCTGTCCCCGACGGCCGTGCCTTCGCAGACCGCCGCCGCCGCGATCCCGATCCGCCACACGTCCCCGCTGCGGCGGAGCGCGCGCACGGTTCCCGTCTCCTCCACGATGCCGGTAAACATTACGCTCCCCCCGCGAACAGGCTGCGCGCCGGATAGTATTCGTAGAGCCGGTCGTTCCCCAGCCTCCGGGAGGCGACCTCGGCGAGCCGCGGCGCGCGCTCGAGCCGCTCCACACCGCGGCCGCCCAGGAACGAGAGGGCGGCGCTGCCGCCGATGAGTTTCGGCGCCTGGAACAGATAGAGCTTGTCGTAGAGTTCGCGCTCCACGAACGAAGCGAGGAGCTCGCCGCCGCCCTCGACCAGCACCGAGCAGACGGACAGCGTGTAGAGTTTGGCCAACAGGTCGTCGAGATCGACCCGGCCCCGGTCTTCGTTCACCAGGAGCACGGCGGCTCCCTGGGCGCCGAGCGTCTTCACCTTGCCCGGCAGGGCCCGGCCGGTGACGGCCACGACGAGCGGCGTCTCCCGCGCCGATTTCACGAGCGCGCAGTCCACCGGTATCCGGGCCCGCGAGTCGACGACGACCCGCATCGTCTTCTTGCCCTCGTACGGCGGCACGCGCGGCGTGAGGAGCGGATCGTCCTTGAGCACGGTATTGACCCCGACCATCACCGCGTCGTACCGGCCGCGCAGCCGGTGGGCGTGGGCGCGCGCCTCCCCGCCCGTGATCCAGCGGCTCTCCCCGGAGGAGGTCGCGATCCGCCCGTCGAGGCTGGCCGCGGCCTTGAGCGCCGTGAACGGCCGGCGGGAGAGCATGTTGACGACGAAGACCTCATTGAGGCGGCGGGCGCGCTTCTCCAGAAGCCCGGTCTCGACCGTCACCCCCGCGGCCCGGAGGCGCTCGATGCCCTTGCCGTCCACGAGCGGGTTCGGGTCGCGCATGGCCACGACCACCCGCGCGACCTTGCGCCGGACGATCTCGTCGGCGCAGGGCGGCGTCTTGCCGAAGTGGGAGCACGGCTCGAGGCTCACGTAGAGCGTCGCGCCTTCGGCCCGGTCGCCGGCCTGCCTCAGGGCGGCGATCTCCGCGTGCTCGGCGCCGGCGCGGCGGTGGAAGCCCTTGCCCGCCACGCGCCCGTCCTTCACCACCACCGCTCCGACCGCCGGGTTGGGCGAGGTGAAGCCCAGCCCGCGCTCGGCGAGCGAAAGGCAGCGGCGCATGTGAAACTCGTCGCGCGGCGTGAACGCCATGAATCATCCTTCGTTGTTTCGGGGCATGGAAAAGACGGGATGCGTGAAAGAAAACGTCGACCTTCTCCCATCCAGACTGTAACTGTCGGCCCCGGATTCTCACCGGATCCACCGTGCTCGAGCGGAGCGCTCGAACGCGGGTTGCGGGCTCGGGTCCGTCACGGGACCCTTACCGCCGGTCAGGAATTTCACCTTGCCCCGAAAGTCTTGTCGTGAATAATATAGCATTGCGGGGGGAATTGGGCAACAACTTACGCGTGATCCACTTCCTGAGGAAGGACACGGAGGGCACAGAGGGAACGGAGAACACGGAGAAAAGAGAGAGAGGGAATGGTTGAAAAATAGATACAAACCACTTTCCCTCTTTTCCTTCTTCCTCCGTGTGCTCCTCCTTTCTCCGTGCTCTCCGTGTCCTCCTGTCCTCCACCCGGGCAGAAGGTCTACTCCCGCATGACCTCCTCCACCATGGCGTCGATGTCGTTCTGGTTGATGTCGGCCTTGCGCTCGAAGGCGAGCTCGATGTTCGCCTCTTTCAGCTTGCGCAGCAGGCTGTAGATGATGAGCATCAGGATCTTGATGCCGGCCTCCGGCCGGGACTTGATGAAATTGATGATGTCTTCGCGGGTGATGGAGAGGATGACCGATTCGTCGGCGCTCACCACGTCGGCGGTGCGCTTGACGTTGAGGAAGATCCCCGCCTCGCCGAACACGTCGCCCTCGCCGATCGAGGAGATGAAGACCGAACCGGTCGCTTTCTCCGGCACGACCACGTGGACGGTGCCCGAGAGCACGGCGCAGAAATCGTTGCTGAGATCTCCCTTGGAGATGATTTTCTCGTCTTTGCCGTACGAATAAAAGCGGGAAATCGAGATGATCTTTTTCACCGCCTCGGGCTTCAGGTATTTGAAGACGATGATCCGGCCCACGGTGGCGTGAAAAGCTTTGCCGTCGATCTCTTTCATACGCAACTCCTCGTTATTTCCATTCTAAGTGAAGGACCGCCGGAAGTAAAGGAGTGGCAACAAACGATCGCTTGTGTTATCTTCCAGGCAGGAGGCATCGTGCTCGTCATTCCATCGATCGATCTTTTCGGCGGCCGGGTGGTGCGGCTGCTCAAGGGAGACTACCAAAAAGCGACCGT
>CAZKOS010000154.1:0-2995 GCA_964554445.1 uncultured Spirochaetaceae bacterium | reverse complement strand
GGCGGCGGCGTGCGCTCGGAAAACGACGTGGCCGAGCTTCTCGACTGCGGGGTGGAGCACATCGTCATCGGCACCGCGCTCGTCCGCGCTCCGGATGAGGTGACGGACTGGATCGCCCATTACCGCTTTTGTCCCATCGCCGGGCTGGACGCGAGCGACCGGAAGATCCGGGTGCAGGGCTGGACCGACGACTCCGGCCTCGCCGACACCGCGCTCGCGACCCGCTGCCGTGAGATGGGTTTCCAGCAGATCGTCTACACGAACATCGACGGAGACGGCACGCTCGCCGGCCCCAACCTGGCCGCCACCAACGAAATCGCCGCTGCCGGCGGCCTGCCGGTGATCCTCTCGGGCGGCATCGGGAAACCCGAGGACGTCGCCGCCGTCGCGGCCGGCCGGCACGAGCTCGTCGCGGGGGTGATCATCGGGAAGGCGTACTATGAAAAAAAAGTCGACCTGGCGGAGCTCATCCGCACACATCAGACCGATGGCGACCGGGCGCCCTGCAGCCCGCAGCGGAGAAAGGGGGACAGCCGATGAGGGGAGGATACCGTGAGCGGCTCACGCGCGGGGTGATCGTCTTCGACGGGGCGATGGGCACCATGCTCTACAGCCGCGGGATTTTCTTCAACCGCTGTTTCGAGGAGGTCTCCCTCACCCAGGGCGACCTGGTGCGGAAGATCCACGAGGAGTACGTCGCCGCCGGCGCGGAGGCGATCGAAACCAATACCTTCGGAGCCAATCCCCGCAAGCTCGCCAAGCACGGTCTCGAGGGTAAGCTCGAGGAGATCGTGATGCGCTCCTGCGCCCTGGCGCGGGAAGCCGCGGGCGAAGACGCCTACGTGGCGGGCTCGGTCGGTCCGCTCGGCGCGCATATCGAGCCCATCGGCACCGTCACCCGCGCCGAGGCGCAGGCCGATTTCCGAAGGCACTTCGCGGCCCTGCTCGCCTGCGGCGTCGACCTCATCCTCCTCGAGACCTTCAAGAGCATCGACGAGCTCGTCCTCGCGGCGGAAACATGCCGCGCGCTCTCCGCCGACATCCCCATCCAGGCCCAGTTCACGGTGGGCCCCGACGGCCTCACCGAGGGGGGCATGCCGATCGAAAAGGCCGGCGCCATTCTCCAGGCGCTGCCCGCGGCGGACGTCGTCGGAATCAACTGCTCGATCGGTTCGGCCCATTCGCTCGACGTGCTGTTAAAGCTGCGCGAACACGTGGCCAAGCCGATCTCCGTCATGCCCAATGCCGGTTTTCCCAAGGAGGTCGAGGGCCGCTCGTTCTACCTTTCCTCCCCCGAGTACATGGCGGAATACGCGCGCCAGTTCCTGGAGGCGGGCGCCCAGGTCATCGGCGGGTGCTGCGGCACCACTCCCGCGCACATCCGCGAGATCGCGCGCGCCGTGAAAACCTTCGACGGGGGCCGGCGCAGCGTCAAGGTGACGGCCTTCACGGAGGAGGCGGCGCAGCACCCCGAACGCCCGCTCGCCGAGCGGTCGGGTCTCGGCCGGGCCCTGGCCGCGGGGGAATGGATCACCGCCGTGGAGCTCGTCCCGCCGCAGGGCGCCGATCTCTCCACGGTCGTCGCCCGGGCGATCGAGCTCAAAAGCGCGGGCGTGACGGTCGTGAACGTTCCCGACGGACCGCGCGCGTCGGCCCGCCTGTCGAGCCTCATCACCGCCCTGGAAATCCAGCGGCGGGCCGGCATCGAGGCCGTCCTCCATTACGCCTGCCGCGACCGCAACCTCATCGGCATACAGAGCGATCTCCTCGGCGCCGCCGCCGTCGGGCTCGCCAACCTGCTCATCGTCACCGGCGACCCGCCCAAGCTCGGGGGCTACCCCGACGTCTCGGGCGTGTTCGACGTCGACTCGATCGGTCTCACCCGCCTCGCCGCGCGGTTGAACCGCGGCCTGGACCTGGGCGGCAACGCGCTTCCCGCGGGCACGGCGTTCGTCAAGGGCGTGGGCGCCAATCCCCTCGCCACCGTCCCCGAGCGGGAGGTGGAACGGACGTTCAAGAAGGCCGAGGCGGGGGCGGACTTCATCATCACCCAACCCGTGTTCGACGCGGCCTCCCTCCTCGCCTTCATCAAGAAAATCGAAAAGACGAAACTGCCCGTCGTGGCCGGGATCTGGCCCCTCGCCTCCTACCGCAACGCCCTCTTCCTCAAGAACGAGGTGCCGGGAGTGGTCATCCCGGACCGGGTGCTCGCGCGCATGGAAAAGTGCGCCGGCAAGGAGGAAGCCAGGGCCGAGGGCGTGAAGCTCGCGCGGGAGATCATTTCCGGGCTGCGCGGCGCGGTCGCGGGCGTCCAGGTGAGCCCTCCCTTCGGCCGGCTGCCGGCGGCCCTGGCCGTCCTGGCGGCCGACGAATCCGAAGCCGAGGCTCTGCTCGCGGGAATGACGTAAGAGGGGGTGTGTCCGTACCTCCGGCCGGCCGTCGTTCGTTCGGTCCAGGGACTGAACAGGCTCGGGATGTCATTCACCGGTGAGCAAAACCGGTTCAGCAAAAATAAAAAAATACTTCGCTTTTGCTGCCAGGAATAATTGACTTTTTCCCGGTAAAATTTACGATGGATCAAAGACTTTTCGTTTTGAAATAGAGAGAACTGCACGCCTTTTTTTCTGGTCCGAAACGATCCGGTATCGGCTGAATATCGAAACATCGGATGCGTTTACGATAACGCTCAAAGTGACATGTCAAATCGTTTAGAAAATCGATAATCGGTTTCAGCAAACCGAAAAGTTCATGACTCGAGCCGGAAACGGCTTCAGGTCAAAAAGGGGGAAATCAATGTTCAAAAAAATCTCGTTTCTTCTGGCACTCATCGCCTTGGCGGCGCTCTCGTGTCTGCCGCCGGGGATGAGTAACGGCGACAACGGCGGAAGCAGGGCGACCGGCACCATCGTCGTGCGCGCCAAAGGCGTCGCCGGCAGCGAACAAATCCGGCTGACCGTGGGCGGCGCCACCGTCCAGACGTGGACGCTCACCACCG
>CAZKOS010000153.1:3765-8023 GCA_964554445.1 uncultured Spirochaetaceae bacterium | reverse complement strand
GCGGCCTGCAGACGGCGGATGTACGAGAGAAGTTTTCGCCGGCCCGGGCGGGGTTTTTTCCTGACGTCAAGCTGCGCGCGGGAGAGCAGGGCCGCGAGAGGCGCGCCCTCGTCCGCGAAAAGCCTGACGTATCCTTCCGGCTCGGCCAGGGTAAGCGCCCGCAGCAGGGGCGGAAGGGCGCGGGCACTCAAGCCCCGGGCGTCGAGCGCCAGCGCCCGCAGCGTCAGGATCTCGATCGTTTCCCCGGTCCGGCCCGCCGGCGCGGCCGTCTTGATGAGCCGGAAGAGCTCCCGTTCGGCCTCCGCGGGCCGGCCCGCGGCGATGAGAAGGCGCGCCCGCGTCGCGCCCTCGAGCTGCAGAAGATATCCCGGGTAGCCGGAGTCGCCCGCCGCCCGGTTCGACGGGCTTTCCAGCAGCGCCTCGGCCGCCTTGAGGTCGCCCTGCCGGATGAACACGCGGGCGGCATAGGCGCGCGCCGTCGCTTCGGTCGGCGGTGAAATGACGCCGCCCGCCATCGCCCGTTCCGAGCGGCGGATCAGGTCCCGGGCGCCCGGTTCGTCGCCCTGGGCCTGCCTGAGCCGGGCCAGCAGGATGAGACACGCGGCGAGCGAGTCCGCGTTCTCGCTTTGCCGGCTGAATTGAAGCGCCTCCGCGAGCCGGCGCTCGGCGCCCGCCAGGTCGTTCCATTCATAGAGCACCCGGGCGAGTCCGCCGTAGATCATGGGAGCCACGGGAGAGAGCGCGTCCGGGGCGGACGCCTCCCGGACGGCCCGCTCGAAAAGGCGGGCGGCTTCGCGCAATCTGCCCCGTAACATTTTCAGGTCGGCCAGCTGGCCGGCCGCCATCACCGCGAGCAGCCGGTTGCCGGCCTGCAGGGCCAGGGCGCGGGCGCGGCCGTGGGCTTCCTCGGCCTCGGCCGTGTCTCCCCGGGCGTCGTGGGCGAGGCCGAGGTTTTCCGCGGCGAAGCCCCGCAGGAACGCGTCTCCCTCGTCCAGGTTCTCCAGGGCCGCCCGCGAGAGCGCGACGGCGGCCCCGGTGTCTCCCTTGAACACCGCGATGAACGCGCGGACGGTATCCGCTTCCGCCGCGAGGCGGCGGTCTTCGGGCGCCGCCGAGGCCGCGCCCCGCAGCCACGGCTCAACGTCTTCCGACCGGCCGGCGGCGAGGGCGGTCCAGGCGTTCGCCAGGCAAAGCCGCGGCCGCGATCGGACCAGTTCCGGCGGCAGCGACTCGAGCCAGGAGCGCAGGGTGGCCGTTTCTCCCCGCGTGAGCGCCGCCCGCGCTTCGCCTTCGATGAGCAGCGCCGCGCCTTCGTCGTCGCCGGCCGCCGACGCGTGCCGGATCGCCTCGCCGGGAAAGCCGTTCCGCGCGTGCCAGGCGGACGCCCGGCGATGCAGGGCGCGTGTTTCCTCAACTGTAAGGCCGGATCGCAAAAAATCGGCGAACAGGGCGTGATAGCGGAACCAGCTCCGCCGCGCGTCGAGCGCGACGGTGAAGAGGTTGGATCGCTCCAGGCGGTCGAGCTCCGCCGCGCCGTCGGACCGGCCGGTGAGCGCGTCGCAGAGGGGGCCGCAGAGCCGGTCGAGGACGGACGTCGTGCGAAGGAATTCCCGCGCGGTGTCCGGCTGCCGGGCCAGCACTTCCTCGGCCAGGTAGTCGAACACGTACCGGTGGCCGCCCGAAAAATCGCTCACGAAGCCGCGGACGTCGCCCCGGTCGCGCAGGGCGGCGGCCGCCAGCCGCAGTCCCGCGATCCAACCTTCGGTGCGCGAGGCGAGGGCGGCGGCGTCCGAGGGCTCCAGCGTCGTTTCCGCCGCGCCGCGCAGGAACAGGGCCGTTTCCTCCGGCGTGAACCGCAGGTCGGCGGCGCGCAGCTCGACGAGCTCGTCCCGGGCGCGGAGGCGGGCGAGGGGGAGGGGCGGATCGCCGCGGGCGGAGACGACCAGGTGCAGGCGCTCCGGCAGGTGCTCGAGGAGAAAAGCGACGGCCTCGTGAACGGACCGTTCGACGACGCAATGATAATCGTCAAGGACGAGAACGGTTTCCGCGTGAAACGCGGCCGCGGCGTTGACCAGGGACGTCAGGATCGTACTGATGGAGACGGACTTTCGCGGGTGGGGCATTGTCCGGACCGCGCCGGGGAGGACGATGTCGAGCGCGGCGGCGAGGTAGCCGAGAAAACGCTCCGGGTCATTATCCTCCCGGTCCAGGCTCAGCCAGGCCGTCCTGGACCGAGCCGGCGATGACCGCAGCGCGGCGAGCCATTGCCCGAGGAGCGTCGTTTTTCCATAGCCGGCGGGCGCGGAGACGAGAGTCAAACGCCGCGTCAGGCCCCGCTCCAGGCGCTCCTGCAGGCGCGCTCGCGCGACGAGACCCGGACGGGCGCGCGGAGCGTAGAGTTTGGTGACGAGGAGAGTCGGTTCCAGGAATGCCTCCCGCCTGGGGGGTGCGCTCGAACCGCCGCCGGGCCGTTCCCCCGCAATACGATACCATCGCTTGCGCCCGCCGTTCAAGAACCGGCGGTCCCCGCTGCCGTCGCTGCGGACGTTCGATCGACGGCGGCCGGCGGATCGGCGGCCCGTTTTGCGGGGGGCGGTGTCCGACGATCCCCTTGAAAAAAAAGGTGATTGGGTTATACTTCAATTCAGAGCCGCAGGCGCGAACGCCATACACTTTCCGCTTTTCACGACTTGAAAAACCGATGGAAAATAAACGGCAGTACCGGAGAGTGACTATCTCCCTCCCCATTTCCTGCCGTGATTTTTCTTTATCCAAGCGGTCAATTTCATCAGTTCCGAGGCGGAGGCGAAAAACGTGAACGACGGGAGGACGTGCCTGACCGGCTCCGAAAAATACGGCGTGGGGGAAATCGCCGACCTCGTGTTTGTTTTACCCGCCCACATCGCCCTCAAGGCGATGGGCCGCATTGTCTGGACCAAGAAAGTCGGCACCGGTTTGTACGTCTACAGCGTCGAATCAGCCGATCTTGAGAAAAGGTCCGTCGGTTTCCCGCAAACCCGCATCCGCGAGGGAAGCGCCCGACGATCGGCGGTGCGCGGGGTCAAGTTCCTCCGAAATTATCGAAAAGGTAAGAAAAGACCGAAAGTATCAAATTCAATTCCACCCCGGAGGTATCGTGGTGCGCGTTCGTGTGATATCGGTCTTTTTCGCCTTGTGTCTGGTTTTCGCTTTTTCCGTCCTTCTCCCCGGGTGTCCGGCCCCGACGTTCGAACCCTTCACCGCTCCGCCCCCGAGCGACTCGCCGGACACCTGGGTCGCGCCGGCCGGGAAGTCGCTCGTCTGGAGCGACGAGTTCGACGGACCCGGCATCGACCTTTCCACCTGGAGTTACGAAACCGAGGCGACCGGGTGGAGCCCGACCTGGAACGGGGAATGGCAGCGCTATACCAACAACGGTACGGGCGGCCCGAACGCCTCGATCAACGACGGCGCACTCGTCGTCAAGGCCGAGAAGACGTGCGGCGGGGACGGCGGGTATACTTCGGCCCGCCTCGTCACCAAGGCTAAAAAATCATGGAGGTACGGTGTCATCGTCGCCCGCATGCAGCTTCCCAGCGGCCAGGGAATGTGGCCCGCCTTCTGGCTCATGGGGAATAGCGGGGCGTGGCCCGCCAACGGCGAGATCGACGTCATGGAAATGATCGGGGGCGGGACCAACGACTGCATCTCGCACGGCGCGATCCATTGGCAAAAAGACCCGGGTGATCATCAATCGACGGGTGGGGAGTACCCGCACTGCGAGCCGCTCGCCGCCGACTGGCACTATTACGAGCTCGATTGGACGCCGACGGCGATCACGGTCAAATTCGACGACAACGTCGTATTCACCAAAAACATCGTCGCGGCCGAATTCGACGAGTTCCGCCAGCCCGCCTACGCCCTTCTCAACCTGGCCGTGGGCGGCACCTGGCCCGGTCCGCCCGACGGGACCACCGCCTTTCCGCAATACATGTACGTGGATTGGGTGAGGGTGTACCAGTAAGCGGCGCGTCCCGCCGCCGCTATCAATCGGAAAAGACGACTTGGCCTTCTTCTCACGCTCGTCGCGCGTTGTTCGACTCAATCGTTATTGCTTTGTCATACCGGGATTTGGATAAACTTTGGTATGACAAAGAATTATAATCGGAAATACCCGACAAAGCGTAGCTGAGCGGGCATACATATCTCCTATACCGGCGGCTGAGCCATCCCGGGGTGATGTATTGCATTCACCAGGGAGTCAACATCGTATTCAACC
>CAZKOS010000153.1:0-3665 GCA_964554445.1 uncultured Spirochaetaceae bacterium | reverse complement strand
GGGGACAACATTATTCGCAAGGAGGTAATCGGATGAAGAAACGGCCGGTTAAGAAAATCATTCTCGTTGTCATGCTCGTGTTGTTCGCGTTCTGCGCGGCGACGGCGATCGCGCAGGACGCGACGCCGGCCGCACCGATCGCCGCGGGGGAAAAGGCACCTGTCGATCCGGGCGGCACCAGCGCCGATTTCATCTGGCTGCTCGTGACCGCGTTCCTGGTCTTCTTCATGCAGGCGGGATTCGCCATGGTGGAGACCGGCTTCACGCGGGCCAAGAACGCCACGAACATTCTCATGAAGAACCTGCTGGACTTCAGCATCGGCTCGCTGGTGTTCTTTTTCATCGGCTGGGGCTTCATGTACGGCAAGGACGTGCTGGGCGGCCTTCTGGGACTGAGCGATTTCGCGGTCACCAGCGCCGATCCCGGCAAGCCGGGCGGGTATTACCAGTACGCCTCCTGGCTCTTCCAGGTTGTGTTCGCCGCCACCGCGGCCACGATCGTGTCGGGCGCCATGGCCGAACGGACCAAGTTCAAGTCCTACCTGATCTACAGCGTGGTCATCAGCGCGATCATCTATCCCGTGACCGGCCACTGGATCTGGAACGCCGACGGCTGGCTCGCGAAGCTCGGCTTCCTCGATTTCGCCGGCTCCACGGTCGTTCACTCCGTGGGCGGCTGGCTGGCCCTGACCGGGGCGGTCGTGCTCGGACCCCGCATCGGCAAGTACGGACCGGACGGGCGGCCCAAGGCCATCGCCGGGCACAACATTCCGCTCGCGGCGCTCGGCGTGTTCATCCTCTGGCTGGGCTGGTTCGGGTTCAACCCGGGAAGCACGCTCAAGTTCGCCGACAACATCGGCCACATCGCCGTGACGACCAACCTGGCCGCAGCGGCCGGAGCGGTCTCCGCCCTCATCACCATCTGGATCATCTCCAAGAAGCCGGACGCCTCTATGGCCCTGAACGGCGTGCTGGCGGGCTTGGTCGCCATCACCGCGCCCTGCGCGAACGTCTCCCCCGTGAGCGCGGTCGTCATCGGCCTCATTGCCGGCGTGCTGGTGGTGCTCTCCGTGCTCTTCGTCGACCGGGTGCTCAAAGTAGACGACCCGGTCGGCGCGATCTCGGTTCACGCCGTCTGCGGCGTGTTCGGGACGCTGGCCGTCGGCCTCTTCGCGGAGCCCGTATACAACAACGGCCTCACCGGCCTGTTCTTCGGCGGCGGCTTCCACCAGCTGGGCGTCCAGGCGCTGGGCATCGTCTCCGTCGCCGGATACGTCCTCATCCTCGGTTTCGCCCTGTTCTTCCTCCTGAAGAAGACCGTCGGGCTGCGGGTGAGCAAGACCGAAGAGCTCAAGGGGCTCGATATCGACGAGCACGGGATGGAGGCCTATTCCGGCTTCCAGATCCTCGACTGACGTGAAGGAGGACGAACGTGAAACTGATCATCGCCATGATACAGCCTCATAAAATTGAGGACGTGAAGAAAAAGCTGTACGAGGCAGACGTGTTCAAGATGACCGTCTCCACCGCCTCGGGCTGCGGCCAGCAGAAAGGCTACAGCGAAACCTACCGCGGCGTCATTACCGAGGTCAACCTGCTGAAAAAGACCCGGCTGGAGATCGCGGTCAATGACAATTTCGTGAAGCCGACGATCGAGGCCATCATCGCCGGAGCCAAAACCGGCAACATCGGCGACGGCAAGATCTTCGTGCTGCCGCTGGAACAGTGCATTCGGATTCGCACCGGAGAAACCGGACACGAAGCGATAGGTTAGAAAAAAAGTTCCCGCTCAAGGCCCCTGTCACCGCAGGGGCCTTTTTTTATGGTTCTTTCGGGAAATCAGGGGAGCGTGAATCCGGTCATTGCGAGGACCTGACGATTCCGAGCCACCGATAGTGCGTGATTGGTCCGAAGCAATCTCTTGACTCATAGAGCCTCCGCCGCTGTGCGAGGAAAAACGATCCCGAGCCGTGATTCCATGGCCGCTTTTCATCATTTACACAGAGACATCACCCGTCAAGAGATTGCCTCGGACCAGACGATTTGCAGCCTCTGTCGGGAAGAGCATGGTCCTCGCAATGACCATCGCTTCTTATCCCGGAAATACCGGATGAACTTTTTTTGCCAGGGCCGGGGAGGACAATGGCTGTGTTCGCGGGAGAAACGCTTCCCTTATCTTTTCCCTTTCCAATCGAGCTTGTCCAGGGTGATGACGTCGGGATCGTTCATCAATTCACGGTAGTTTTTATTGGTGATGAGCGACCAGTTCAAGTCCGGATAGCTGTGCCAGCTCACCCAATAGGCGATCCTCGGATAATTGTTTTTGATGAGCCGGATGTAGCGGGTCGTGTCCAGGTCGCCGCCCTTCAGGAGCCTGCCCGCGGTGTCGTTTCCCCATTCCCCCATCGCCAGGGGCTTGCGCGGGTTGCCCATCGTAAGCAGCAATCGGTAACTGCGCACCTCGAGCGAATCGCTGTAGCACGTCGGCGCGATGACGTCGACGTATGCGTCTCCCGGGTAGGCCCAGTCCGATTGATTGCACTCCGGCGCCGTGCCCCGCATGTCGAAAGGCGAATACACCCATAGGAGATTGTTCAGTCCCTTCGCGCCCGTGAAATAATCGTACATGTCGCGGTACAGATTGACGAACGGGGCCGGGTTTGCCGGGTGGGAGGCCTTCCCCCACCAGTACCAATTCCCGTTCATTTCCTCGAGCGGACGGAAGAGAACGATGACGCCCGCTTTTTGCAGCTCGAACAAGGCGGCGGCGACCCGGTCGAGCTTTTTCCGCCAGACCCTGGAGACCGGTTTGGACGGATCGAGGAGGTCGTTCAGATCGACGCCCGACTTGTCCCCGGTGCTGCCGGCCCCTTCCCAGTTGCCGGGGCGGTTGACGATATCGGATTCGTCGTTCACCCAGGGATTCTGCGGCGAAAGGTTGACGGTGACGAGACCGCCCTTCTTCCAGTGGGCGATCAGCACCCGGTTCGCGCTCGACAATTCCGCCGGCGTGAAGACTTTCATCCATTCGTAATCGACTCCCACGATGCTGACCCACTTTCCGGTTTTTTCATGCAGCTTCACCACCAGGTTGTTGTAGCCGTCGAGCGGCTGTGCCGGTGTGATCTCGTCGCCGTGATAGCAGTTCTGGCCGACCATCGCCCGCTTCACGCCGGAGGAGGAAAGATGGGCGATGTATTGCAGTATCGATTTCGCGTCGGGCAGGGCATTGGGATTGCACGGCGTGGAGTCGATCTCCTCGCCCGGCGGTGGAGAGGCGCCGAGGGACGAGCCCGCAACAAGCGAAGCCAAAAACATGAACATGAAAATGATAACGTTTGGTTTCCCGGCCATGAAATCGTCTCCCTTCGGCGACCTTAGCAGGTTGTTGAAAAAGTGGAGCTTTTCCAACAACCTGCTTATGAAATTGCCGGAATCAAGCACTTGTGTACAATAAGCTTGAAGAGAGAAGCGTATTTCGATAAAACCGATCATGAAACGCTTCCGGCAATTTCTTGTTTACATCCAGAGAAGCTGTTGAAAAACCGCAGTCGGTTTTTCAACAGCCTGTTAGTTTGTTTCAGCGCACGATCAAACATCAATGTCCGTAATGATTGAAGTGTGCCCTTGATATTATTATATTTCTACACATGAAAATAAACAAA
>CAZKOS010000152.1:6433-8039 GCA_964554445.1 uncultured Spirochaetaceae bacterium | reverse complement strand
ATCATGCCCCAGACGATCGAGGCCATCAACCACGCCAAGGAGGCGAAGGTCAACATTATAGTGGCGATCAACAAGATCGACCTGCCGAACGCCAACCTCGAACGGGTGAAGAAGGAGCTCGCCAATTACGAGCTTCTCACCGAGGAATGGGGCGGCCACACGCTCTGCGCCGAGGTGTCCGCCCTGAAAAAAACGGGCATCGATGAGCTCCTCGACATGATTCTTCTCCAGTCGGAAATGCTCGAGCTCAAGGCCAATTACGAGGCCAAGGCGCGCGGCAAGATCATCGAATCCAGGATCGATCACGGGCGCGGCGTCGTCTCGACCGTCCTGGTGCAGCGGGGGACCCTGCGCGTCGGCGACCCGTTCGTGGCCGGTATTTTCCCCGGCAAGGTGCGGGCCATGTTCAACGACAAGGGAGAGAACGTCGACGTGGTCACGCCCTCGCTCCCGGCCGAAGTCCTCGGCTTCGAGGGAATCGCCGCCGCCGGCGACGATTTCCAGGTCACCGACACGGAACGAACCGCGCGGCAGATCGGCCTCAAGCGGCAGGAGCTCAAGAAGCACGAAGAGGCCCGGAACGTGAAGAAGATCACGCTCGACAACCTCTACGACCAGATCAAGCAGGGAGAGCTGCAGGAGCTCAAAGTCGTCATCAAGGGCGACGTGCACGGTTCGGTGGAGGCGCTCCGCGGCGCCCTCGAAAAACTCAGTACGGCGGAGATCAAGCTCAACGTCATCCACGCCTCGGCCGGCGCGGTCAATGAGAAGGACGTTATCCTCGCCTCCGCCTCGAACGCCCTCATCATCGGCTTCCACGTCCGCCCCACCGCCAAGGCTCAGGCCCTCGCCGAAACGGAGAAGGTCGAAATCAAGAAATACAATGTCATTTACGACGCGGTCGAGCACATCAAGGCCGCCATGGAAGGCATGCTGAAGCCGGAGATCGTCGAGGAAACGCTCGGTAGCGCCGAGGTGCGCGAGATATTCAAGGTCTCGAAGATCGGCGTCATCGCCGGGTGCATGGTCGTCAACGGGGTCATCCGCCGGACCGCCGAGGTACAGGTCGTCCGCGACGGCGTCGAAATCCACCGCGGAAAGATTTCCTCGCTCCGGCGTTTCAAGGACGACGTCCGCGAGGTCGAGACCAATTACGAATGCGGCATCGGCCTCGAAAATTTCAACGACCTCAAGGTTGGCGACACGTTGGAGGCGATCATCAAGAAAGAGGTCGCCAAGACGCTGTCGTAAGGAAGCCGCGTATGGACGCACGCCGAATCAAGCGGGTGGCGAGCCTGCTGCGCGACGAGCTCGCCGAGCTCGTCCTGCACGAGCTGAAGGATCCGCGCATCGACACCCTCCTTTCCATCACCGACGTCGAGGTCGCCCGGGATGCCTCGTTCGCCAAGGTCTTCGTCTCCTACTACGGGGACGCAGCCAAGCGCGACGAGATCATCGCCGCGCTGAACCACGCGGCCGGTTTTTTACAGAAGGAAATCGCGAAGCGGGTCAAGCTCCGCTCGACCCCCCGCCTCGCCTTCTACCACGACGTGTCGATCGAGCGCGGCTTCCGCGTCACCGAGGTGCTCAAGAAGATCAAACACGA
>CAZKOS010000152.1:0-6333 GCA_964554445.1 uncultured Spirochaetaceae bacterium | reverse complement strand
CTCCTGAACAAGCCGCCGGGGATCACCTCCTTCCGGGCGCTGGGCGCGGTCAAACGCAGAACCGGCACGACCAAGGTCGGCCACGCGGGCACGCTCGACCGGTTCGCCCGCGGCCTGCTCGTCGCCGCGGTCGGGAAATACACCCGGCTCGTGGGGCTGTTCGCGGCCCAGGGCAAGGAGTACCGGGCGACGGCCGTCTTCGGCGTGGGGACCGATACGCTCGACCCGGAGGGGGCGGCGACGGGAACGGGGCCGGTGCCCTCGCGGGACGAGCTGGAGTCGGTCTTGGGGCGGTTCCGCGGCGTCGTTCGCCAGCGGCCGCCGGAATATTCGGCGATCAGCGTGGGCGGGGTGAGGGCCTATCGGGCGGCGAGAGCGGGGAGCCCCGTCGAGCTCGCCGAGCGGGAGGTCCGCATTAACGAGCTCGAGCTCGAGGACTATCTCCCGCCGCGCGCCACGCTGCGGGTGGCCTGCTCCAAGGGCACGTACATCCGCGCCTTGGCGCGCGACATCGCCTCGGCGCTCGGTACATGCGCCCACCTGGAGGAGCTCACCCGCACGCGGATCGGAACGTTCCGCGTCGAGGAGGCCGTGACGCCGGACGATTTCGATCCCGCCCGCCACCTCCTCGACGCCGGGGAGCTGGTCGGCCGCGGCTGCGGTTTGGCCCGGGCGGCGCTTCGCCCGGGACGGGAGGCGTATGTTTTGTCAGGCGGAACGCTCGTCGACGACCTGTTCGAGGCGGTCCCGCGGTCCGGTTGGAACGCGGTATTCGGCGGCGACGGCCGGCTGCTCGCCGTGGTCGAGCGTCGCGATCGCGCGCTGTCGTACGTCATGGTGCTTGGAGATCGATGAACGTCATACCATGGAACGAACTAGCGCCGGACGGCCCCTTTGCACACACGCCCTCCGCCGTGACGGTCGGTGTTTTCGACGGCGTGCACCTCGGGCACCGGGCGGTCATCGGCCGGGTCGTCCGCAATGGCGCCGGGCTCATGCCGGTGGCGGTCACGTTCGGCGGGAATCCCCAAAACGTGATCCGGGCGGGCGCCGGGGTGAGGGATATTCTGACGGTCGGACAAAAACTGTCGATTATGGAATCGCTGGGCGTCGCGGTCGCGGTTATGATTGACTTTTCCGTCGATTTCAGTAAAATGACGGCGAAGTCTTTTTTTACCGGCCTGGCCGCCGCTTTCCGCGTCATGAAGATCGTGGAAGGGGATAATTTTCATTTCGGGAGCGGCCGGGAAGCGGGACAACGGGAATTGGGTGCCTTTTGCCGAAGCATCGGCGCGTCGCTGGAAACGGCCGAGCGCGTGACCTATAGGGGTGCGCCCGTGTCGAGCACGCGTCTGCGTCACGCCATCCAAACGGGTCAGATTCACGACGTCTCCGCCATGCTCGCCGGGGATTATACGGTCATCGTATCCGAAACGGCCGTCGTTCCCGCGGGACCGGAAGGGACGGCGGTGTCGAAAAAGAGCCTTTCCCAGGCCGTACCGGACGCGGGCGTATTCCTCTGCATCGTCGCAACCGGTGCCGGTGTGCTCGACGCGGTCGTGGAGATCGACCGTGAGCGGCTGGTCGTCCGGAACGTGCCCGGCGGAGTGAAATCGATTTCTTTCAGGGAGAAAATATCGTGATAACGGCGTCAGGCGTGATTTCCTGCGGCCGCGGCCGGGGAAGATCGCCGGAAGAAACGTCAGGAACACGGAAAGGAGCATAGACATGGCTTTTCTCAAAGAACGGAAAACGGAGCTGTTGAAACAGTTTGGAAAGAACGAGGCTGATACCGGCAACTCGGAAGTGCAGATCGCGTTCATCACCGAGCGCATCAACATACTCACCGAACATTTCAAGATGCACAAGAAGGATTACAATTCCCAACGGGGCCTTTTGAAACTCGTCGGGAAACGGCGGCGGTTGCTCAAGTACCTGAGAGACAACCACTTGGAGCGGTACCGCGCCATTCTCGAAAAATTAAATCTGCGGAAATAGTTTTTTCGCGTAAGGAGCGATAATGATACATCGCGTGACAATTAAAATAAAAGACGACGACCTCATTCTGGAGACCGGCCGGATGGCCAAGCAGGCCAATGGCGCGGTGCTCGCCAGATACGGCGGAACGGTCGTTCTCGCCACCGCCTGTTGTTCGGATGCGAACAAGGAGGGGATCGATTACCTGCCCCTCACCGTCGAATACAATGAAAAATACTACGCCGCCGGCAAGGTGCCGGGCGGGTTCCTCAAGCGGGAAGGGCGGCCCCGGGACAAGGAGGTCATCGTCTCCCGGCTCATCGACCGGCCCATGCGCCCCCTCTTCCCCAAAAAGCTGCGGCGCGATCTCCAGATCGTGCCCACCACCATTTCCGCCGACCAGATCAACACGCCTGATGTCCTGGCCATGATCGCCTCTTCGGCGGCGCTCACCATCTCGGACATTCCCTTCGCGGGACCGGTCGGGGCGGTGCGCATCGGCTATGACGGACAGAATTATGTCGTCAATCCCACCTTCGAGGAGATCAAGGCCAACAAGATGGACATCGTGGTGGCCGGCACCGAAGAGGGCATCACCATGGTCGAAGGCGGCGCCAAGGAAGTGAGCGAGGACGTGATCCTCGGCGCCATAGAGGAGGCGCACAAGGTCATCAAAGAGATCTGCCGGATGCAGAACGAATTGAAAGCGCTCGCCGGCCGTGAAAAGTTCACGGTTGCGGAGTCGGAGGAACAGCCGCTTCCCTTCCAGGACGAGCTCGTCGCCTGGGCGACGCCGCTGGTGCGGGAAGCGTCCTACGTGCTCGGCAAGCAGACCCGGTCGCTGGCCTTGAAGAAGATCTACCGGGACGCTCTCGAAAAATTCCGCGAGCGGATTCCGGAGAACGGCGAGAAACTCGTCGCCGCGGCGCTCGAGGAGATCGAATATCAGACGGTGCGCTCCGCGATTCTCAATGAAAACCGGCGCACCGATCACCGCAAACCGGACGAGATCCGGCCCATTACCTGCGAGATCGACGTCCTGCCGCGGACTCACGGCTCGGCGCTCTTCACCCGCGGGGAGACGCAGTCCCTCTCGGTGACCACGCTCGGCACCGTGTTCGACGAACAGATCATGGACGACATCGAGGGCGACACGCGCAAGACGTTCATGCTGCACTACAATTTCCCGCCCTACTCGGTGGGCGAGACCGGCCGCCTGGCCGCCTCGCGCCGGGAGATCGGGCACGGCCACCTCGCGGAGCGCTCGCTCCAGGCCGTCCTGCCGACGAAGGACGAATTCCCGTACACCATCCGCCTCGTGTCGGAGATCCTCGAATCGAACGGATCCTCCTCCATGGCGACGGTCTGCGCGGGTGCGCTTTCGCTGCTCAACGCCGGCGTGCCCATCAAGAAGCCGGTGGCCGGGATCGCCATGGGGCTCATCACCGACGGCGGACGATCCGTGGTATTGAGCGACATCCTCGGCGAGGAAGACCACCTGGGCGACATGGACTTCAAGGTGGCGGGAACCCGGGAAGGCATCACCGGCTTTCAGATGGACATCAAGATCGCCGGGGTCGACGCGACGGTCCTGAAAACCGCCCTCGAACAGGCGCGGGCGGGCCGGCTGCACATTCTCGACATCATGGAAAAGACGATCCAGGAGCCGCGGGGCGAGATCTCGGACTTCGCGCCCAAGATCATCACCCTCACCATCGACCAGGACAAGATCGGCGCGGTGATCGGACCGGGCGGCAAGAACATCAAGGGAATCACCGAAGCGACCGGCGCCGACGTCAACATCGAAAACGACGGCAAGGTCACCATCTATTGCCGCGTCAAGGAAGGCGCCGAGCGCGCCGAGGAGATGATCCGCGGCATCGTGGAGGAACCGGAAATCGGGAAGATCTACACCGGCAAGGTGAAGCGCATCACCGAATACGGGGCCTTCATCGAATTCATGCCCGGCAAGGAAGGGCTGTGCCACGTCAGGAACCTGGCGCGCACCAGGGTGGAGAACGTCCACGACGTGCTCGAGGAAGGCCAGGAGATCCGCGTCAAGGTGATCGACATCGACAAATTCGGCCGGGTCGACCTGAGCCACATCGACGCCGTCGATCCCATCGAGGGCGAAGAGGGCGGCGAAGGGGGCGAAGGCGAATCCCGTCCGCGCGAGCAACGGCCTTCGTACGACGACCGGCGCCCGCCCCGGCGCAGCGACGGCCGCGGCGGCAGGAGCGGCGGCTATGACCGCGGCGGCAGGGGCGGCGGAGGCCGCGACCGGGGAGGCCGAGGCGGCGGACATGACCGCGGCGGTAGAGGCGGCGGCGGCGGCGGAGGCCGCGACCGGCGCAGGGATTACTGACCGCCCGTGGACTCGCGCGTAAAATGGAAAATTAAAGGCGATGACGACGAACGGTCGTTATCGCCTTTTTTGCGAGAGATCGCGAACGAGATGATCGAATCGCCTATAGAAACTTCACGGGAAAGGATCAAATTGAGAAATTCAATAAGGAAGCCAGGAAACCAGGAAAGAGCGAAAGCAAAGAATGAATGATATGCGTTCATGGAGATCGGGGATCCGCGTTCCCGTGCTGTGTCAGAGTATTTTTATTGTAATTTTTCCTGGGTTCCTGGTTTCCTTATCGATCCTTATGAAGCGGATCTTCCAAAGATTGATAGTGTCGGGAGACAAGGAATAGCATGATAGAACAGATAAAGCTCTCGAACGGCGCCGTCCTGCTGTGCGAGCCGGTGGAAGGTTCGGAGGCGGTGGCGGCGGGATTCTGGTTCCTTCACGGATCGCGCGACGAGCGGCCGGGCGAGGAGGGGTTTTCCCATTTTCTCGAACACATGATCTTCAAGGGCACGGGCAGGCGGAACGCCCGGGAGATCGCCTGCGACATCGACCGGGTCGGGGGGATCCTGAACGCCGCCACCGAGAAGGAGATCACCTCCATCTACGCCTCGGTGCCGCGGGAACACGCCGACGTGATGCTCGACGTCATCTGCGATATCGCCTTCGGCGCCGTTTTGCCGGAAGGAGAGATCGAGAAGGAGAAGCTCGTCGTCCAGAACGAAATCTCGTCGATCGAGGATTCGCCGGAGGAGACCGGGTATGAGCTGTTCGCGGAAACGATCTGGCGCGGCCACCCGCTGGCGGCCAGAATCACGGGCACGGCCGAATCCGTCAAGGCCATCGCGCGGGAGAAACTCCAGGTGTTCCACCGACGGCGCTTTACGCCCGACCGGCTCGTCGTGTCGATCGCCGGCGGGCTCGACGCGGACTCGGCCGCGCGCGCCGTCGAAACGGTCATGGAGCGCTACCTCGGACGGGACGGCGCCGGCCCGGGGACCGGGGCGCCCCCGGCGCGTACGGTGCCTCCCTTCGCGGCCGGCACGGCGCTTCGCGAAGACAGGTTCACCCAGGCCCAGGCCTTTTACGCCCGCGCCTTCGGCCGGCCCGGCAGCCTCAAGGATTATTACGAGCATCTCATCTTGAGCACGGCCTTCGGCGAATCGATGAGCTCCCGTCTGTTCCAGAACATCCGGGAGGAGCAGGGCCTGTGCTATTCGATCTATTCCTCACGCACCTATTACTCCGATTGCGCCGTGTTCATGATCCACGCCTCGACCCTCCCCGAACAGGTTCAGGCCCTGCTCGAGGCCATCGACCGGGAAATCGGCCGGCTGAGGGACGATTCGCTGACGCAGCGGGAAATTGACGACGCCCGCCTGCAGGTGAAAGGGGCCCTCGTGTTGAGCAAGCAGGACGTGGAGGTGCGGATGAAGCGCCTCGCCCGGCAGTACATCTCCATGGGAGAGATATTGACGTACGAGGAATCCTTCCGCCTCATCGAGTCGGTGACGGAGGACGACGTCCGAAAGGTCACCGGCGTTCTCTTCGGCTCCGGCGGCCCCGCCCTGCTCGTCTACGGCTGCCCCGGGCTGAAGAAGGTGAAGCCGGTCATCGCGGGTCTGAAAGCTTTCTCGTCATAGGCCTTGAAAAATAACCACGAAGAACACGAAGTGCACGAAGAGGAAGAGAGAAGGAGAGTGAAGAGGAAAAAAGAAAGAAACTGATGTAAGAAATAACAAGAAACGAATACAAAACTGTATCATCTATGACGAAAAGTGGTTTTCTATAATAAGCTGGTAAAAGTCCTCCAATATTTAATCGGAAAATATATTTCTGAGGGACTTTTTTGAAAAATCTATCTGTGCTTTCTTTGTTTCTTCTTATCTCTCTTCGTGCTCTTCGTGTCCTTCGCGGTTTTTTGCCAGTCCAAGTAGCAGAGGTCCATGGGATTGATTAATACCTCTCTTTACGTTATCCCTTTCTCTATGGAAATACGA
>CAZKOS010000151.1:3012-8049 GCA_964554445.1 uncultured Spirochaetaceae bacterium | reverse complement strand
TCGCGGCCTGTCGCCGCCGGCCATCTCCCGTGGCCCATAATGTAACACCCGCGGCGGCGCCTTTCAAGTCGAGGGCCGGCCGCGGGTCTTGCTTGAGAAACTTCCGAACACATCGCCTCCCCTCCCCTTTCCCCCCGCCCGCACCGCCGCTCGAAGCTCGCTCCGTTCGCCGCGAGGCGCCGCGTCCAACTGTTGTTTCTCAATGGTTTTTCATGCTAATCTGTGCTCCATTCCCACTGCTTTTGAAGGACCGCATATGACCGACGACAACGCCCTCCCCAAGACATATTCCCCGGCCGAGATCGAGCCCGAGATCAACTCGCTCTGGCTCGACAAGCGCGCCTTCCACGCCGAGCCGGACGGCCGCGGCCCCGGCGAACGGTACGTCATCATGATGCCCCTCCCCAATGTCACCGGCGCCCTCCACATGGGCCACGCCATCGACAACGGCATGCAGGACCTCCTCGTCCGCTGGCACCGGATGCGCGGCCACAACGCCCTCTGGATGCCCGGCACCGATCACGCCGGCATCGGGACCCAGGCGGTGGTGGAGAAGCGGCTCAAGGAGCTCGAGGGCCTCACCCGCCACGACCTCGGCCGCGACGGCCTGGTCGAGCGCATCTGGCGCTGGAAGGACCAGTACCAGGCGCGCATCATCAGCCAGCAGCAGCGCATGGGCTGCTCCTGCGACTGGGACCGGCAGCGCTTCACCATGGACGCGGTCTGCGCCCGCGCCGTGCGCCGCGCCTTCTTCAAGATGTTCTCCGACGGCCTCATCTTCCGCGGCCTGCGCCTGGTGAACTGGGACGTCTATCTGCGCACCACCATCTCTGACGACGAGATCGAGTACGAGACCGTGGCCGGCTTTTTCTGGCACCTCCGCTACCCGGTGATCGATCCCCGGCCGGGCGAGCCCGATCACGTGATCGTCGCCACCACCCGTCCCGAAACCATGCTCGGCGACACGGCCGTGGCCGTGCATCCCGATCCGGAGCGCGCGCTCGACGAAAAGATCGCGGAGGCGCGGGCCGCGGCCGCGGGCGATCCGGAAAAGGCGCGGGAGCTCGAGGCCCTGACGGAGCGCAGGCGCGGGCTGCTCCCGCTCCTGAAAAAACTGCGCGCCATGGCGCTGGACGGCCGGCAGGTGAGGCTCCCGCTCCTCGACCGGCCGATTCCGCTCATCGCCGACGAGTGGGCCAAGCCGGAGCTGGGCTCAGGCTGCGTCAAGATCACGCCCGCCCACGACCACAACGACTACGCGGTCTGGACCCGCCACCGCGAGCGCATCGGCATCGTGAACATCCTCAACCCCGACGGCACCCTGAACGAGGCGGCCGGACCGTACCGCGGCCTGGAGCGCTTCCAGGCGCGCGAGCGCGTCGTGGAGGACCTGAAGAAGCTCGGCCTGCTGGAAAAAACCGAGGAGCACGAGATCGAGATCGGCCACTCCGACCGCTCCAAGACCCCGGTCGAGCCGTACCTCTCCTACCAGTGGTTCGTGAAAATGGGCGACGTGCCGGGCGGCGTGGTCATGGGCCGCGGCACGAAGAAGGAGTTCACGGCCCCGGGCCTGGTGCAGGCCGCCATGGACGCGGTCACCGACGGCCGGGTGAGCGTCCATCCCTCCCGCTACGCCAAGACCTACCTCGACTGGCTCGCGGAAAAGCGCGACTGGCCGATCTCGCGCCAGCTCTGGTGGGGCCACCGCATCCCCATCTGGTCGCGGGAGATGAAAAAGGCCGATGTGACGCGCGAGCTCGGTTTCCTGAAATCAATCGATCCGGAACAGGCGGGCGGCCTCATGGTCAAGGCGGTGCTTCCGGAAACCGGCGAATCGGTCTTCATCGGCGCGGGCGACTCCCCCGACCCGAAGCGCCTGCCGGGAAAAACCGACGATACGCTGCGCATCGAGGCGTGCCTGCTCGAGGACGACCGGGCGCTCATCGACCTCCTCGCCGGGGCGGGGTTCGGGCAGGACCCGGACGTCCTGGACACCTGGTTCTCCTCGGCCCTCTGGCCCTTCTCAACGCTCGGCTGGCCCGATCCGGAGACCGCGCCCGTGGAGGACGGGCAGGCGCCGCTCGGCTCGGTCGACGGGCAATCGAACTGCCTCGACTACTACTACCCGGGGAGCTGCCTCGTCACCGCGCGCGACATCATCACGCTCTGGGTGGCGCGCATGGTCCTGGCCGGGCTCTACTGCCTGGGCGACGTGCCCTTCCGCGACGTCTTCATCCACGCCACCATCCTCGACGGCAAGGGCGTGCGCATGTCCAAGTCGAAGGGGAACGGCATCGACCCGGTGGACATCGTCGACGCCTACGGCACGGACGCCATGCGCTACGTCCTGGCGGACATGCAGACCGGCACGCAGGACATCCGGCTGCCGGTGACGGCCGTCTGCCCCTCCTGCGGCTTCCACAACGACCTGGGGAGCACGGCCCACGGCTCCACCATTTTCTCCTACGTGTGCGGAAAGAACCTGGACGGGTCCGGGAAGAAAGGCTCCTGCGGCAAGGAATTCGACGTTCTCGGCACGCTGCCCGACCTGCCCCAGGCCAAACTCTTGAGCGAGCGTTTCGAGACCGGCCGCGCCTTCTGCACCAAGCTCTGGAACTCGGCCCGCTTCGCCTTCATGAATTTACGGAAGGACGCGGCGGCGCCCTCTCCCGCGGACCTGGCGCTCGAGGACCGGTGGATCCTCTCCGTCTTGAGCCGGACGATCCGGGAGGCGGACTCAGGCCTGGCCGATTACAACCCGAGCCGCGCCCTGGGCGCCCTGAGGGACTTCTTCTGGGGGAGCCTCTGCGACTGGTACCTGGAGGCGATCAAGCCGCGGTTGAGCGGCAAGACCGGCGACGGGCAGGCCGCGGACGCGGCCTCCGGCGGGAAGGCGTCCGGCGAGACAGCGTCTCGCATTCTCGCCTATTGCCTGGATCGGATTTTCAGGCTCTTCCATCCCTTCGTCCCCTTCATCACCGAGTACCTCTGGCAGCGCCTCCGCGAATTCGCCCCGCAGCGGGATCTGGGCGCGCTCGCCGCGGCCCCGGATTCAGGGCTCCTCATCCTGGCCGCCTGGCCGAAGGCGGAGACCGGGCTCGAAGACCCCGAAATCGAGGCGCTCTTCGCCGAAACCCAGACGGTCATCCGCCTCGTGCGCGAGGTGCGCGCCTCCCGCGGCCTGCCGCCCAGACAGCCCCTGACCGTGACATTGAAGCCTCCCGCCGAACGCGCGGGCAAGTTCGATCGGACCGTGAACCTGATAAGCTCCCTGGCCGGCCTGGGGAAGCTCGCCGTCGATCCGTCGGCCTCACGCCCTTCGGGGTCGGTCACGACGCTCGCGGGGGACACGGTGATCTTCGTCCACGACCTCATCGACGACGCGAAGGAGAAGACCCGCCTCCAGGCCGAGATCAAGAAGATCGAGTCGGACATCGCCTCGGCGGAAAAGAAGCTCGCGAACGCCGATTTCACTTCGCGCGCCCCCAAGGAAATCGTCGACGGCCAGAAAAAGCGGTTGAACGACCTCGTTGCCCAGCGGGACGCCCTGGAGACAAACCTGAAGGCGCTGGCTTAAGAAGCCCCTCAGGGCAAGAAACGACAATTTTTTCGCCTCCTCAAGTGCACCCAAGGTTGCGATAACCGGGCCGGATGGGTAAAAAATTAATATTGTTAATTAATTTGAAAATATAGAGAAAATAGATTAAATTAATATCGACATCGAAAAGTGTCGCCATATAGTGTTTGATAAAAGGCATTCTAAGGGTGGGAATGAAGTAAAGTTACCGAACAGGGAGGGAGGTAGGGAGAATGACCTTAACGAAGACTCCGGATCAGAGGGTGCGCATTCTTATTGTCGACGACGACCAGAACATCCTCGATTTATATGAAAAAATTTTGAGACCCGGCCAAATCCGACGCGGTTCCGTTGAAAGGAAATACCCGTACCCGGAGGACGATCCCCACAAGGATGTCGAGGTGTGCTTCTGCAACAATCCGCCCGAAGCCATCCGCACGGTGGAGGAGTCGCAGCCGGACCCGTTCTCGCTCGCCTTTCTCGACGTGCACCTGGGGTCGCACGAGGAGACGGGCATCAGGCTGGCGGAGAGGATCCGCAAGCTCGACGAGGACATAGAGATCGTATTCGTCACCGGAGACTCGGGCCTCGACCTCTCGCGAATCGCGGCCGACATCCCGCCGAAAGACAAGCTCTTCTACCTGAACAAACCCTTCAAAGCCCTCGAGATCAGGCAGTTCACCGAATCGCTTTCCACCAAGTGGATCACGGAAAAACAGCTCAAGGGAATGCAGGCCAATCTCGAGCATCTCGTCGACGAGCGCACGCGCGAGCTCTCCGACGCGAACCTTCGCTTGCGCGGCGAGATCGCCGAGCGGCGGCGCCTGGAGGAGAACCTCGTCCAGAGCCTGGAGCGCAATCAGGTGGTCATCAAGGGGACGATTCAGCTCATCGCCCGGTTCCTGGAGATGAAGGACCCCTACACCGCCAGCCACCAAAAGCGCGTATCCGAGCTGGCATTGAAGATCGCCGAGGCCCTCGGCTTGAACGAGCACGACTGCGAGGGCATCAACATGGCGGCGCTCATCCACGACATCGGTAAAATTTCGATCCCGTCCGAGATTCTCTCCAAGCCGGGAAAGCTGTCGGACATCGAGTACGACCTCATCAAGACCCACTCGCAGAAGGGCTACGAGATCCTGAAGGAGATCGAGTTCCCCTGGCCCATCGCCAGGATCGTTCTCCAGCATCACGAAAAACTCGACGGCTCGGGGTATCCCGAGGGGATCAGGGGCGATCAGATCCTCTTCCCGTCGCGCATCCTCACCGTGGCGGACGTGATGGAGGCCATTTCCTCCCACCGTCCCTACCGCGCCTCCCTGGGAGTGGACTTCGGCCTCGAATACATCATCAAGAACTCGGGCGTTCTGTTCGATTCGGTCGTCGTCAAGGAATGCGTCTCGCTCTTCAGCGACAAGAAATTCCAGTTCCGGACGCCGGGCCTGCACACGAGGGCCTGA
>CAZKOS010000151.1:0-2912 GCA_964554445.1 uncultured Spirochaetaceae bacterium | reverse complement strand
CCCCCCGCCGTACAATCACTCAACCGTCATGGCCGCAACCGTCCCCCCGATTCCCCCGACCGCGCACACCTTCATCGCCGCCGACGCGCGCTGGCTTGCCGCGATTGAAACGGGAAGCGTCGACCTCGTCGTCACCTCGCCCCCCTACCCCATGATCGCCATGTGGGACGAAACGTTCCGGGCCGCGCATCACGACATCGGCCGCGCCCTGGACGGCGGGGACGGCCCGGCCGCGTTTTCGCTCATGCACGCCGCGCTCGACCGGGCCTGGGACGAGCTCTTCCGCGTCGTAAAGCCCGGCGGGTTCGTTTGCCTCAACGTCGGCGACGCGACGCGCACGGTCGGCGGCGTCTTCCGGCTCTACCCCAACCACTCTCGCATCGAACAATCCTTCATGGACCGCGGCGCGGACGTCCTCCCCCGGATCATCTGGCGTAAAAGCACCAACGCCCCGAACAAATTCATGGGCTCGGGCGTGCTTCCCGCCGGGGCCTACGTCACCCTGGAGCACGAGTACGTCCTTATCTTCCGACTGCCGGGCAAACGGGATTTCTCCGCTCCCGCGGAAAAGGAGCGGCGCCGCCGGAGCGCGCTTTTCTGGGAGGAGCGCAACGCCTGGTACTCGGACCTCTGGGAGCTGGGCGGCGAGCGCCAGGCGCTCGATTCCCCGTCCCGCGCCCGCAGCGGCGCCTTCCCGTTCGAGATTCCGCGCCGCCTCGTCGCCATGTACTCCCTGCAGGGCGACCTCGTGCTCGACCCGTTCTCGGGCACCGGCACCGTCGCCCTGGCCGCCGCGGCTCTGGGCCGGCACAGCCTGTCCGTCGACCTGGACGAGACGCTTCTCTCCGAGTCGGTACGCCGCTTGGAGGCGTTTGGGCCGGCCGCGGTGCGCCTCGGCCGCGGACGGATCGAGCGGCACCTCGAGTTCGTCGCGGAGCACGAAGCGGCGGGCAAAACGTTCGCGCACCGCAATGTGCCCTACGGCTTCAAGGTGAAAACGGCCCAGGAGCGGGAGCTGGTCGTGCCGGTCGTCGCGGAGATCGGGCTTGAAGGCGACGGGCGATGCCGGGTGGAGTACGCGGAAACATACGCCGCTTCGAAAGTCGAAGGGCGGCTGTTTTAAGTCGAGCGACCCACACATATCCGATCGTGTAAACGCGCGGCCCGGGTTCCCTACAACCGGCCTTTCTGATAATAATAACCCGATGGAGAAATTGACATGAAAGCAGCACTGCTCGGCCTGCCCCATTCCGGAAAGACGCTCATTTTGCAGGCGCTCACCGGACTTGAGCCGTCCAAAAAAGAGGAGACCATGGGAACCATCAAGGTTCCCGACGAGCGCATCGATTACCTCGCCGACGTCTACAAGCCGAAAAAGAAAACCTACGCCGAATTCGTGATCAGCGACTTCAACCTGCCGGCGGATCGCGAGAGCGTCATTTCCTCCAAGGTGAAAAACCTGGTCCAGAAGGCCGACACCCTCATCCTCGTCGTCCGGAACTTCGACTCGCCCCTGACCGCGGAGCCGAAAAACCCGGCCGCCGAGTACGGGAAGCTGCGGGACGACATCCTCCTCACCGACATCCTGGTGATAGAGAAACGCTTCGAGCGGGAGGCCAAGGAGCACAAGAATCCCCCCGAGCTCGCCACGCTCAAGAAGCTGAAGGCCCTTCTCGAGGAGATGCGGTTCCCGAAGGAAGGCGAGCTCACGACGGAAGAGCTCGAGCGAATCGTCAATTATAATTTTCTTTCCCTTAAAAAACCGACGGTCCTCGTCAACCAGCCCGAGGGCGAAAGCGCAATCCCGGCCGCCCTGCAGACGCTGCTGGACGCGGACGGTCTTTCGGCCTTCGCCCTGTCCGCCACGCTCGAACAGGAGCTCGCCGGAATTCCGCCCGCCGAACAGGCGGCTTTCCTGAAAGAGTTCGGGCTGACCGAGCCGGCCAGCCGCCGCTTCGTCCGCCACATCTACCGGGGCCTCGGTCTCGTCTCGTTTCTCACCGCGGGTGAGGACGAGGTCCGCGCCTGGCCCATCCGGGAGGGTACGATCGCGGTGCACGCGGCCGGCAAGATCCACACGGACATCGAGAAGGGCTTCATCCGCGCCGAAGTGGTCTCCTTCGACGATTTCAAGTCCCACGGCTCGGAGGCCGAGTGCAAGAAGGCCGGCAAGTACCGGCTGGAGGGCAAGGAGTACGTCGTCCGCGACGGCGACATCATCAACTTCCGGTTTAATGTCTAGTGTACAGCTAATATAATTGAGAATAATGTCTGAATAGTGGAAGGGAATAAAATTGCGAAGAGGACACGAAGCTCACGAAGAGAAAGAAGCGCACGAAGGAAGTGAAGAAACGAGTTTTTTCCCTGTGCCATGAGTTTCATTTCCGCTCTTTCTTCCCTTCGCGTTCTTCGTTTCCGGAGCCTGCCCCGAGCGAAGACGAGGGGTGCTCTTCGTGTCCTCTTTTTCATTGCTTCGTATCAATGACCGGCCCTCTTCAGGAGAAATAGACCACTTCCCAGCTCATCCCGCCGTTCACCGTCACCCGCACGTACCCTTTGGCGAAGCTGGGCGCCGTGAGATAGACCGTGCCGTTGATGGTCCGGACGAAATAACTGTGCGTGTGTCCGGAGAAGTGGATATCAACGCCCGACGTTTCGAAGAGGTGCATGAGCGAGTAGGCCTCGTTTATGTCCGTCCACTGCTGGGTCTCGGTGATACTTTCGTTGAAGAATTCCATGTGGGTGAAGGTGACGCAGTACGGTTCGGCCCGGGAAGCGAGCACGCCGTCGAGCCAGGCGCGCTGCGGCCCGCCCAGGGTGCCATTGGCCGAGTCAATGGCGACGATGCGCACCGGCCCGGCCGCGAAGGTGTACATGCTCGGCCCCAGGACGGTGCGGTAGCTGGGCCAGCC
>CAZKOS010000150.1:4237-8157 GCA_964554445.1 uncultured Spirochaetaceae bacterium | reverse complement strand
TTCATCCTGATCTTCTCGAACCACTGGAAATTCTGCACGGCCATGAACATCGGCATATTGTTGAAAGAACCATTGGCGTAATACCGGGTCCCGCAGCCGAGCTCGAGGCCGTTGGGCGAGAGGATGTTGGCGCGGTGGCCGCTCGAGTTCATCCAGCTTTTGAGCACCGCGTCCGCGAAGGAGAGGTAGGTGTGCGGCCGGATGAGCGGCCCGTTCGGGGTGTAGCTGAATTTTCCCGGGCCGCGCGGGTAGGCCGGTTTTCCCCCGACGTATTGGAGGCCGAACTCCTGGGCGATGTTCTCCGCCGGATGCGGGTCGACGACGCCGGCCAGGCGCAGGCGGTTCGTCGGCGTGGCGCGTTTCTTGTCGTACGGATCGGTGTGGCTGAAAAAGTTCTTCTCCGCCATGCGCCGGGCGTGGCCCGAGGCGGACTGCTCCAGGGCGGGCGCGTAGGCGAGGGGCTTGAGGCGGCGGCTCAGGCGGATCTCGTTCGTGGCGTAGAAGATCGCGGCGTCGAGGAGCGGGTAGTCGATCGCCTTGAAATCGATTCCGGCGAGGAAGCGCGGATCGCGCCGGAAGGTCCCGGTCGTGACCGAGGCGTAATCCTCCGCCCTCCAGGCCGAGGCGGGCTTCGCGGCCGGCCGGCCGGGCGTGAGGCAGGAGACGAGGACGACGACGATTCCCAAAGCCAGGGGACGGAGACGGACGGAGACGGGCATGGCGAACCTCCAATGACAAGTGTAGGCGATGCGGGACGGATTGCAAGCGGCGTGCGATATTTCCAACGCCGGCCGCATCGGGTATAATCGCCCTCATCATGAGCGTAGAAAAGAGCGCGGCGGGCAAGGTTCGCTGTTGGGACGTGGACGATCCGCTGTACGTCCGCTACCACGACCGCGAATGGGGCACGCCGCTCCACAACGACCGCAAGCATTTCGAGTTCCTCGTACTGGAGACGTTCCAGGCCGGGCTTTCCTGGAGCCTGATTCTCCGCAAGCGTGAGAATTTCCGGAAAGCCTTCGACGGTTTCGACTTTACTGAAATCGCCCGCTACGGCAGGCGCAAGATCGCCTCGCTCCTGAGGGACCCGGGGATAGTCCGCAACCGGCTCAAGATCGAGGCGGCGGTCTCCAACGCCCGGGCCTTTCTCGAGGTGCGGAAGGAGTTCGGCACGTTCGACAAATACCTCTGGGGCTTCGTGAAGGGCAAGCCGATTTTCCACGGCCTGAAATCGATGGCCGGGATGCCGGCCAAAAACGAGCTCTCGGACGAGATCAGCCGGGACCTCAAGCGCCGCGGCTTCAAGTTCCTGGGCTCCGTCGTGGTCTATTCCAACCTGCAGGCGGTGGGCGTCGTGAACGACCACCTGACGCACTGCTTCCGGTACAAGGAGCTCAAGGCGAAGTTCGGATAAGGCGAAGGCGATGGCGAGCGAGGAAGAAATAAACGATGCCTGCTCCCTTCTCGAAACCGACGTTCTCCGGCATATCGTGGCGCTCAAGATGATCCGGGCGCACGGACCGGAAAGCGAAATCGTCGTGCGCCGGGCCGGGCCCGAGTGGGGCGCGCTCGCCCTGCTGCCCGTCCGGTGCGTCCAGTGGGACCGCCGGAACTACGCCGGGGTCGAGTACTCCGCCTTCGTGGACGGAAGCGGTCCCGAGGCGGCGCTCGGGATGCTCGACGCGATCCCCCGCGCCAAGGTCGTCGTCAAGTCCGCCGTGCCCGAGGTCGGCCGCGAGCTCTTCCGCCGCGGCGCGACGCACACCGTGTCCATCCTTTCGTTTACGGCCGAAGCGGAGGGGGCCGCGCCCGCTTCCCCTCTGCCGGAAGTGGAAGTCGCGGAAACGCTCGACGGGGAGTCGAAAGAACTCTTCGTCGAGAACGGGTACGAGCCGGAAGAGCTTGAGAGACTATTTTTCCACGGGGCGCGCCGGTTCTTCATCCGTGAAGGGGGCCGGGCGGTCGCGGCCTGTTTCGTTTATGAAAACTACAAATCCGTCTGGGAAGTGGGCGGCGTGCGCACCGTTCCCGACCGGCGCGGCCGGGGCCTGGCGAAGCAGGCGGTGGCCGGGGCGCTCGGTTTCCTGTGCGCCGCCGGACGGGTGCCGCGCTACCAGACGGTCGCCGGCAATGCGGCGTCCGTCGCCCTGGCCCGCTCGCTCGGGCTTGCGCTTTTCCTCACGCAGGAACACTATGTGTGGGAGCGGCCCTGAACGGCCGACCGACCGTCCCCCCAAGGAGTCTCAGATGAAGCTCAGGCTCATCCGCCACGCCACCCTCGTTCTCGAATACGCGGGCAAAAAGATTCTCGTCGACCCGATGCTCGCGCCCAAGGGGACGTACGCGGCGCTCCGCGCGCGGGGCAGGCGCGCTCGCAACCCGCTCGTCGACCTGCCCTGCGCGCTCGAGGAGCTCGACGCGCCGGACGTCCTCGTCGTCACGCACCTTCACTTCGACCACCTCGACAAAACCGCCGCCGGCCGGCTCGCCAGGGACGTCCCCCTCGTCTGCCAGACCGGCGACGACGTCTGGCTGCGGGAGTACGGTTTCCTGCGGATCAACGGCCTGCACAAGCTGCCGGTATCGGTGCAGGGCGTCCGGTTCACGCGCACGGACGGAAAGCACGGTCGGCTCCTCGCGGGCCGGATGGCCGGCTACGTGTCCGGTTTCATCCTGAGCGCGCCGGGCGAGCCGGTCCTCTACCTCACCGGCGACACGGTCTGGTGCAAGGAAACGGCCGAGGCGGTCAAAAAGCACCGCCCGGACGTGATCGTGGTGAACTCGGGCGGCGCGCGCCTTCTCATCGGCGGGGCGATCACCATGGACTCGGGCGACGTGATCAAGACCTGCCGGGCCGCGCCCGGCGCGCGGATCGTGGCCGTGCACATGGAGGCCGTCAACCACTGCCGACTCACGCGGAGCGCGCTCAAGGAGAAGCTCGAGCAGGCGGGTCTGGCCGACCGGGTGTTGATCCCGGCCGACGGCGAGACGCTCTCCTTCGACGCGGCGCTCGGCGCGCGTGAGCCGCATTGAGTGCCCCCAAGGTTGCGACGGGACCGTGCCCGGGCGGTCGGATAATCGCTTCCGCCGTATTTCCGAAACGATTGCCCTTCATAACGACTGAAATCGCAACCTTGGGGGCAGGCTATATGCCAAACCTGGCGGCCGGGAGAGAATGAGATGCCCGAAAACGATTTACCGCGCTACATCGGACCGGAAACGAGAAATCGCAATGACAAGATGACGAGCGCGGAAATAAAACAGCGATTCGACGGCGAGACCGCCGCCTGCTACAGCCGGCGGCGGCCGGCCTGGTTCATGGAAGCCGACGAGATCTTCGCCGCGGTGCCCGAGCTGCTCGCGCCGTTCCTGAAGCCCGGGTCGACGTTTCTCGACCTGGGCGCCGGCACCGGGAATTTGAGCCGCGCGGTCATGGAGCGCCTGCCGGGCCTGCAGGCGGTGCTCCTCGACTTTTCGCCGAACATGCTCTCGGGCGCGGACGAGACGCTCAAGGCATTTACCGGCCGCTACCGCACGGTCGAGGGCGATTTCGCATCGGCCGACCTGGGGATCGGCTTGTACCCGGCCGTCATTTCGAGCTTCGCCGTCCACCACCTGCGCACCGAGGCCGATTACCTTTCGCTTTACCGGCGGATCCGGGCCGCCCTGAAACCGCCCGGCGCCTTCGTCTGCTGCGACGTGGTAGCCGGGGCCACCGACTTCCTGACGCGGCGCAACGAGGACGAATGGGCCGCCTACCTGAAACGGCGGGGTTTTTCCGACGACGACGTCTCACGCCTGCTTTCCAACCATCACCGGGAAGACTCGCCGCTCGCCCTCGGCTCGCACTTGAGTCTTCTCGGCGAGGCGGGCTTCACCGCCGCCGACGTCGTGTGGAAGAAGGCGAACTTTGCGGTGTA
>CAZKOS010000150.1:2078-4137 GCA_964554445.1 uncultured Spirochaetaceae bacterium | reverse complement strand
ACGCCGGAAGAAAGCTGAGCTGAAAAAGGACGTCCCCGACAAGGCGAAAGCGGTCGTCGTCGCCCGGAACGGGAAGCGCGAGTTCAGAACGGAAATACCGATCCAGCCGAGCGATCCGGGCGCCGACCTCGGGTATTTCGCGCTGGTTCCGTTCGAGAATAAATTCTGGATCGATTCGGGGACGCCGTGGGAGTTGACGGTCTTCTCGGGAAATACCGAGATTCTCAAAACGCGCCTGTCCGTTCCGCCGCTGGACGGCGTCCTGTCCACCGCGTCGTCGGATTCCCCGTTCGTCGCCATTGACGCAACGGAAATAATCGCGGGGCGCGGGTACGCGTATCGGTTTCCCGCGCGGGGCGAACCGGTCGTGGTGATCTGCGCCGATCGGTCGCCGGGCGACTACTCGATGCAGCCGATCCTCGTGCTGAAACCGGACGCAGCCTCGCTCGTCTCCGGCCTGAAGGTGCGCTGGACGGACGCCGCGGCCGGGGGCGCGTACTACCTCGCGGCCTATGCCGCGGGGAAAATACCGGCGCGGACTCAGGACTGAGAGGTTACCAGACCCCCGATCCAGTCGGCGATCGTGTCGAGGACCGCGGGGGCGATCGTCTCCTGAATCCGCGCGTACTCGTCCATCAGGCCGGTCTGGGCCGTTTGAAAAAGGTGATTCAGCCGGGGGAACTCCTTGATTGCAAAACGGTCGTTGCCGGCTTTCCGCAACGCCCGTTCGATGGCGCCCAGGTTCGGGCCCGGCGGAACCTGGAGATCGAGCGCACCGTTCAGCGCCAGCACCGGGAGGCGGGTTTTTTCCAGGACCGGAACCGGATCATAACTCAGGAAAAATTTGAACCAGGGGCTGGTGACGGCCGAGATCTGGGCCTCGATTTGGGCGGTATCCGTCATACCGGCCGCGGCCAGTATGGCCCTGATTTTGGCTTTTTGCGTCTCGATCGGATCGGGACCAGTCACCAGGTCGTAAATTTCATTGTTGGATCGGCGCGCGGCCTCGATGTCCGCCTCGCTTCGACCGGCGGCGCGCATGATGGCTTCGGACTGCTGGAGGAGGATTTTCCGGCCCGGACAGCCGGGTCCGGCCAACAGCACCAGAAAGGCGACGTCGGGGGAGGCGCTTGCCACCAGGGGCGCGATCAGGCCTCCCTCGCTGTGGCCCGCGAGCCCGATCCGGGCGATTTTCACCAGGCGCTGGGTTTTGAGATACGCGATCGCCGCTTCAACGTCCGAGGCGAAATCGCGCGAGGTGGCGAGGGCGGGGTCGCCTTCGGACCCGCCCACGCCCCGGTCGTCGCAGCGCAGCACGGCAATGCCCCGACGCGAAAGATGATCGGCGAGGACGAGGAAGGGCCGATGGCCCATGATCTCCTCGTTCCGGTTCTGGCTGCCCGATCCGCTGATGAGGATGACCGCGGTCAGGGCCTGGTCGGTCGCCGGATACGTGAGCGTCCCGGCCAGGGTTATTCCGGCCGCATCGTTTTTGAAGCTCACGTCGACGGCCGTGTAGGGAAAGGGCGGACGGGGATCCTGGGGCCGCGCATAATCGATCGGGCCGGGAAGACGCTCGAGCTCGAGCGACAGTTTCTGCCCGGCTTGGGTCCAGGCGCCGCTGATTCGGTCCGTTGTTTTTATATCACCTTCGTAGACCGCGCCGATGGCCGGCATTATCACGGTGAGCTTGTTTCCCGAGGCCAGGCTCACGTTCTCGACGGGAAGTCCGAAAGCGCCCTGGTCCGGGCTGTCCATGGTCGCGGTCAGACCACCGGAATCCAGCCGGAGATTAATGACGGTTCGCAGGCTGACGACGCCGACGGCAAGCGAGCCGCACCAGGTCCCGGCCAGATCGCTTGCGAGAAATTGACGGTTGTTTTCGGGCACGTTTCCCTCCCCGGAAAGTCCGCTGGCGATCAACGGAACGGCACGAATGAGCGCCGACCGGCTCCGACGAAGACACCATTGTACCGGACGATATGAAATATAAGGTAATTTCCACGGGCGGGATCGTCAATGAGCTATTTGAAATCGTTTCGATCAAGACGACGATCGG
>CAZKOS010000150.1:0-1978 GCA_964554445.1 uncultured Spirochaetaceae bacterium | reverse complement strand
CGATGAGGAATCGTTAGCATTTTAAAAAAAGGAAGGAGGCGGAAGGTTTATGCGTACGACGCTCTTGTACGCGGCGCTCGCCGCCGCGCTGGCTATGGCATCGACGTCGGCACCGCCCGCCGGCGCGCAGGAAAAATCCTTTCACATCATAAGCGGCGCGAAGCTGGTCGAGACTGACACCTACGGCAGGACGCACTGGGACAACCTCGTCGATCGCGGCGGGAGGTTTTTCATCGAGCCGAGTCCGCTCAAAGGTTTCGATGATACCGTCAGCTTCATCACCCTGCCGGATTTGAAATTGGAGACGCTCGACGTGCCATTGCGGGCTTTCTTCGAAAAAAACAAGTCGCTTCTGGTTGAGGAAAAACTCGATTCCGAGTTGCGGGGCAAGCTCAGAAAAAATTATTGGATAGAAGATTGCTTCTTCTTCGATACCGCCAACGGCGAGGCGGGACTGCGGGTGATCAACTACTTCATCCTGAAGAAGGGTCAGGCGAAACGGACCTTCTTCGTGCACTGGGACCTCCGCCGGAACGAGATTACCGGTGCGCTTCCCCTGTTCGAGGAGACGCACGTCCCCCGGACCGGCGAATATGAGGAAACCTCACTCGGCGTGGAAAACATCGGCTATGACGCCGAGAAGAAGACGTGCTACTACCTGAAGACCGAATCCCGGCTGAAAAAGACACGCGTCGGAAAATACGACCGCTACCTCAATGTCGGCGATCAGACCTTCACCATCCACGCAATCGAAGGTGAGAGCGACCGGGCGGTCGCCGCGGTCAAGATCGGGAGCCGGCAAACGCGCGGCATGCTCTCCGCCGACGGTCGAAGGTATTTCATGCCCGCCTACCGCGACCTCGGTCACGTGGGCGAAAAGACGCACCCCGTGGGTTATATTTTCGATCTGCGGACGGGCGGGGCCCGGCGCGTCGGCATACAGCGGCACACCTACTGGAGCGATTTCGACGCCTCCGAAAAAACCCTCTACCACGTGTCGAGCTCCACCGGGAAACTGTGGATCACCGATATCCTGTCCGGCAGGAAGAAGGGTGAAGTGCGATTGGGGGACGCCGGGGACGACGCGTACCGGAAATTCGGGGTGTGGAATGAAAACACGCTTCTCTATTACATCCGCGGCAGGCTCTTCTATATAGACGCGCGCAAACCGGCCGTCAGGCGGACGGTCGACCTGGCCGCCCGATTCCCCGAATTCAGCGGTTCGAGCCCGATCTACATTCTGCCCGGCGGCCGCGGCATCGTCGTCGAGGCGCGGAATCCCGACAACAAGACCACCGGCTACCTGTATTACCTCCGGGAAGAATGAGCGGGCGGGACCTTCGACACCGCGTCACGCACGTTCGCTGAGCGCATCTCGCAGCGCAGCTTCAAGCGGGCCGAAGCGAACGCGATAAAACAACCCTCCCTCCCGCGATACCGCCCGGGGCGAGATTGCTTCCGTCGTTTCATTTTCATCGGGAATTGATCCCGCAGGACCCGAATTCGCTTGACGAACGCCTTTGAAAGCGATATAATTGCTATTAACAACTAATGCTATTGGCAACAATTGCCGGGAGGCGGCCGTGGAACAGGTGATCGATTACATCCTCTCGTTCAAGCAGCTCTGCCGGATCGAAGAAGAGATCGCCGGGCGGCTGCCCCTGACCGCGCGCGAGGCGACCCTCGTCTGCGCCCTGGCCGAAAGCGATTCCCCCCGCGCGGGCGAGCTCGCCCGGCTCGTCGGCCTGTCGCCCTCGCGCTTGAGCCGCCTGCTGGCCGGCCTCAAACGCAAGGGCATGGTCGACTGGCGGGAGGACGACCGCGACCGGCGCGCCGTGGACGTCGCGCTCACGACGGAAGGCCGCGCCGCCTGCGCCGAGATCAAGAAGGCCAAAAGCGCCTGCGAGCGGCGTCTCCGCTCCCGGCTCACCCCCGCGGAGCTCGCCCTGATCAAAAAGAGCCTCGCCCTGCTCATCCA
>CAZKOS010000149.1:0-8160 GCA_964554445.1 uncultured Spirochaetaceae bacterium | reverse complement strand
ATGGTTGAGAATAGAAATTGACGCGTTTTGAAGGGAGGAAGCGTGAAAGTATTATTTATCGGCGGAACCGGCAATATTTCCACGTCGTGCACGCGGGAGGCGCTCCGGAGGGGCCATACCGTCTATCACCTGAATCGCGGATTGACGGCGGCGCCCGAAAAAGGCGTTCTCACTCTTAAGGCCGATATCAGGAACCCGGCCGAGGCGGCCAAGGCGGTCGATGGGCTCACCTTCGACGCGGTGGCGGATTTCATCGCCTTCGTCCCCGAACACATCGAAACCGACCTGAAGATCTTCGCGGGCAAAACGGGCCAATTCCTGTTCATCAGCTCGGCCTCGGTCTACCACAAGCCCGCCCGGCACCACGTGATCACCGAATCGACCCCGGCCTTCAACCCCTTCTGGAAATATTCCGAAAACAAGATCGCCTGCGAGCTTCTGCTCAAAAAAGAATACGAGGAACGGGGATTCCCCATGACCGTCGTCCGGCCGTCGCATACGTATTCCGACGGCTACATCCCCACTCCCTTCGGCACCGGCTTCACCGAGGCGCAGCGGATTCTCGACGGCCGGGAGATCGTCGTTCACGGCGACGGCCAATCGCTCTGGACCCTGACGCACTCGGACGACTTCGCCAAAGCCTTTACCGGCCTCCTCGGCAACCCGCGCGCGTTGGGCGAAACGTTCCACATCACCGGGGACGAGGTGCTTTCCTGGGAGAACATCACCGCCCTCATCGGAGACGCGCTGGGCGCGGCGCCCCGCGTCGTGCACGTGCCGTCGGACATCATCGCCCGCCTGGAGCCCGGGCTCGGGGCCGGGCTGCTGGGGGACAAGACCTATTGCGCCGTCTTCGACAACACAAAGATCAAGCGGGCCGTACCCGGCTTCCAGGCGTCCATTCCCTTCCACGCCGGGGTCCGCCGCAGCGTCGCCTGGTTCATGGCCGACCCCAAACGCCGCGCCGTCGACCCCGCGCTCGACAAGGCGATCGATCATATTCTTTCCGACTGGAAGCAATAGGATAAGTCGATAGGGAAACCAGGAACCCGGTAAAATAAAGAGAGCCACGGAGGAACACGGAAATGAAATAACGTTCAGTATCCAAATTATGAACGAAAAAGACTCCTATTATCATTTTGTCTTTTCTTTTTCACTCCAATCCTGCTTTCCCTTTATCCTTTCCCCCGCCTCCGTGTTATCCGTCCCATCCGTGCTCCCCGTGATCGTCCGCTCGTTTCCTTTCCTGGTTTCCTTATTGAATTCCTACAGCTCATCCCGGAACGGGACGTCAGCCCATCGCCCGGGCGAATTCCTCGATGCCGGCGTCGTTCGGCCGGGAAAAATTTTCCGGCGTACCGCTGATCTTTTTCATGATGAAGCGCTCGATGGGGCTCAAGCGTTCGTAATAGACGGCGCCGCCCAGGAATCCTTTGGCCTTGGCCTGGACGACCAGGGAGGGCGGGAAGTTGTCGTCGAAGTATTGGCCCGCTTTTTCCGGAGGGGTGAGGCAGGCGAAGAAAAGCCCCAGTTGTTTGGTCGCGAGAAGCGGCGAATGGGCGGCGCAGAATTTCTTCACGACTTTCTGGATCTTCCCGGCGTGGATCGACCCGCCGATCATGATTCTGTCGTAGCGGCCCGGGTCGACGGCCGGGGGACGGCCGGCCAGGTTGATCGTGTCGACCTCGCCCTTGAGCATTCCCGACAGCTTTTCGACGCACTCGGTGACGTAACCGGTTTTGGTGGCGTAGATGATGAGGTTTTTCATAGGGTTTCTCCTTTTCCGAAAGAGTATCGAGGCGGAAACCCAATGGTCAAGGGAAAAATCACGGCGGGCGGTATTTTTCTTCGCCGCGAACCGGTCCATCGTCAACCGGATCCGCTCGCGAAGAACGCGCGCGTCGAATTCCGAGTGGAAAAGAAATTTCACCTCGTTTTCGTATTCCCAATCGCCGTCCGCCTCGGGGCGACCCAGCCGCTCGTAGAGGGGAGAGCCCCGCAATGGATACGGGACGGTGAAGGAAATTTCGTCGAGCGGCAGGGAAAGCGCGAGGTCGAAGGTCGACTCGATGGAAGCCGCGGTCTCGCCCGGGTAACCGACCATGAAGAAACCGCCGACCGCGAGCCCCGTCCTGTGAAAAATCTCAACGGCGCGGACGCCCTCCTCCACCGAGGCGCGCTTGCGCATGAGCCCGAGGGTCCGGTCGCTTCCCGATTCCAGGCCGCAATAGACTTTGTAACAACCGGCTCCCTTCATCAGGCGCGCCGTCTCCATATCGATTTTGTCCACCCGCGTCAGACAGGACCAGGGAACCGCGAGACGGGAATCCGTGAGCGCCCGGCAAAAACCCGCCAGGTAATCCCGGTCGAGCGTCAGGCAGTCGTCGGCGATCCACAGGCTGTCGTATCCGAGACCGATGATGCCGCGGATCTCCGCCATGACGCGCGGCAGGTCGCGCTTCCGCAAGCGGTCGCCGAAGACCGGCTTCGAGCAAAAATCGCACGTGTAGGGGCATCCGTAGGTGAGCATGACGGTGGCCGGCTTCAACCCGCATTTCTTTTTCCAGAAACACTGGTACGGCGCCACCGGCACTCCCGCCCGGTCGGGAAACGGCAAGCGGTCGAGGAACGCCTCGTCGCGGTGCACCGGCGGATTGTCGACCGGGGCCGTCTCATCTGAAATATACAACCCCGGCACGTCCGCGAACCGTTCGGCCCGAAAACGTTTATCAGAGGCGGACGAAACGGCGTCGAAAGCGAAATCGGGAAACGCGCCGTCCGCTTCCCCGCGAAAAACCGCGTCGAACAGAGCCGAGAAACGCTCGGGATACAGCGTGGGAAGCGGTCCGCCCGCGACGAACAGGGCGTTCGGCAGAAGCGGCCGGAGGGCTTTGATCAGCGCGGTCGCGTTCCCGCTCATGGTCGCCATGACGTACATGCCGACAACGGCCGGCCGCGCGGACGCGATTGCGGCCGTGATGCGGTTAAAATCGGAAAAAGTGCAATCGAACTGCCGCGCCGCGATCCCCCGCTCCCGGCACTGGCTCGCGAGCGCGGCGATGCCGATGGGTTGGAACAGGCTTTTCCGCTCCGCGCCCGTCATGAAATAGGGGTAAACGAGAGCGACGCTTCCCTTCTCACGCTTCATGCCTTGCCTCCCCTGCCGCGGTCGTGTCGAACGGCGTAAACCCGACCCGGTAGCTGAAACCGATCTCCCGGGCGTGCAAGGCGCCGGCGTCGATTTCATAATCCATGCCCGCCCAGCACAGTCCCTCCGACCGCTCCGAGCCCCAGAAGCGTTTCGGCTCGACGCGCGGCACGACGCGCAGACGCCGGGCGGAAAAGGCGAGGCGGCTCGTTCGGTTGACCAGCGCGGCCGTTCGTTCCGACGGAGGAAGCCTCCTCCAACCCGTCGGCGGCGGCACCAGGCGCCCGCCGCGCAGACCGGCGTCGAAAAAGCGGGCGTCGACTTCGTTCATCAGGATGACGGTGGGGAGGCGGCGGCGCCGTCCGAGGACCCGGATCGAGCCCGATACGTCGACCTCGTCGCCCCTGATCACGTACGTGACAATGGCCTCCGCCTCGGGCCCCGCGTTCCGGTAGCGGATGTTTATCCGGAACAACCTCCGCGCGAGACGCGACAGTCCCAGAAGCGCCTGTTGCGAGGAAGGGTGAGCGGCGTACCAGTCGGTTGAGCGCTCTACCAGGGAGGTGAGAAAAAGCGACGGCCTGCCGAAAACCGAAACAATCAGCCGTTTGTCGATGACGAATCGCTTCACGAAACGTCCGGGACCTGTTTTTTCAGTGCGGCAGGAGGAGGGAAAATACGTAAAGCCGTCGCGCAGGGCCGGGGCACCGATCCCCATCCCCTCGCCCGTGACGTCGACGCCGTCCACCGTGACGGATAAGCCTCGCGCCAGACCCGCCGAATCGCCCGCTGCCGCTCCCCTCTCCGAAGCGTGGTAGCCGATCTCCATCTTCATCCTTTTGGCGTGTTTTTTTTCTTAATCAGAATCCTCATAGAGCTTATGAAGAACGTGGCGCCCCTCATACGATCGGATTCGCCTTTTTTCTGACCTTGTGCCGACGGCTGAAACGCGTCCCGAAGGTTGTCATGAGACCGCAATTCCTGTAGATTGATGCCATGTTCGGTTTTTTCATAAAAAAGAGCTTTTTCGACATGTGGGACAACCTGCTGTCGGTCATCCTCATGAACCTCGGTTTTTGCGCCGTCCTGGCGCTCTCCCTGGGCGGGATGTGGGGCGTCGGCGCGCTGTTGCTTTCCACCGGCGTCGCCGGGACAAGCCTCGGCATGTTTTTCGCCAACCTCGCCGTGCTGATCGTCAGCGGCGCCCTCCTCGGCGTCTACTCGGGCGCGGTGAGCTCCATGACGACCTTGATCGTCGACTATACGAAGCCGTCGTTCGCCGAATTCTTCCGCGCCCTGAAGGAGACCTGGAAACCGAGCCTGATCTTCGGGGTGATCCAGGGCATCCTGTTGGCGTTGATTCTGAACGCCGCCAGCGTCTACCTCCACAACATGGCCAACTGGCTCTCGCCCCTTCTCTTCTTCGTCATTTTCTGGCTGTACATCACCTGGCTGATGGCAACCCAGTATTTTTTCGCCCTGCAGGGCCGTTTTGACAAGAAACTGCGCAAGAACATCCGGAAAATGTTCATCATGTTTTTCGACAATCCCGCGTTCTCGATTTTCGGATTGACCCTCCTTTCCCTGTTCGTGTTCGGAATATCGATGGTTTTCTTCTTCATCCTGCCCGGTTTCGTCTCCATCCTGATCATGCAGTCGGCGGCATTGAAGCTCAGGGTGTTCAAATATGATTACCTGGACGCCCACCCGCAGGCCGACCGCCGGAAAATCCCCTGGCAGGAGATTCTCGAGCCGGAACGGCAGCTCGTGGGCAGGCGCACGCTCAAGGGAATGTTCTTCCCCTGGAAAGACTGATCCGCCCGACCGGGCGGCGGCGGGCCGGACCCGGCCGCGAACGACCGCTCTCGATTCCCGAAAAAATAACGGCTCGCAAAGGCCTTGAATCCGGAAAATCAGTATATTCAACCATGAATATTTCGGAGGTACGTCCATGAAATTACGAATCATCTCAACCGGGCTCGCGTTGAGCCTCCTGGGGCTCGTGTCCTGCGTGCGGCAAAGCGTATCCGCACAAACCGCGCTCTCGTCGTCTGAGCTCCAGCGTCTCCTTCAGGAAAATTCGCCGGGCTTTCACCTGATCGACGTCAGAACGCCGGCGGAATACGCTTCCGGCCATATCCCGGGCGCGATCAATATTCCCGTCGACGTGATCGGCGAAAATCCGCCGGCCGCGGAAAAGGGCGACCGCATCGTGGTCTACTGCCGGAGCGGCGCGCGCTCCGGACGGGCCCGGCAAACCCTTCTCGGGCTGGGCTTTACCGACGTCGTGAATTTCGGCGCCGTCGCCAATTGGAAGGACACGCTCGTCACCGGCGACAAACCCGAGTGACGGGCGAACCCCGCTTTTCGGTTTTTTCATGCAACCCGGAGCCGCCGGCCGACGACTAAAGGTCATACCGCGCAAGGAGGTATACCGATGAAAAGACTGATGATCGCCGCCGTGCTCCTGGCGGGCGTTGCCGTCGCGGCCGTGGCGCAGGATATGAACCGCTTCTTCGACAACGCCAGGGTGCGCAAGCAGCTCAACCTGACGGACCAGGAGGTGCAGGCCCTGCAGAAGGCGTGGGACGACGCGCACCAGAAGATCCAGCTCGCCAACGCCGACAAGGGCGTCAAGGCCGCGGAGCTCAAGCGGCTGTTGCTCGCCACTCCCGTCGATATGAACGCCGTCCAAAAGACCCTGCGCGACGCCATGGACGTCGAGTACGCGATTCGCCTGGCCCAGATCGAGCTGGCGATTCAAATAAAAGGCATCCTGGGCGACAAGCGCTGGGCCGACGCGCAACGTTACCTGCGGGGGCTCAGGGCGCGAATGCGGAACTTCGACCGCGACGGCCGCGGTCCGAATCGTCGCAACAACCCGCGGAACGCGAATCCCCCGCGAAACCCGCCGCCGAACGGCAACTGAGATAATTGGGCTTTTATGGAAGCGGACGGACTGATGGAGGAACGGGCGTACGCGGGAACCGCCGGAGGGGCCTTTCCGGTCGGGGAACGGGACTCGGTTGAAACGAAACTCATTCGTCATTTCGTCTCAACCCGGGATCCCGCCCTGTTCGAAGAGCTCATGCGCGCCCATCTCCCCCTGCTCCGCCGCCTGCTGTTCTCGGTTTTCAACGGCGCCCGCGAGGATATGGAAGACGCCGAACAGGAAATCCTGGCCGGCATCTACACCGACGTCGGGCGCTACCGTTTCCGGAGCAGCTTCAAGACCTTTTTTTACCGCTACGCCCGCAACAAGGCCATCGACCTGTTACGGAAGGCGACGAGGCTCCGCCGCCGGGAAACCGCGCTGCTGCAAAACGCCCCGCGGGCCGTCTCCTCTCCGGAGGACGAATTCCTCAAGCGGGAGAGGCGGGAGAACGTGTCGAAACGTCTCCTCGAGCTGTCTCGCGAAGAACGGGACATCCTTCTCATGAAAGACGTCGAGGGTTTCTCAATAGCGGAGATATCGTCCGTGACGGGCCGGAAAGAGGGTACGATCAAGTCCATCCTGCACCGCACCCGCGAAAAGCTGTTCGCGATGGTTGAAGGGGGGAGGTGAATATGTCGAAGATAACCTGTTCCGAGGCGAAGGAGAGGCTGCAGGACGCCTTTGACCGCGGCGCCCCGCTCGACGGCGTCTGCGCCGCACATCTTGAATCGTGCGGCCCGTGCCGGGCTTTCGGGGAATTCCTCACGGCGTATCCCGACCGGCTGAGAGGGGAACTCGAACGGCGGACGGCCGAGGGCGGCCCGACCGCCGTCTCCCGGGCGGCCGCGCTCGGGCGCGCCAGAAAAAAACGGCGCCGGATCGCCTATTCCCTCTCCGGACTGGCCGCCGCCGCGGTGTTGAGCCTGGGAATAATGATCGCCGTCTCCGCCGTCCAGCGTCTGCAAACCGACCGCTACGTGCGGGAGGAAAACAGCCGGTTCGTCGACAACCTGCTCAATGACTCGTCGTTCGACGGCATCGCATATTTCACGGCGGGCGAGTAAGCCCGCGGAGCCTTGGGAGAGCGTTTCCCGGGGAATGCCGATCCGCGTCCGCATTCTCGTTCCGCGTTTCGATTCAAAAAAAAGCGTGTCCCAGAAGTTGAAAAAGTTTTGTAAATTCCACCGAAAAGCGCTTTACAGGCGAATACGAAACCTCTACGCTCCGGTACATGGAAACAATCGTTCAACGCCTGACCGCCTGGATCACCATCGAACCGTTCATCACTTTGCTCATGATCATAGCCGCCGTCACGCGGTTGAGGAAGAGGAATTTATAAGGAAACCAGGAAGGACTGGAAACCAGGAAAAGAGAGGGATCAGGAAGGTAAAAGAGAGTTGGGCGCCATGCAAAAAACAATGATTATTACGGAGGAATAATGAAATTAGAATTGAGTAAAAAGGAAAAATACTTGATAGCGCTTCTCGTGGGTATATTTAATGGTTTGGTAATGACGTTTTTAGATAATACGGGAATATTCTCATACGAGTTACTATTTATTTTGCCAGTAACAATTTTGTCATTCGTACCATTACTTTTTATTTTTATAGATAACTTAACATTTTTAAATTATTCTTTAACAAATTACCTGTTGATAACCTCAAATTCATTGACATATATCATTTTAATTTCACTCAAACCAAATATCGCAATGCAAGTCGTGATATCTTACACTCCTATTTTAATTCCAGTGTATTTACTTACAACTTTATTGGCATTTTTTATTCTGATCGGCTATAAAAAGATGATAGCAAGAAAGGAATGGAAAAAGAAACTAAAAAATTTATAAACGGTGAAAGACAAGACGCTGCTGTTCAGTTTTTGCACGGCGCTTAACAGCGGATACCAAAACTACCTGCGCTTCGCTGCGGCAGCTTCGGGTATCCGCCAGACGTTATTACAGAAATCCGAAAAAAAGCCGCTATCATAACGATTAATTTTTTTAAAAATTCTCTTTACGCTCTTCCCCCTCTTTTCCTGGTTTCCTGCCCTTCCTGGCTTCCTGATAAATTCCTCG
>CAZKOS010000148.1:0-8185 GCA_964554445.1 uncultured Spirochaetaceae bacterium | reverse complement strand
GGGAAAGGTTGATGATAAGTTTTTTAAACTCGTCAATCGTCCCGGGGCTGAAGAGTTTCAGCTTCCGCACCGCCACCCCCGTGCCGATGAGAAGGAACACAGGGGAAAGTTTAACCACAATTTCACTGACCATTCCGTCCATAATGTAACGAGCATTATAGTATAATGAAAATGATCAAAGGGGAAGGTCTTTTACGCGCAAAAAGCGCCTGCAAGGCTGCGTATCTGTGCGGAGAATAAATTTTTATAATCATGGATTAATGCGGTTATTTATGGTATATTTCGTGCATCTGGACATGACCTTCGCCTTTTTATAAGAATAAGGTTGATGGGTTATAATAATACGTGAAAAAAACTAAATTATATTGATACTTATTTTAACATGAGGAACAAGTTATGACCAAAACCAAGACACCGTTAAAAAACACCATGAAAATGACTTTGTTGTTTATGGATGTTATAGTGCTTCTGGCGGTTTTCATAGGCGTGTTTTTCCTGTTTGAATACGTAATTAAAGACATACTGGTAAAATACAACAGCAATAAATTCACCGAAAGCATGAAAATCACCCAATTCGATCTGATCAATGCCGTCAATTATATCGAGAATAAAAACGATCTTCCGTATAATAAGAATATAACCATGATATTCGAATACCTTAAAACTTCAACGTTAAAGCGATCAAAATATGACAACAGCATATTCCTGGCCGTTTTTCCAAAAGACCAAAATCATACCATAGCGGGAAAAAGAAATAATCCGGATCTCGCTTTCAATCCGGAGGGGACTGATTATGATTCGTTTCAGGAAAAAATTGAACGGATAAGGCAGAATACGGTACATAATGAAACGGACCCTTTTCCCAGTACCATAAGTTTTGATTTTCAGGGGAGCAGGTATATCGGCACAGCACAGTACGCGGAGATCGGAATCAGAAAAGACTTTCAACGGGAAAGCGCCGACTTGATCTGTCCCATCCTGGTAATCGCTGACAGGGATGACGAGTTCTTCTTTATAATCTACAGGATGAGAAACACCGTATTGATTCTGCTCATAGTCCTGTTCGGTATCGGGGCCTATATTAAGATTTTAAATACGGCCAAGGCCGCCCGGGAAATACAAACCATCAGCAACGGCATGACGCAATTGAGTAATGAAATAAAAAATACCGGGACGGTAAAAAACAAAATCGAACAGATAAAAACGATATTCAGGGAAACATATGAACTTGATAATTCGTTCACTCATTTGGTCGGATCACTGACCGCGGTGGGAGACATAATATCCGGAATTGCGGACAAGGATCTGTTTATAGCCACGTTGAAAAACGACAACAGCCTGCTCAAGCCGCACGACGAAATGATGGCCGTATTGTTTCTGGATATTCAGGGTTTCACAACAATCGCGGAAAAACACAACGACGATATAATGACCATACTCAATAATATTTGGACACAGGTGGAAAATACAACGGGCGCCAAAGGCGGGAAAATAAATAAATACATGGGTGACGCCTGTCTGATTATTTTCCGGGATCAGGACGCTGAAAAAGGACAACCGGCCGTATTAAACGCATTTAAGACGGCCGTGGAATTATTGGAACTTGTGCCGCAGATCCGCAAAAAGCTTGATATTGTTTTTAATTTTCGAATAGGCCTCGATTACGGGAAGGTGACATACGGAAAAACAGGAACGGATAATAATTTTGAACTCGGCGTAATAGGAGATCCGGTAAATACGGCAAGCCGTCTTGAGACCCTGAACAAGCAGTATCATACACATTTCCTTATTTCAGACACAGCCTTCAAACACACCGGATTGGACTGCGGTAAGAATTTCAACCTGCCGGAGACTATCGCTGCACAAAGCATATTCAAATGCGTCAGGATAGACAAGGCGCGACCCAAAGGGAAAAAACAGGCAAAAGAACTGCTTACAGTATTGAAAAGGGAAAAAAAGGAAGAATACTCCCTTGTTGGTTCCGAACACATCATAAAACAGGACAACGTGCAATACTTTGAAGAACTTGTAACCGCCTATTTGGACAGTATAAAATATTGGAAAGAATACAGCGCAAAAAAAGACAAGGCGCTTAAAATAAAAGCCCAAAAAAATTGGATGGAACTTATAAAAAAAATGGGGAATTTCTATTATACAGAATATTTTCCGCCCATTGAAAATTTCATCAAATCATTATTAAAAGTTGAGGAATATGAAGAGTTTAAAGCGAACCCCGGACCATGGCTGAAAAAAGCAACATACAATATCAACGAACCGTCGGAAGAGTGGATAGAACTGGGGACCAAGGAACTGGAAAAGTAATCCGCAAGAGGAGCGTGTCATGAAGAAAAACATCTTCTTTTTTTTGAGAATAATTCTGGTATTTGTAGTAATTCTGTTTGCCGTCTGGTTTCTGGCCGGCAGCGGCTTGAAATATAATCTGCTGCGCGATTTGGAGCCCTCATCCACTGTACACCCGGGGAAGTACATTCTGATAAAATTGGCCGAGGATTATGAAGAGCTGTTGAAACAAAAACGGATCAACCTGGAAAATGAGATGCGGTCCGTATTGTCGGAAAAAAGCGAGGCAAGGTCGGCGGCTGAAAAACAACGACTTGCCGAACAACTTACAGATATGGAAAAGGAAAAAAAGGAGCTGTCCGAAAAACTGAATACGATTAATCTGCAAAAACAGGAGCTTGAATCAAAATTGACAATACTCCAGCCTGAAAAAATAAGATCCGCGGACGGAATCTATATATCCAATGACGAGTGTCTGAAGGCGTATTCGGAAAAGCAGAAACTGGAAGCATATTGGAGTCAATACATTAATGACCTAAGGATTTTTTTCATCCAAGGTTATGGAAAAAATCCTGAAGAAAAACAGCGTATCACAGAAGAGTTCAAAACAGATAACGGTAAAGGGTTTATAATGGATGAGTTTGTCAGACTGAATAAGGCTGTCAATACTACCACGGAAACAGCGCCGGAAAGCGATACTGCGGCGGACGGTTTCCATAAGACTCCGAAGACAACAAGCGGATTTATTGATGAATTCAACAGTGCGCGGTTGAATGAACGCTGGCATTGGGTCAGGCAAAGTTCAAGCAAATGGAGTCTTACAATGAGACCCGGCTGTCTGACCATAGTAACCGCAAAGGGTGATTTGTATCAAGTAGTCAATACAGCCCAAAATATCCTTTTGACACGAACCAATTTTTCTGATTTCAGGCTTGAAACCAAATTGGAGTTTTCACCCAAGCAAATTTGGCAGCAAGCCGGACTGATTGTGTATAGCGACGACAACAACTATGTAAACATCGATTATATATTTATCAACCAAGGCCGTCACATGGAAATGGGCAGCGAATCGTTTGGAATATACCATAACAAAATGATTCCATTTTCCGCATCCACGGTGTATATGCGCCTGGTGAAAAAAGGCAATATGTATTCCGGATGGTACAGCACCGACGGCAGGAATTACTTGCTCATAAAAAAAGCAAAGATTAATCTGGGTCACAATCCCAGGGTAGGTCTTTTTGCCGTCAACGGCGATATCGGCGCCCCCGGCATCCGGGCCTATTTTCATTATGTGCGGATGTATCCCAATTAGATCTTTCAGTTATGTATACCCACCGCAGCCTGCCGGTCTCCAATAGACCGTTTATCCGGGCTAATAGTGGCCGGCTGTCACGCGCCTCGCCCCACAACTCCGTGCCAACCGCTTTCAGGTCATCCGTTCGGATCAGCTTGATCCATGACGGCCAATTCGGGTTCCTCAATAATGGACCAGGTGTGGACCCTGCCCTTGTAGCGGGAGACGACGGTTTTGATATGATCGTGCAGGATGGCAAGCAGCGAAATGTTGATGATCAGCTTTTTAAAACCGTCGATCGTCTCCGGGCTGAAGAGCTTCAGCCGGCGCACCCCTACTCCCGTTCCAATCAGCAGGAATACGGGAGAAAGCTTGACCACGATTTCCGACACCATACTGTCCATATAAAACAGACCCCTTAATAGATAACCTGCAGCTCCTGAATTATTACCACTTTAAGCTTCCCGCTTTGCAGCAGCCCGTTTATCTGCTGCAACAGCTCCCGCTGCAATGTTTCTGTGTTTGTTAATTTCAGCTCTTCTGCTTTCTTTCTGCTGAGGTATATTTGTATGATATCTTGAATCCGTGTTTTTTTCTGCGTAAGCTCGGTCTGTAGTTTGGCATCTCCGTGTTTAAAACCCAGGTCCATGTCGGCCCAAAAATATGCCGGCGGATTGTCCGCCGTCTGTCCGCGGAAATTGTCCAGGCCCATGTAGTAATCAAGTATTCCGGTTATATTTTCCTCTGCCTTCAAGGGTGCTTTTACTTGTTCTTTTTGTTCGGCAAACACCCCGTACTTCTGCCTGGCGTCATCCTGGCACGCCGTCGTGCCCAGTAAAAATAAAATCATAAACAGCGCATAGCCAGTTTTCATTGGTCCTCCTTGTGTATTGCATAGGATAGGAAAACTCAAAACCGATGTCAAGGAATTTTTTTTACGGCCGCGGGAGACGCCGGTTATTGGGGAAAAAAGAAAGTAATAGAAACTACGGATAACACGAATGGATATGGATGCAAACATTCCCAGTTACTTGCTTAAAAATATTCCCGGTTATCAACAGGATATACCGCCGTCGTATGAATATTAAGGCCGAGATGTTGTTTTGTCGTATCCATATTTTCAAAGAAACTCCGTTTTCCCAATGTACCATCGGGTAAAAACCGCAGAATAAACTGCCTTTCCTTCGTACCCATTGTGTTTCGGGATGAAATAGTAATCATCATTCTCCCCGCCCCGATAAAACTCTGATCATTCAGAAAAACAATATCATTGATGGACTCACGATCGACCTTTTCATAGCGGGGATTTTCATCCGGAGAATCCGGCGATATATTTACTTTTCTGGCCCAAATAATATGCATATCATCATCCATTTTCAACAAGCACATGCTGTTACCGGAGGTCCCGGTGAGTAAGAGTTTATTATCCAAAGTATGAAATACTTTTTCTAATGAATCTATCGCGGTAAACGCATCCGCCTCTATCAGGTTCCCTGTATCATCAATTTTACATATAAAGGGTTGCCTGTTCATAATGTCAACCTTGGAAAAACCCGTTAAAATAAAATCATGGTTGCCGGCACGCGTACAAAAAGTCAATTCATCGTCGTATTTTGTGCCGAATGTCTTCTGCCAGAGAATATTACCATCCGTGTCTATTTTCAACAGCCAAAAATCATAGCTGTGCTTATTAAAAGATTTCGAATACCCGGCCAACAAAATATTCCCGTCATCATCCTCAGTTGACGCGGTGAGAATATCTTCATCCTGTCCCCCATACGTCTTTTGCCAGATATAATGAAAATCCTGATCCAATTTTAATACCCAGTAATCGGTTTTCCCAAATCCGAATGATTTTGTGTTCCCGCTGACCAAAATACTATTGTCACTGCATTTGTGAATATTTACCGCGTAGTCATGAAAACCGCCGCCGAAGATTTTACTTAAAATCGGTTTGAATGTATTATCAAATTTAACGATTAACGCATCGCAGTGGGCATTCCCTCCGTCCGGATTCCCATAATATCCTGCAACAAAAACAGCATCACCGATGCGTTTGGTCGTCGTCACACCGAACTCATTCCCGGCCCTATATACTCTGTATTTCACGGAACTGAGATTGCTGTCGGTTTCCAGCATCCCGATATCAGTATGACCATAAATCATGAATAGTCTGCTTCCGGTTTTCAGTATTTTGTTTAATTCGGTATATGTCCAGGGAAATGCTTTCCCCCATGTTTTAACTCCATTTTTTTTGCTTTCAAAAAGGGTTTCAATTTTACCGGGATATTCATCCTTGGCAGGAGTGGCTTCTCTGAATTTTCCGTCAAGCGGCGGATAGTTGGTATACCGGCCGGATCCTCTCGTTTTTTTAACTTCTTCTTTTTTATAATGACAGACATATTTCTTATCGTTCAAATAGAAAGCAAGTTCAGCGATGCCCGAATATTCCGAATGTCCGAATACATCAAAAATATAGAGCTTTAGATAATTGGTAACGATGGTTTCACCCAGCTTGGCCCTTGCGGTAGTGTTGTTCTTAAATTCCAGAATTTTACTGCGCCGGCGCCTGTCGTGCGAATCACGATAAACAATTTTGGCCGTTTTGATGTTGTTTGCCGAAACACCGGCATGAGTATCCGCGTTGTGTATTTCTATGGCATTAATGGGTATTTTCTGTTTAAAGGCAAGAGTAATAAAGTCACCTCTACCGATACCCGTCCGGCCCTCAATCCATGCGGTCTGCGGATTTTTATCCAGACAATTTTCCGGAACGTCGGCCCGGTCATTTTGGGTGAAAAAGCTGGAAGCGCTTACCGAAAAAACATCAACCGAAAAATGTTCGGGCCCGTATGCAAGAATTGTATTAATCAAATCCTGATCCTTGTATGCATACGCCAATCCCAGAGCGGACTCCCCGTTTTCGTCCGGGCGTAGTGGATCTTCGCCTTCCTGCAGCAATATTTTCACGATTTCATTTTTCCATATTTTCGCCGCGTGCACTATGGGATTGGTTTCATACCAGTCCTTATTCTTATTAATATTGTGTGCAATAAGTATCTTTACGATATCCGCGTGATTGTTTTCAATTGCCAGAAAGATATACGCCATGGCACGTGAAGCATAGTTGCCGCTGCCGAAGTCCATCCGGTACCGGTCTATCAGATAATTCAATATTTCCGTTCTTCCGAATTTACAGGCAGCCCCGATTGCGTTGTATGCTGTTTCACTCACTTTACGATCTGCGGAATTCGGCCCGGCCATATTTGCCCCATGGGCAATGAAGTATTTCACCAGATCAAGGGAATCTATTTCAATCGCGTTTGCCACGGCACTATCACATACTTTTTGGTTTGATATGGAACGGCACCAAATTTCATTTACATCAACTTTTTTGGTTTCAACCAGGTAGGTAATAATGTCATGGTTCTTATGTCTGACAGCGGCCATAAGCGGTGCCTGCCTCATATAATGGTCTGTTTTTGCCCCCCGCCCGACCAAATATTTAATTATCTCCAGATGTCCGTTCTTTGCCGCGGGTAACACACCGTCATCTTGATACATCTTTTTATCCGTAATTATATTATTCTCAACCAGATATTTTACCAGTTTGAGCTGCCCATACGCGGAGGCCGCCCCAAGCGTGGTGGCACTTTCCTCATCCTCACCGCTGTGCAGCCGTTCATCCTCTCTTATGTCAGCGCCCATATCCAAACAGGTGGAAACCAGGTCGATTGATCCCAGGCTTGCGGCGCGTACCATGATGACGTTCAAGTCATATTTTTCCGCGTTCTTCAGGGCATTACTGTTTTTTAAAAATAACGCCATGTCTAATTTTTTCAGATCCAGGGCGGCGGACACCAGACGTGGGCCGGTATCCTCTTTTTGGATATCGGCACCGGATTTCATCAGCAGTTTTACTATCTTGATATTGCCGTTTTTCACAGCCGCAGCGAGCTCCGGGCAAGATCCCCAGATGTAATTATCCCAGACACTCTTTATCACCGCACCCTTGTCCAATAAGAGTTTTATAATTTTATAACTATTGCTTTCAATGGCGTAATATAAGGCGGTAAAGAAACCGTCCATATCATGGTATATAACCGTATTCTCGGCATTAATATCTATGCCCATGCTGATAAAATAGACGACCATTTCCAAATTACCCGCCTTACACGCGGCCATCAACCAGTTATAATCTCTTGATGAATTGATTTTTTCTATGTCGAAATTGTTTTCCCGTATTATTTTTTTAATCTGTGCCAGATCACCGGTTTTTATCAGATCAAGTATTTGCTTTTCCAACGAGGTAGTCGTGTAATGAAAAGAATCGGCGGCAAGATTATAATTACCGGTTGTTTTATTTCCGCAGCATAGTAGAAAATATAATAAGAACAAAAAGACAATGCATATTTTTATCAATCTATTAAGTTTCATACTCAAATTATTATTATTTTTTAACAATATGTCAAAGGGCCTTCTAATCTTGACACACCGAACTCCTGTTCCTTACAATCAGCATATGAGTACGCGGCTGATTTTTACATCCGTCATCCTGGTTTTCACCGCAATCGTCTGTACCTGCAG
>CAZKOS010000147.1:0-8263 GCA_964554445.1 uncultured Spirochaetaceae bacterium | reverse complement strand
GACGGGACGCCCATCGGATCGCTCGGCGTGCACGAGCATTGGAACAATGCCGTCGACAAGCAGTATTCGCGGAACCTGAAGACGGGCAAAGGGATTGAGCTGGTGGAGGCCGGCGCCGGCTTTGCGGTGCGCTGACGCGCGGTTTTATTCAAACTGGCGTTTGGAATGCAGGCGAGTCTTCGCCGATGGCGCCTGTGGCGCCGAGGGCGAGACGAAATCATTATGCCACAGTGGTCGCTGTGAGGTGTACTCACCCCCGCTCACGACAAGCGATCTCCTTCGCAGGGGGCGAGGACATACAGTTTGTGTAACTGCCTTGCAGGCGGTTGACGCCGGGTCTACGTGTCGGGTTTTCTATTTCAGCTTCCGCTTTGGGATTAAGACTTCAATTACGTTTTCAGGAAGTGTTTCCCTTCGCAGGGGGCGGGACGACTCCACCAGCTGGTGGAATCCAGGGAGGGGGTTTGTGTAAACCCCCTCCCTGGACCTACCCCAACCCGCGTGCCTCGGCATCCATGCCTCGGAACGCTCCGGAAAACCCGCCCTCCATGGCGGGAAAGGAAAATATTCCCAAAAATTGTAATGAATAACCTTCGAGAATTTCCATCCCTCAAGGTTATAACTCAATCAGATAAAAATAAACTTAACGTATTGGTGAATGCGATGCTTGAACTACACAAACACTTGGTCTCAACTAAAGGAGAACGCGAGAAAGAATCTCTACAACGGCTAATAGATGAAACCGATCTAAATATCGACACTCTCGTAAACGAGATCTACGGACTCACTGAGGATGAGATAGAGATTGTTAATGGGAATTAACTGGTACGTTTCTTTATCTTTTCCTCGCGCATGGATGCGCGAAACCCCGGAGCCCTCTGAGGCCATGGATGGCCGAAGCGGGCGGGTTGGGGAGGGTTCGCCGGCTAAAGCCGGTGCTGAGGGATGGCCTTTACACAAAGGCCCTCCCTGGGCTCCACCAGCGTGTGGAGTCGTCCCGCCCCCTGCGAAGGGAAACGCTTCTCGATTTGAAGATAAAAACACTATTGGGAAAAGGTTTTAGCACGGAAAAGCCAATCGGCATGATAAATCTCATTCAATGTGACGCGTCCGTCGATTATCGGACTATTTGCTTTTCATTTATTTTTCGGTATACTTTTTTCCAACCGGAAATCGGTGTTAAGCTTGTGCACTTGAATTCATTGCCCGTGTTGTGGTAAGGAATTGCGTCCAGTCGGAGAATAGGTTTTTAATCGCTCCGTCCGGCGTCATGAACAGAGGAGGCACCTTCGTATGAATAAAAGAATCTCCGCGGTGAGTCTGATGCTCGCGGCCGCCGCGCTGTTATTGCTTGCCTGCGGCGGCGGCAATGCCGCCGTTGACAAGACGATGGCCCATTACAACACCATGATCAAGATTCTCAGCGACAACAAGTCCGATCCGCAAAAGGCCTTCAAGGCTTTGGACGACTACCGGAACGCGCATAAGGCCGAGCTGGACAAGCTGGACCAGGAAATCAAGGATTTCACGAAGAATAATCCGCTTCAAACGGCGGGCTACCTGACGAAAATCGCCAAGAAAGCAGCCGAACTGGCGCAGTTGACCGCAGAGCTCACCGCCGGCATGAAATCGGATACGAATCAATAGTTCCGGAAACGATTCGAATCAATCGTTTTTGGAAACCTGCCTGACCGTCGGATCCGGACCTCCTTGCGCCGCGGAAGAGTCCGGGGCGACGGTTTTTTTGTGTTTCCGCGAGTGAGGGATCACTTCGAGGTCATGACCCAGACGCCGGTCCAGGCGCCCGCCGGGGGATGCGCGGCGAGCTCGCGGCAGCGGGCCAGGTACGCCTTCGCCGGTGGATCTTGTTCAGAGATTTCCTCGAATATCTTCACCGCCTCCCCGAATTTTCCCGCGTAGTAGGCGCGCAGCCCGCGGTCGAACACGGCGAGCATGTCCTTTCGCGCCGCGTATTCCTCGGAGAGCATCGGTTCGTGAACCGTCACCGGTTCGGCGCGGCCCACGACCGCCACGCGCGAAAGCTCGCGGGCGGGAAAGGCGCCGGCAAGAAGCGCGAGGGTGGCGCCGGAAATCATCGTGTACGTTCCGAACTGCTTGTTGGTGCCCTCCAGGCGCGAGGCGAGGTTGACCGCGTCGCCGAGCATGGTGTAGTCGAATCTCGTTCGCGATCCCATGTTTCCCACGACCGCCGGACCGGAGTTGACGCCGATGCGCATGAGGAGGTCCTTCTTCACCCGCTCGCGGAATCCGGGCCGCAGCCGGGCGAGCTCCGCCTGGCAGCGCAGGGCGGCGCGCACGGTCCGCACGGCGTGGTCGGCGAGCGCGAGCGGCGCGTTCCAGAAGGCGATGATGGCGTCCCCCTCGTACTTGTCGATGGTGCCGCCCTCCTCCTGGATGATGTCGGTCATGGCGGAGAGGTATTCGTTGAGGAGCGTGGTGAGCTCCTCGGGCGTGAGCAGCTCCGAGAGGCTGGTGAAGCCCTGCAGGTCGGAAAAATAAATGGACAGTTCCCGTTTCTCTCCGCCGAGCTTGAGGCTTTCCGGGTGGGCGATGAGCTGCTCGATGACCACCGGGCTCAAGTACTGCCGGAAGGCGCTCTTGAGATAGCGCTTCTGCCGCCCCTCGGTGGCGAAGCTCACCAGGCTGGCGCCGACGAGCGACAGGGCCACACCGAACGTCCCCGGCACGATGGGAAGCCAGAAGCCGAGCGGAAAGGCGGCGAAACCGAGAGCCGGCACCAGGGGGAGGAACCCGAGGTAGGCGATCGCGCTTCGCCACGCCTTGGAGACGCCCGACACGATGAGGGCGGCCGCGCAGCAGACGAGGGCGAGAAGCAGCGCCAGCGCCCACGGCGGGAACGGCCGCATGAAATCGTGTGCCAGGAGGTTGTCGAGCTCGGTGACGTGCAGCTCGACGCCGGGGTATTGGCCGTCGACGGGCGACGGCTTCAGATCCAAAAGCCCCGACGCCGAGTAGCCGAAAAAGACGTATTTGTCCTTCAGCGCCGACGGATCGACGGTCGGCTTCTCCCCCTCCCGCAGCCGCAGCTCGCTCTCGATGACGGCGGCCGCCGAGAAGGTCCGGTGCGTCCCGTCCCGTCCGCGGAAGCGGAGAATGGCTCTGCCTTCCCCGTCGATGGGAATCGAGCCGCCGTCGACCGAGAGCGCTCCCGGTTTGATCGAGAGCGAGTGGGGACCGGGGTTTCCCGCCAGGTAGGCGGCGAGGGCGTGAAGCGGCACCACGTGCCCGGCAAAGGTGTTGAACAGGGTGACGCGGCGGTAAACGCCGTCGGGATCCTGGGTCAGGTTGGTATTGGCGAGCCGGTTGAAACCCGGGGCCACGTCCGGGGTGGGAAACGTCGCCAGGGGAAAATCGAGCCTGGTGGGCCGGACCGCCGACCGCCATTCGTCCAGGCCGGCGATTGCGAGGCCGGGGTCCGGAAGACCGGGCGGCCATTCCTTGGCGACGGCGTTATTGGTGCCGAGCGCCAGCGTCCCGATCACCCGGCCGTTTTCGGAGAGCGACCGGCGGAACGCCTCGTCGTCCGAGACGCCGTAAACGGACGGCTCGGAATAGATGACGTCGAAGTTGAGGGACCTGGCGCCGGCCCGCTTGCAGAAATCCGCGATTACCCCATGGGTCTCGCGGGGCCAGGGAAAGGACCAACCCATATCATTCTTGCCCCAATCAAGACTCTTTTGGTCCAGAAGGATGAGGACGATCCGGTCGGTCGCGGCCGACGGCCGGGCGAAAACCTGCTGACGCAGGTCCCAGGTCTTGTACTCGAAGATGTCGAGAATCCCCGATATCCCGAGGAGAAAGGCGAGGGTCGCTCCGGCCAGTCCGACGGCGAGGCCCTGGAGTACGCGGCGCAGCGGAGGAGACATCGGTCCGGCCATGGAGGCGCCTCAGCGGAGGACCAGGTCCGCCCGATAGCGGGTGACGCGGGCGGCCGGGGGCGCCGGCGGCTCCTCGTAGGCGCCGATGAAGTTCTTGACGTCACCGATCCGCTCATCGGGATCCGGGTGCGTCTTGGCGAAATCGAGCCCGCCGGGCTTGAGCTTCGTCTTCATGGTTTCGAGCACCCGCACCAGCGCCATGGGATCGTAGCCCGCGCGCCTGAGTATGACGACGGCCTCGTGGTCGGCCTGGCTCTCCTGGTCCCGGGAATAGCCCGCGACGAAGGCGGTGTTCATCATGTCCTCGATCGATCCGCCGAAAAGGCCCGCCACTTCCTTGACGTTCGAATTCACCATGCTCGCTCCCAATTTGGCGAGCGCGGCGGATTGCTTGGACTGCTGGACGGCCTGCATCCCGTGGCCCAGAACGATGTGGCCGATCTCGTGGGCGAGGATGGCGGCGACCTCGTCCTCGCTGTGCGCGCAGAGGAGCAGTCCCTTGGTGACGACCACGAACCCCCCGGGCGCCCCGTAGGCGTTGATGTCCATTGAATCGAGAATCTGGAAATGGTAGCCGTTGTAGGTTTCCGGTTTGTTCGAGTTGTAGGCCAGGCTCGTGCCGAGAAGGTTCAGGTAGCGGTTGGCCTTCGCGTTGTCATAAGGTTTGTATTTCGTGAACACCGTGGCGGTCACCGCCCGTCCCAGGTAGTACTCGTTCTCGGGCGTGAAGTCGTCCTGGCTCTTCTGGATGTCGTTCAGGGTGACGGCGAATTGAACGACGTCGTAGATATCGGGCATGTGAACGATGTCCCCGAGGAACATGCACCCGGAAAGTCCGAGGGCGATGAGGCCCGTCAGCCCGAAGGCGGTCAATATCTTTTTCATTGCGCACCTCCCAGCGTGTCGCTGAGCCCGCCCGCGTCCAGGAAGGACGCGGCCTGTTGGGCCGTGACGTTGAAGCGCTCCATCCGGTTCACCGGGGCGTAATCCAGGTGCGTTTCGGATTTATACTCGGCTTCTATTTCCTTGTTGAATCCCTTGCCCGCCGCCTGGATGTCGCCGCTCGAGGCGGTCGTGCCGACGTTCGCGCCGCTCGCCTTCATATTCTCCTTGAATTCCGTGATTGCGGACATGTTGATCCACCCCGGCTTCGTACCCGCGGGGAGCGTCACCTTGATCCAGCCTTTATCCGGATCCGCGGCCTGGAGAACCGTGTCCAGATATTTGAGCCGCGCCACGATGCTTCCCAGATATGACGGCTTGGAACGTATCTGGGCGTTCCGCACGGTGACGGTCAGCTTGGCGCCTCCACCGGCCGAAATGAGCATGAGGCCCGAAAGAAGGGCGAATCCGATCCAAAGCCACTTGCGCTTCATAACCAATCCTTTCTGCCTGTTCGCGGTCCGCGGACGGCGCGACGCGCGGTTCGGCGATTGCTCCTAGTATATTCGATCCTTCGGCTTTTTACCACTTTGATCCGATCACTTGAACGATTTTTTCCTTCAGTTGGCGCACCGTAAACGGCTTCATGAGAAGCGGCGCCTCCTGCCGATCCAGCCCGCGCGAGGCGATGACGTCGTCGGTGTAACCGGACATGTAGAGCGTCTTGATCTCCGGACGGCGCTGTTTGATCGTTTCAACCAGCGAGACGCCGTTCATGTCGGGCATGATGACATCCGTGATGATGAGGGCGATGTCTTCGTTTCGCGAGGCGAGATCGAGCGCCAGCCGGCCGTTCGCGGCCGTCATCACGTCGAAGCCGAACGTGGAGAGGATTTTGGCGGTGATGACGCGGACGTCCTCGTTGTCTTCCACCAGCAGGATCCGTCCGGACGAGGGCTCGGCCTCGGGCGCGATGGCCGGGGCGGGCGCCGGTTCCGCGCTCTCCCGCGCCGCCGGAAACAAGACCTCGAACGTCGTGCCCGCGCCCGGCCGGCTTTTGACGCGGATCAGGCCCGAGTGCTGGGTGACGATCCCGTAGACGGTCGACAGACCCAACCCGGTGCCGACCCCTTTCTCCTTGGTGGTGAAGAAAGGCTCGAAAACGTGCCGAACCGTTTCTTCGTCCATCCCCTCGCCGTTGTCCGAAATGGAGAGGACGGCGTATTCCCCGGGCGCGGCCGACGCCGATTCGCTCCGCTCGCCCTCCTCAATGATCGTATTGAACGTGGAGATGACGATCTCCCCGCCCGCGCCCAGGGCGTCCTGCGAGTTGGCGGCGAGGTTGAGGATGATCTGATCGATCTGCGAACGATCGGCCCGGACATGGGCGAGGGAGGGGTCGAGGATCGTCCGAACCCGGATATCCTCCCGGAGCGTCCGGGTGAGGAGCGACATGATCGCATTGACGGCCGTATTGATGTTCAGGACGTTCATGGCGAGCGGCTGTTTGCGGCTGAAGGCGAGCAGCTGCTGGGTGAGGGTCTTGGCGCGATCCGCGGCGTCGAGAATGCCCTTGAAGATATGATCGATCTCGGCCGGATCGCGCGGTTTGGCGGTGAGGCAGTAATCGGCGTACCCGATGATGGGGGTGAGCAGGTTGTTGAGATCGTGGGCCACGCCGCCGGCGAGCCGGCCGATTGATTCCATTTTTTGCGCCTGGAGGAACTGTTCCTCGAGTTTGCCGCGCTCGGCCTCGGCGGTGAGCCGGGCGGTGATGTCGTCGACGGCGAAGACGACGCCCGAAACTTCTCCGCCCGCGTCCAGAAGCGGTACGCCGCTTACGGAAAGGAACGCCGTCGCGCCGTCCGGCCTTTTTATGGAGTGCTGGATCGCCGTGACCGGCGCGCCGGTCGCCAGCACGAGACTGAAGGGCAGCGCTTCCTCGGGCAGCGGTCGGCCGTCCAGGTCCGCGATCCGCCACGCGGGGTCGTTGACGCCGCGGGAAACGATGTCCGATTTGCTCAGGCCGAACACCCGCTCGGCCGCGTCATTGGCGAAAGTAATCCGGCCGCCCCGGTCGACGGTGATGAGACACACCGGGCTCGCCGCCATGATCTGTTCGGTGAGCTCGCGCTGCGCCCGGAGGTCCGCTTCGAGCTTGATCCGCTCGGTGACGTCGCTGAAGATCGCGGCCATGTTTCCGGGCCTGATCCGAAAAGCGTAAACGTCGAAGGCGCCGGCGATCCGCCCATCCCGGTATTCGACCTGCTGATCGTGCCACAATCCGCCGTGCAGCGCAATGTCCGCGTACCGCGCCGGGATGTCGGTTTTTGCCAGCGCGGGGAAGGCGGCGGTGATATTTTTCCCGACGAGCGGGCCGTGATCGATACGGAGAATATTGTCCGCGGCCCGGTTGTAGCCCGCAAAGGTCGGCGCTTTCCCCTCCTCCACCCGGTAAAAGTGCAGGCCCATGGGCGATGCCTCGACCACGGCGCGGAAATGGGCTTCGCTTTCCTCCAGGGCGGCGACGATCCGGCGCCGTTCGGAGACGTCGAGGAAAAAACCGGCGACGTAGCTGACCCCATTGAGAAGAAAAACCGAGGCGTGGACGTCCGCCAGGAAAATTGTCCCGTCCTTCCGCCGGACCGGCACGTCCTGCGCGAGCGAGAGGTCTCCGCGCAGCAGGGCGTGGAATTCCTCCCTGGCCCGGGCCCGGTATTCGGACCCATGGATGTCTGAAACCGAGAGCTTGACGAGCTCCGCGCACGGGTAGCCGAGCATGGCGCAAATCGTTTTGTTCACCAACACGAATTTCATGTTTTCATCGGCCAGGATGATGCCTTCGCTGCCGGAGTCGAATATGGCCCGGAAACGCGCCTCGGATTCGCGGACGAGTTCCTCGGCCCGCCGTTCCTCGGTGATGTCGCGGGCGGATGAGAGCGCCCCAATCGTTATCCCGGACTCGTCCTTGAGCACCTTGCACCACCAGGCGAGGAGGCGCACTTCGCCGTCGCGGCGGCGCTGGCGGCTTTCCACGTAGATGATGTCTTCATTGCCGTTGAACAGGGGCTGCACCCGCTCGTACGTGTCCTGCGAGTCGACGAAATACTCGGCCGCCTCGCGGCCGATCACGTCTTCTCCGAAGAAATCGAGTCCGGCTTGATTGGCCCAGGTGTACACCCGGCGCTCGTCCACCTCCATGATGATATCGGGCACGGCTTCGAGCATGGCCTTGTAGCGCGAAGAGATGGGACTGGAATGGGACCGGTTTCTTTTTTTCATCTCTTTCGTTTAAGTATATGTGAGCGCCGTTGAGTTTGCAAACGTTGCGCCGGCGGGAAAACGGGCGCTAGCCGCGTCCCCGGACGGCGGTGAAGGACCCGGCTGCGCAGCGCGGGGCGGCCCAGTTTACGTCTATGGAAGCTGTTGAAAAACCGCTTTCGGTTTTTCAACAGCCTGTT
>CAZKOS010000146.1:0-8268 GCA_964554445.1 uncultured Spirochaetaceae bacterium | reverse complement strand
TGGGAACTACAAGCCTTTTTCTTTATTTTCTTATGCTAAACCGGACAGCAGTGATATGGAGTAAAGAACTCCGTCCTGCCCATTATGGTTCCCCTTGCCATCGTCTTATCTTTCTTTCTCTTTGCTTTTCTTTTTCTTTTCTTCCTTCCTTCTCCCTTCGTGTTCTTCGTGCTCTTCGTGGTGTTTCTCAAGGCCCGGGTCGAACCGGTACCCGATCCCCCAGACCGTCACGATCCGCCGCGGCGCGCCGGGGTCGGGCTCGATCTTGTCGCGCAGGTGGCTGATGTAGACCATGAGGGTGTTCTCGTCGAAATAGCCGTCGTCCCAGGCCGCCGAGTAGATCTGCTGCTTGGTGAAGACGCGGCCCGGATTTTCGAGGAAGAGTTTCAGGAGCCGGAATTCACGCGCCGAGAGCCCCAGCTCGCGGCCGTCGCGGAAGGCGCGGTGCGACTTCAGGTCGAGGACGAAGCCGCCCGCCGCGACGGACTCGGCCTTGTCGCCGGCCGCCCCGCCCGCGCGCGCCAGGTTGAGACGCCTGATCTGGGATTTGACGCGCGCCACGAGCTCGCCCGGGGAGAAGGGCTTGGTGAGGTAATCGTCGGCGCCGAGGCCGAGCCCCAGGATCTTGTCGTAGTCCTCCTCGCGGGCGCTCACGATCATCACGTGCAGGGCCTGGTTCTTCTCGCGGATGCGTTTGAGGGTCTCGAAGCCGTCGAGCTCCTTCATCATGAGATCGAGGATGACGAGGTCGAACTCGGAGCGCTCGAGCAGGGCGAGGGCTTTGAGCCCGTTCTCGGCCTCGGCGACGGCCATCGCTTCCTTCTTCAAATATTTGGCGATGAGCTCGCGTATGTCGGCCTCGTCGTCCACGATCAGGACACGTTCACCGGCCATGGTCGTCTCCTTGCTACTCGTAGCGCAGCGCGTCGATGGGATTGAGCTGTGACGCCTTGCGCGCCGGATAAAATCCGAAGAAGATACCCACCCCGCCCGAGAACAGGAACGACAGGATCACGATGTTCGCCTGGATCACCACCGTCAGGCTCGTCAGCGAGTTGAGCGCGAGGGAGATGCCGAAGGCGAGGAGGACGCCGATCGTGCCGCCGAGCATGGAAAGGACGAACGCCTCGATCAGGAACTGGAGGAGAACGTCGCGCGGGCGCGCCCCGACCGCCATGCGCACCCCGATCTCGCGCGTCCGCTCCTTGACGGAGACGAGCATGATATTCATGATGCCGATGCCGCCGACGAGGAGCGAGACGGCGGCGATGGAGCCCAAAAGCAGGGTCATCGTTTCCGTGATGGAATTGGCCCGGTCGAGGATGTCGGTCTGGCTGCCCACCCGGAAATCGTCGCTCATGCCGGGCCTGATCCTGTGCTGCTGGCGGAGGAGGTTCGTGATTTCGTCCTGCTCCTGGGGGATTTTGTCCGCGCTCGTCGTGGAAATGAAGAGCGAGCGGAAGTAATTCGTGCCGGTGAGCTTGTACATGGCCGTGGTGTAGGGCACGAGCACGTAATCGTCCGCGTCGCCGAATCCCGCCTCCCCCTTGCTCTCGCACACGCCGATGACGGTGAAGGGCACGTTGTTGATCCTCATCTCCCGGCCGAGCGCGTTGTCCGCCCCCCCGAAGAGCTGGGTGGCCACCGTCGGGCCGAGCACGGCCAGCGACCGCGCGGTTTTCACGTCCGTGTCGGTGAAGAAGGAGCCCTGGGCCACGGTGTAGTTGCGGATGGCGGGATAGTCGGCGGAGACGCCGCTCACCTGCGTGCGCCAGTTGTTCCCGCCGGCGATGGTCTGGGCCTGGAGGGGCACGTAAGGGGAAATGGCCTGGATCCAGGTACCGTCCTTGAGGAGCCGGTTCATGTCGTCGACGGAGAGGCGTACGCCCGTGCCCGCCCCCTGGCTCACCCCGCCCCCCGTGCGCTGGCCGCCGGTCTGGACGATGATGAGGTTGGTGCCCATGCTCGCGATCTGCTGGGTGATCTTCACCTGGCTGCCCGTGCCGAGCCCGACCATGACGATGACCGAACCCACGCCGATGATGATGCCGAGCGCGGTGAGGAGGCTCCGCGTCTTGTTCTTCATGATGTTCTTGAAGGAAATAAGGATCGTATTGCTGATTCTCACGATGCCGCCTCCTTGGCGGACGCCTGTTTTTCGGCCTCGTCCCGGGCCACGCGGTTCTTTTTGATGAAGACCGCCAGGTCCTTCCTGGCGTCGCGCCGGCCCTTCACCTTGACGTCGCCCACGATGAGGCCGTCGCGCAGGGTGATGATGCGCTTGGCGTAGGCGGCGATGTCGGGCTCGTGGGTGACGAGCACGACCGTCATGCCCGACTCATTGAGCTCCTGGAAAATGGAGATGATGTCCAGGGAGGTGGCGGTGTCGAGGTTGCCGGTCGGCTCGTCGGCGAGGAGAATGGCCGGGTGGTTGACGAGGGCGCGGGCGATGGCCACGCGCTGCTGCTGTCCGCCCGAGAGCTTGTTCGGCTCGTGGTACAGACGATCTCCCAGGCCGACCCGCCGGAGCGCTTCCTCGGCCATCCGGGAATAGTCGCCGCTCGTGAGGTGGTGGCTGTAGAAGAGCGGCAGCTCGACGTTTTCGAGGGCGGTGGTCCGGGAGAGGAGATTGAACCCCTGGAACACGAACCCCACCTTCTTGTTCCTCACCTCCGCGTACTCGTCGCGGGTGAGGCTCGCCACGTTCACGCCGTCGAGGTAATAGTCGCCGTGCGAGGCCGTATCCAGGCAGCCGATGATGTTCATGAGGGTGGATTTGCCCGAGCCGGACGCGCCCATGACGGCGGTGAACTCGCCCTCGGCCACCTTGAAGTCCACCCCTTTCAGGGCATCCACGCCGATGTCGCCCAGCTGGTAGGTTTTCCTGATGCGGCGCAGATCGATGACGTATTTCATACCGTCCGTCCCTTTCCCTTTTAATGGAAGAACGGCCCGAAACCGCGGCCCCGGCTCTCGGGAGCGGCGGTCTTCCGCCCGTCCCTGCCGCTGATGAATTTCATGCCTTCGGTGATGCGGTTGGAGATGAGCTCCGTCTTCTGCCCGTCCGAAATACCGGTCCGGACCGGAACGGCGGCCAGCTTGCCGTTATCGTCCACTCTCCACAAAACCTTGACGTCCGGGTTGGCGGCCAGGAAGGCGGCCAAGCCCCCACCCCGGCGCTCAGCGTTTCCCCGGCGGCTGGAGGAATTCGAATCGCCTCCCTGACGCGGTTGGCCGCCGTTCCCGCCTTGGACGGACTCATTTCCCCGACCGGCCTGATCGCCGCCTCCCTGGGCGTTGCGCCGCTGCATGTACTGCTGCCGCCGCGCCTCCCGCTCCTGCGGGGAAAGCGACGGCCGCGGGGACGGCGAGGCGTTCGGGCCCGCCGCGGCCGGATTCGCCCCGCCCGGGCCGGTTTGGCCGTTGCCCTCGAGCTCGGGATGGTCCTTCAGGTATTGGGCGATCTGATCGTCCGAGGGCCGGAACGTGAGCGCGGAGTTGGAAATCAGCAGCGCGTTCCGCCGCTCGTCGGTGATGAAGGTGACGGTGGCGGTCATGCCGGGCTTGAGCTTCAGATCCTTGTTGGTGGCGTCCACCATCACCACGTAGTTGACCACGTTCTGGATGGTCTGCGGCTGGAGGTGGACGATGTCGACCTTGCCCGTGAACGTATCGTCGGGGTAGGCGGCTACGGTGAAGGTGGCCTTTTCGCCCTTCCGGATGGAGCCGATGTCGCTCTCCGCCACGTAAGCGGTAATCTGGACGTTGGAAAGGTCCTCGGCGATGGTGAAGAGCGTGGGCGCGGAGAGGCTGGCCGCGACGGTCTGGCCTTCCTCCACCGCCCGGTTGATGACGATGCCGGAGATGGGCGCGCGGATGACTGATTCGTCGAGGTTGAGCTTGGCGCGGGCCAAAGCGGCGTCGGCGCTGATCTTATTCGCCTGCGCCGTCTTCAGGTTCGTCTCCGACGTCTTGAAATCGAAATCCGAAATGAGCGCCTTGTCATGCAGGAGCTTGTTGTTGTTGTAATCCTGGAGGGCGAGCTCGTACTGGGCCTCGGATTTCATCTGGTCGGCGGTGGCCGACTGGACCGCGTTCTGGAGCAGGGTGGGGTCGAGCTCGGCGAGCACCTGCCCCTTCTTCACCTTGTCGTTGAAATCGACGTAGAGCTTCGCGATCTGCCCGGACACCTGGGTGCCCACGTCGACGGTGTTGAGCGCGCTGATGGTGCCCGTGCTCACCACGGTCGTCTGGATCGGCCCCCGGCTGACCGCCGTGAACTGGTATTGCTCCGGAGCGCTCCCGCCGCCCACGGCGGAGACGATGACGATGACGGCCGCGACCAGGGCCGCGAGCGGCAGGCCGACAAAAAGAATCAGCCGTTTCGGATTTTTCATTTTTTTCACGTTCGTGACCTTCATGGGGTCCCTCCTCATGTCGTTACAGCCCCAGATCGGCGCCGTAGAGATACTCCAGGTCGAGCAGGGCGGAAAGATAGCTGTTTTTGGCGGAAATGAGCTGGACCTGCGCGTCGAGAAGGCTGTTCTCCGCGTCCTTGAGGTCGAGGAAGCTCTTTTTCCCGCTGTTGTACAATTGTTCGGTGAGAGCCAGGGTGCGCTGCGCCAGGGTGACGTTCACGTTCAGGGAATCGATCCGGCTCCGCACCTGCTGCAGGGTCAAGATGAGCGTATTGGCCTGACGCAGCGCGGCCTGCCGCTGATCGGCGATGGTGTATTTGATTTTCTCGACGGCGGCGTTCTGGAGCAGCAGCGTGGTCTGCGTCTGCGAGTAAGGCAGGTAGGCGTCCAGGGGAATGGACAGGCCGAGGTTGAGCGAAAGCGATCCGCCCCAATTCCAGGCCGAGGCGTCGAAAATCGATCCCGCGAACGGATCGGCCGAATAGCCGCCGGAAAGGCTCCCGCTCACGGTCAGGGTGGGGAGCAGCGCGGCCAGGGCGTTGTCGCGGGAAATCTCCGCCTGGGTCCTGCTGTAGGTGAGGATTTTCAGGTCCGGATCGTTGTCGATGGAATACTTGCCCGGATCGAAGGTGAGCGAGGCGACGTCGGGAATGACGCTCGTGAGGACGACGTCGGCCGACGGATCGATGCCGCAGATGTCCTTGAGCTGGCGGAGACTGATGTCATAATTGTTTTGCAGCGCCTGGAGCGCGGCGACCTTGTTCTTCCAGGTGTATTCCAGGGTGAGCATGTCGATCTCCGACATGAACCCGTTCTTGAATTTGAAGGCGCCGGCATCGTACCGCGCCTTGTCGGCGTCCGCCTGTTTTTGGTTGTCGGCCACCTGCTCCGCCAAAAGGATCAGGCCGAAGTAGAATTTCTTGACGTTTCCGACGAGCGTGGCGTAGGCCTGCTCATAGGTGGCGAGGCCGGCCTGGTAGGAGTTCCAGGCCTGCTTGATCTGGAGGGCCATGGTGGGGTTCAGGGTCAGACCGGCGGAGAGGCCGGCGGAGAGCCTGTTCCGGGAGGCCGAGGGCGTGGTCGGATCGGTCAGCCCGGCGGTGAAGCCGCCGTTCACCGACACGCTGGGGTAAAATATCGACCAGGAGCTCCGGGCCGCCGCCCGCTTGCCCTCCACGTCCGCCTGGCTTCCTTTCAACGCGAAGTTGTTCTTTTCCGCCAGGTCGACGGCGGTCTTGAGGTCGAGCCGGATGGCCTGCCCGGCCTGCGGCGCGGGAGACGGTGACGGAGCGGGTTCCTGGGCGGACGCAATGGCCGGCACCAGGAGCAGAAAACCAAAAAGGAAAGAAACCGTTCTGTTCATGCACCGCCTCCGATAATAATAGGTTGTTATAAATATACTCTATCGGCTTTAAATCGTGTTTAAGCAAACCTTAAAGAAACCTTAAACTGTCGGGAGGCACCCGGATTTTCAGGACGCGGTCGGAAGGCCGGGACCCGGCTTCTTTGTCGGGACGCGCCCAGATTGCCGGGAGGCACGGCCGTGCGTCCCGACAATCTAATCCAAAAATGTTACCTTTTCCGCCGTTTCTTGTTTGTATATATGTAATTGATGATGCGTTTGGTCAGCCCCGCTTACGGGCGCGGATGTGATATACAGACGTATCTCTCAATAGAAGGCAGCCGAACGAACGGGGGATGACGGCCGGAAGCGGTCATCCTCCTCCCGGCTGCTGATTCAGAAGAGCTTTTTTTCATTCAGTTGAACCCCGCCATGAAACGGCCCCTTTCAGGCGGGGTTTTTTTTTGCGCTGCAAGCGCGCGCTTTCAGCGTTTGTTGATGATGATCTCGTCGTCGCCCAGGGCCGACGCCTTGACGAGCTTCTTTTTCTTGAGCGACTCGATCAGCGAGGAGCTTTCGTACTCGCCGATGCCGAGGGAGTGAGCCGCCCACTCGATGAAGCGGGGCACCCTGACGCGCCAGCCCTTGAAGGTGGGCGTGCCCTGCTCCTGCGCGAATTCCAAAAGGCCGCTCCAGAGCTGGTTCTCCTTGTTCGTGGTCATGATCGACTTGATGATCGAATTGGAGCGGCGCAGGCGCTCGGAGAGCATGCGGATGATCTTGCGCGAGAAATCGGGATTTTTCTGGAGGACGGTGTCGAACAGTTCCTCGGTGATGCAGAGGAGCTGGGTGGCGCGCGTGGTGACGGCCGTGGCCGAGCGCGGCTTCCGCTCGATGAGCGACATCTCGCCGAAGATGTCGCCCTTCTTGAGCTCGATCAGGGTCTTGGCGCTCTCGCGGGACGTCGATTTGCGGATTTCCACCTCCCCGTCCACGATGACGAACATCTCGCGTCCTTCCTCGCCCTCCTTGAAGACGACCGAGTCGGGGGGAAGGGTCTTCAGGTACTTGGAATAAGTGGCTTTTTCGAGCTTCATAAGGAGATTCCTCCTCGACTTGGCGACATTCTACAGGGAAAATCGGCGGCGGGCAACACGCACCTCGCGCCGGCGCCGAGAGGGGCGGACGGGCGGACCGCTCCCCCTACTGATAGGATCGATGAAAACGGCCCCGTTCTCAAGAATTTTCTCCTGATGAGCGATTCCGCCGCCCCCCGCTCTGGACAAGCCGCCGTTTCCCGGATATACAATAATGAAACCGTATGAATACCGATTCCGAACGCTCCCTCTTCTACACGCCCGAACGCCTGGCCCAGGAGCAGGCGCACATGATGGACCCCCCGCGCGGACCGCTCCTCGTCGCGAGCTGCGCCACGGGCACCTACCTGGCCAAAGGGGTGGTGAAGCGTTACGAGGAATTCCTCTCCGCCGCCGGCTCGCGCAAAGCGGTCATGCATCTTTTCGACGTCGACCGGCGCTTCTCCAACGGCGAAACGGGCGTCCGCCTCGAGCACCACGTCAACGGCTACGACGTCTTCCTGTTCCAGTGCCTGTTCAATCCGAATGATGACGGGCTCTCCATCAATGAAAACTACATGTCGTTCTTCATCGCCGCGCGCGCCCTCCACGAATCCGGCGCCAAGCACATCACGGGCGTCCTCCCCTACCTCGCCTACGCGCGGCAGGACAAGCCGACGGCCTTCAAACGCGAACCGGTGACCGCCAAGCTCATGGCCGACCTCGCCGTCGCCGCCGGGCTCGACCGGTTCATCGTCTGGGCCCCGCACTGCGGCCAGCTGCGCGGTTTCTACGGCCCCACCCCGGTCGATTTCCTCGACCCGCTCACCCTGTTCGTGGAGGAGTTCGCCGAATTCCGCGGACGCGCCGACGTCGTGGCCGTGGCCCCGGACGTGGGCGCCTCGAAGTTCGCCACCCACTTCGGGCGGGCGCTGGACATCAACGTGGCCATCGGCTCCAAGTACCGGCCCGAGCCGGGCGCGGTGGTCATTTCGGAGATCATCGGAGACTTCCAGGGGAAAAAGACCGCCATCATCCTCGACGACATGATTTCGAGCGGGGGCTCGATCTACGAGCTCGCCAGGAAGCTCTCGCGGGAAAAGGGGATCGAGGAGATGTACATCGGCGTCTCGCACAACGAGGCCGTCGGGCGGGCGGTGCCCCATCTCAAGGAGCTCCACGAAAAATACGGCCTGCGGCGGCTCGTGGTCACCAATTCCATCCCCCAGAGCCGGGACTTTCTCGATCTTCCCTTCGTCAAGGTCAAATGCCTGTCAGACAGCCTCGCCAAGACCATCAACCGCATTCATTACGGCAAATCGGTGAGCGAGGTGTTCACGATGCCCGGCGGTTGATAGCCGGGAATTCCGCGGGACCAATTAAAGAGGACACGAAGCACACGAAGAAAGCGAAGAACACGAAGGGGAAGAAG
>CAZKOS010000145.1:0-8289 GCA_964554445.1 uncultured Spirochaetaceae bacterium | reverse complement strand
ACGCTTTTCCTGATCGAGTTCGCCAGCGTCCTGAACCGTTCGCGCGCCTTCCGCAAGAAGCGGGAGCCGGGGCTGTTCCTCGTCATCCTGGGCCTGCTCACCCTGAAAACGCTGTTTCCCGATCTCGAGTATTTCCGCGAATTCAGCGTTTTCTTCCTTCTTTTTACCGCCGAGCATTATCTCTCCGCCATGCTTCCGTACAAGCGCGAAAAGCTCTACGATTTCGCCTTCGCCGGCATCGTCCTCATTTCGCTCGTCGTCATCCCGACGGGCGCCTTCCAGACGCTCACCTACCGGCTCTTCCATACCTGCGCGAGCGTATTCCTGGCCGTTCCGGTGTTCGTTCTCATGTACCGCCTTTATCTCAAGCTCGGGAAACGGAACGTCCTGGTGACCCTGGGCGCGGCGCTCGCCGCGGCCGCCGTGGGCGGCCTCGAGGAGTTCGTCACCCTGCTGCCGGGCGTCCCGTTCCACGTCGGGGACATCCTGACGCTCGTCCTCGCCGCCTCGCTCGGGTTTCTGATCTTCGAGGAGGGCTACTTCATCGCGTCCAGCCTGCAGGGACTCTCGGCGCGCCTCCTGGAGGAGGAACGGCGGACGAACGAAGTGGCCCGGCGCCTGTTGTCCACCGAGGAATCGCTCATCGCCCAGGACCGGCTCGTCTCTCTCGGGACCCTGGCGGGCGGATTGACGCACGAGTTCAAGAACATTCTTTCCCTGATTTCCGGCTGCGCCCAGTACGGACTGTTGAACGAGAATCCGGACAAGAAGAACCAGAGCCTGACTCTGATCCAGGAGCACGTCGAGCACAGTTTGGAATCCGTCATCCGCGTCCTGGAGCGCATCCGGTCGCACGAGCAGGTCGATCCGCGGGAGATAAACGTGGGCGAATTTCTAAACCGGTTCTGCAAGATCGTCCGGGCCAACTACCGGACGAGCGGAATCGAGCTCGCCCTCGATCTCCGGTCCAATTTCCGGGCCGTCATGAAGGGCGACGATCTCGAACAGATCCTGCTCAACCTGATCCGCAACGCCGTGAACGCGCTCCTCGGCAAAAGGGAGCCGGCGGCGCGCAAAATCACTCTCGCCGCCTTTCTGAAGGACGGGCGGGGGACGGTCGAGGTGCGCGACAACGCGGGGGGGGTGAGCGAGGCCCAGGCGCTGCGCCTCTTCGAGCTGCACGACGAATCGTCCTCCTCCACCGGGCTGGGCCTCTACCTGACGCGGTTGCTGGCCGAACAGAACGGTCTGGCGCTCCGCTATTCGCTCGTCGACGGCGAGAGTTGTTTCAGCGTCCTCTTTCCCGAGCGGGTCCTCGCGGAGGCGCAGCCCGCTCCCGGCGTCGTCAGCCCCGCTTTGTAGATTAATCGCTTGAAATTTGCATGGTTGTGATAGAAAATATGAGTACCGGCGGGCGGCGGACGAGCGCCCGGGCCTGACTGAGACCACGACACGGCAACGGGGGAGCGGAATGTATAAAAGGAAAACCTACGTCATCAACAAAGAGCTGCAATACGGCCTGATCGCCACGTTTCTCATCATCGTCGTCTGCTCCCTGCTCCTGTTTTCGGCCGGCTTCGTCGTCTACTACACCGTCACCGGCCTGGCGGGGGAAAACGCGTTCAACGAATTCATAGAAATCACCCGGCAGGTGAAGCTGAGGATCCAGCCGCTGCGGGAGTCGGATATCGTCAAGCCCGGGGAATTGGCGGAAAAGATCAAAAACGCCCCCGATCCCGTTTCCAAGTACATCCGCGACAACCTGACCGTCAGGGACCTTCTGCAGATCGATTATTCGGGCCCCTCGGTCGACGAATTCGAGGTGCGGAAACAGCTGGCAAAGGCCCTCAATGTATTCCTGGAAAACGCCGTGCGCCGCTCGGAGCGTTTTTATTCGGAAGACCGGTTCCGGGACGTCAGCCTGCCGCCCGACGTGAAGGATCTGGCCGGGCGGAACCCGAACCCGCAGAGCGCGGACGGCTACCGGCTCAATCTCCGTCTCCTCGCGGCCGCTTTCCCCGACGAGCTGAAGGTCGATCCGAATCCGAAGCCGGACGCGCTCGTCGATTTCGAATTCCAGAAGAGCTACCCGGGCGTCAAACGCTTCGAGCTCGTTCTGCCGCCCGTGATCATCAACAACCTGCTCCTGATGATCATCATCATCGTCGTGGGGATTTTCTATTCGCACCGGATCGCCGGACCCATCTACCACCTGGAACGGGACATCGGGCGGGTCTTGAGCGGCGAACGGAACGTTCAGGTCAAGCTCAGGAAAAAGGACAAGCTCAAACCGCTCGCCGAGCAGGTCAACCGCCTGATTCAGGAGCTCGAAAAGGCCAGGGGCGGAAAAAACTGAGCCGAAAGCCGAACTTAGTGCCCCCAAGATTGCGACGGCACGGGAATGGCTTCCGGCGGCTCTCGAAGAATGCGTGTCGCCGACCCCGCTGAAAACCGGCGGTATTGTCCACGGCCGCCGTGGGCGTAAACCTGAAATCGCCGGAACTTGCGCCTGGGCCAAAAAGTGAGTACCATCCGATCGATACCCATGAAAAAACCCGAAACGGCGAGCTCCCGGCAGATTTTATTCACCTCACCTGCAGCTTCGGGCGAGAGCCGGTTTCCCGCGGAGCGAAAAGCGCGGTCGGCGCGGAAGCCCGTCGCGGCCGACCGGCCGGTGTCGGTCGTCAACCGGAAATACCTGGGCTCCAAGCGCGAGCTCGCGCCGCTCATCGTCCAACGCATGCTCGACACCTCCGGGCCGCCGGAGGTTTTTTTCGACGCCTTCCTGGGCACCGGGGCCGTGTCCGCCGCCCTGCTGGGCCGGGGCCTGCGCTCCGTCGCCGCCTGCGACAGCCTGCGGTCCAATACGGCCGTCTTCGAGGGGGCGTTCGCGCTTCCGGATTCAGACGCCGCCGTTTTCTCCTCCGCGCTCGAGGAGCTCAACCGGCTCCCGGGATGCGCCGGCTACATCACCGAGTGTTACGCCGGGACCTATTTCACCCGGGACAACTGCCTGCGCATGGACGCCGTCCGGGAGGAGATCGCTCGCCAGAAGGAAAGCGGCGCGGTGTCGGCGGCGGCGGCGACCTCGCTCCTGGCGGCCTTCCTGCTCGCCGCGGACCGGGCGGCCAACACCCTGGGGCAGTACGACGCCTATTTGAAGCACCTGGGCCGGGCGGAATACGAAAACGGGCGGCACGTGGTGGACGCGCGGGTGTACGAGGAATTCAGGCTCCGGCCGCTCGAGTTCCTGCCGGCGGTGGAGCGGCGGATTTACACCGGGGACGTATTCGACGCGGTCTCCTCCGCGCGCGCGGACACCGCCTACCTCGATCCGCCGTACAACGGCCGCCAGTACTGCGACAATTACCACGTGCTCGAGAACCTGGCCCGGTGGGAAAAGCCGCCCGTGGCCGGGAAGACGAGGAAGTTCGATCGCTCGCACCTGAAGAGCCCTTTTTCGCAAAAACGAAAGGCCGGGCCGGCCCTGGCCGAGCTCGTCTCGCGTCTCAAGGCCGAGCACGTGTACCTGTCCTATAATTCCGAGGGCATTCTCAGCCGGGAGGAAATCGAATCGATCCTCTCGCCGTACGGTCCCATCGTCGTCTGGGAGCTGCCGTACCCTGTATTCGGGAAGGGCGCCGGCGTCTCGCGCAAACGGACGGTCATCGAGTACCTGTTCTATTTCCGGAAAAAATAATGTGGGGCGCCGCCTTTGAGGAGGACACGGAGAGCACGGAGAGAAGAGGAGCACACGGAGGAAGAAGGGAAAAGATAATATTTTATTTTTACTTTTCTCTCATTTCTTCTCCGTGTTCTCCGTTCTCTCCGTGGCCTCCGTGTCCTTTTCATGAAGCCCCGGTTGCCTTTTCCGGCCCGGCGCGTTATGCTCTCGTCACCGATGGACAAGATAGAGCTCTTCGACGAAGAGGGCCGGTCGCGCGGCTTTTATTCCAACAAAAACCGTCTCAATGACCTCACCGGCAGGGAATGGGTGTTCTGGACGCGCTCGGTCATCACCAAGCCCTATCCGCCCAATCTCTGCCACAAGCTGCGGAGCCGCCACGGCGGGCAGAAGCCGCCGGACCTGTGCCGCGACATCATCAATGTGTTCACCAAAAAAGGGGAGACGGTGCTCGATCCGTTCATGGGCGTGGGCGGCGTGCTGTTGGGCGCGGCGCTCTCGGGCCGGATCGCGACCGGGATCGAGATCGAGCCCGCCTGGATCGACGTGTACCGCGAAGTGTGCGAAAAAGAAGGGCTCCCCGTCATGGAAACGCGTGCGGGGGAGGCGGGGAGCGTGCTCGACGGATTGCGGGACCGGACTTTCGATTTTCTCTTCACCGACGTGCCGTATTTCGCCATGGACAAGGCGCCGCGCTCCAAGGGCGCCTACAAGAAGACCGGGGAAGCCGCCCGCCCCGCGCCCGGCACCAGGCTCCGGGCGTTCAACGACATCACGTACCGATCGAAGGACGAATGGCTGGAGCGCATGCACGAGGTGTTCGTCAAGGCGGTCGGGCTCCTCCGGCCGGAGGGGTACGCGGCCGTCTTCATCGGCGACATGGTCTACGGGGGGGAATACCACTGCCTGTCGGCGGAGCTGGCGGGAAAGCTCCTCACGATCCCGGGCCTGTCCTGGAAGGCCAACCTCGTCTGGTACGACGTCTCCAAGAAACTTCATCTCTACGGGTACCAATACACCTACATCCCCTCGATGATTCATCAGAATATCGTGATCATGAAAAAGGACGCGGACCGTGCCGATGCGCCTCGATCTTAATCTTTTGATAAAAATGATCGAGAGGCGAAGAGCCCGCCGGGCCCGGATTCGAAACGGCCGAGTCATCCTGTGCGCGCCGGAAACACGCCTCCCCTGGAAGTTGAAAGGTGAAAATTTTACGATTTCATCTTATACTTACATTGAGTCAGAAAAACTTCCATTGACGGGAAGGCCGATATGAAGACGCTTTTGGCGTTGATCTGCATGCTGCTGCCGGTCGCGGCGGCGTTTTCCACGGAATACGCCTTCGACAGCAACAAGGACGGCAAGCCGGACAAATGGTACGGCTACGAAAACAACCGCGTGCAGTGGGAAAAGACCGATCTGAACTTCGACGGCACGGTGGACGACGTCGTCGAGTTCGACGAGAACGGCAAACCGAAATACGAGAAGATCGACAACAATTTCGACGGTAAGTTCGACACGTTCTATACGTATGACAAGGGCAAGCTCGTCCTGGAGGAAATCGATTCCAACTACGACGGGGCGATCGATATCCGCATCCACATGGATGGGATTTACGTCCTCAGCTACGAACAGGACACCAATTTCGACGGAACATTCGACAAGACGAAAATGTTCGGACCGGAGTGACCATGCCGACCGTAATCGTGGGCTTTCATTCGATTGAAGAAATTCTCAAAAGGGGATCGCTGCGGGGCAGCCTGTATCTCCTGCCGGACAAGAAGAAGTACGACGATCTCCGCCAACTGGCGGCCGACGGCCGCGTGCCGGTGGTCCTCGCCGACGAGCGCGAGCTGGACTCGGTATCCGGCGGGGCCGACCATCGCGGGGCGGTTCTCGTGCTCGAGGAATTGCCCTTCGAGTACCGCAACAACCTGTCCTTCGTCCTCAAGGGGATCGCGGGGCAAGCGGCGCTCGTCCTGCTCCTGGACGGCATCACCGACCCGCACAATTTCGGGGCCATCCTCCGCACCGCCGACCAGTTCCAGGCGGACGCCGTGCTCGTCACGCAGCGCCGCGCCGCCCACGAGACCCAGACCGTGGTGAAGACCTCTTCCGGCGCCTCGAGCTACGTCACCCTCGTCACCGTGCCCAATCTGAGGCAGGCCGTCGAGACGCTCAAGGAGAACGAGTTCTGGGTGTACGGCGCCGACGTTTCCGGCACGGAAGCTTCCGCCGTCAACCTGAAAGGCCGCGTCGCCCTGATCCTGGGAAGCGAGGGCAAGGGCATGCGAACCCTCGTCCGCGAATCCTGCGACGGCCTGGTGCGCATTCCGGCGGGAGGGCACGTGGATTCCTTCAACGTCTCCGTGGCCGCGGGGATCCTGCTGTATGAAGTCAGGAGGCAGCAGGGGTTCCGGTTCTCGTGAGTTTTCGGATAGGGAGAGGGAACCACCGATGGGTATCTCACAACGCAGTTTCCAGTGACGATAACACCGATAAGAGAGGGAGGGGAGAGCCATGTATAGAGACGGATGGGACGGATGACACGGGTAAGAGAGGAAAAGGGAAAACTGCGGATGAAACGCGGTTATGACGTGGATGGAGAAGGGGAGGGAATGGAACAGACGTTCGCTGAGCCCCTCGACGGAGCCTGTCCTGAGCCTGCCGAAGGACTCGGGATAAACTCCGCCGAAGCGAACGTGATTATTCGATCTATAATTCGATAAGCCTCTATCGCCGGTGTCCCCTCGACTTCGCTCGGGGAACGTTCGCTGAGCCCCTCGACGGAGCCTGTCCTGAGCCTGCCGAAGGACTCGGGATAAACTCCGCCGAAGCGAAGCTGGAAGTGGAATAAACGTGGGCGAAGGAAAAGAGAATCACGGATGGAGCGGATTACATGGATAGAAATGGATAACACGGAAGAAAGAGGAATTCATTAGGAAACCAGGAACAGAGAAGAAAATATTGAAATATTGGATCATCTTAAGTTTAGTTTTCTTGGCACTATGTATTATTAATGTTACAGTAAATAAAATAAAGGATACTATCTGACGTAATCGATAAACCTGAGAAATCGATTGTCTTGGGTAGTATGGCTCTGTATGTTGGGCAGCCCGCTTATCAAAGAATATCGCTTCTCAGAGGCAGCCATGAGACGCAAAAAGACTCATATCGCTGAAGTATTGAATTGCCGTAATGATCTCATAGTCAGCAGAATGCCACGGGATATTACTGTTTTATATGGGTTTCGTTCGTAGGCGTTCGCAATTACTTATACATTTTACATCAAGATAGTGAAAGAAAATTATTGGATTCTGCCAGATTGAAATTTAGAATTCGGCAGAATCTAACATTGAATTCTGACAGATCCTAACATTGGATTCTATCAGAATCTAATATTGATTTCTGTCAGATTTCAACCTTAGAATCTGCCAGATTCCAACATTGAAATCTATCAGATTCTAAGGTAAAATCAATCAACAAACTAAATTCCATAAAGGCGGTAACTATCATGTCCAGCCAAGGAAAACTCCCTTATTACCTGGTGCCCAGCTCCGTTTTGAACGAGAAAACGCCGTATTATGCCCGGACTCTGGCCGTACGCACCGTGGGGCGGGAGGAGCTGATCGAAATCATGACGGAAGCCAACACCACCCTCACCCGGCAGGACATCCTGGGATGTCTGGACCTGTTCGAGGAAAAGGCGGCGGACGTCCTTAGGCGTGGATTCTCCCTGGACACGGGCGTCTTCACCGCGCGGGTCAACCTGCGGGGCGCCTTTGCCGGGCCGGATGACTCCTTCGATCCCCAACGCCATTCCCTCCACCTTCGTCTGGGCGCCTCTCCTTCTTTCAAGAAACGGGTGCTCAGTTCCCTGAAACCCGTACATGGCGAGAAGCCGGGAAACGGACCTTCCATCATGCGTGTGACGGACTTCACCACGGGAAGCCGCAATCGCCTTCTCACCCCGGGTGGACTGGTAGAAATCAAGGGCCGCGGCCTGCGCTACGACCGCGGCCGGGCCGATTGCGGCTTCTTCCTGGTCGCGGAGAAGGGCGGCGCGCAACCGGGCAAAAGATACCGCCCCGCCTCCCTGGAACGGCTGACCGACCGCACGGCTCTCATCCGCCTGCCGGCCTCCCTGCCGGCGGGCGACTACCGTCTGGGCATGGATAAACAATACATGTCGTCCACGATAGGCGTTACCTTGAGGAAACCGTTGACCGTGGAGAAGAAACATGAGACGGTCGCCGGTTGAGACGGCGATGATGAAAAAACCGGATAAGGCTTTCCCGAATCTTTTAATATCATGGGTTTACGTTATAAAAGACGTTCTGGGTATTCGAATGCGTGGAATTATTGATATCGAGATCGTCATCGGCGAAGAAATAGAGGGGCCGTCAAAAACACCGGCTCTTTCGGTGGTTGTTTATTCTCGCTTTTTCGCTTGTGTCCGTTTTTCGACATTGGCGTGCCTGCCAGCTGCTTGTATTTGCGAAGACGCACAGCCGTGCGTCTCTACAAATCCGTTGCCAGCCTCGAATCATTTCTTCACGTTCACGATCCTCTCCGCCAAAAGCACGGCGTTGAGGATGCCC
>CAZKOS010000144.1:5859-8356 GCA_964554445.1 uncultured Spirochaetaceae bacterium | reverse complement strand
CCCATCTTCACCGCCCACGTCGACCGCGCGCCCGGCTCGCCCGGCGCCAACGACAACAGCGCCGCCGTGCTCGCCCTCCTCTTCTTCGCCGCCGCGCGGTCGGGCCGGACCGCCGGGCCGGTCTGCGAGGCGCTCTTCACCGACAGCGAGGAATCCGGGAGCGACGCCTCGCCGAAGGCGCAGGGCTCCTTCCGCCTGGCCGAGTTCCTCAAAACGAAAAACTTCGGCGCGCGCGTGTTCTACAACTTCGACATGTGCGGCCGCGGCGACACCGTCGTCGTGAGCGAGGCGGGCGAACGGTTCCTGGAAGGCCGCCGGAAAACCGGGACCGCGCTCTTCCGGCGGCTCCGCGGTCTGCGCACCGCCGTCCTGGACTCACTCGCCCGCGAGTTCGGCGGCGGGATCATGAGCCTGCCCACGCCCTTTTCGGACAACCTCGGCTTTCTTCTCCAGGGCTTCCCCGCGCTCCAATTCACCATGCTGCCCCGGCGCGAGGCCCTCGCCTACCGCCGCGAGCATCAACGGCTCACGGACGAGATCGCCGTCTCGGGCGGCCGGACGGCGGACGCCGCCGCCTACCGCCGCCGCTTCGCGGAGATCCAGCCAGAGACCTGGCGGCTCAGGCACATGGCGCGCGACGACATCGAGTCGCTCTCGCCCCAATCCTTCCCGCTGCTGCAACGGCTCCTTGAGAGCCTGGCCCGCCTCGGCGTGCCGGAGACGGCGTAAAGGCACGGCCTGATCATGAGGGCACGGAGATCACGGAGGATACGGAGAACACGGGGGGAAGAAAAAGAGAATCTGGAAATCAGATTTGAACGTATTTCGTCCTTCGGATAAAACTGCGAATAGACGCAACGTTGAATAAGCGGAGTCGAATATGGATGAAAAAACGCTCACGTGACTGCTTGAAGGTCCGGCCTTGATCCGATTCACCGCCCGGTGATCGCGCTTGCCCCAATCGCAACCTTGGGGGCACTGAAGTCAGCTCTCCCGCCGCGGCCAGGCGCGCTCGCTTCCCGGCAGCCGGTCCGATCCCTGGGAGGCGAGCATCCAGCCCGGGTATTCCGAAGCGAGGGCGCTCGCCTTGTCCAGATCGGAAAGCTCCTCGTCGGAAAGCGCGAGGTCCGCTGCCTTGAGGTCGTCGTCGAGTTGTTCCCGCCGCCTGGCCCCGACGATCACGCTCGTCACCGCCGGCTGCGCCCTGAGCCAGGCGAGGGCGACCCGCGCCGGACCGCAGCCGTGCGCCTTCCCGATCCGGGAGAGAACCTCGACGATGCCGTACGCCTTCTCCTTGTCGAGCGGCGGGAAATCGAACACGGCGCGCCGGGCGCTCTCGTCGCGCTTGTCCGGGGTGAACTTGCCGGTGAGGAAGCCGCCCGCGAGCGGGCTCCAGACGAGCAGCCCCACCTTTTCCGAGAGGAGGAGCGGAACGACCTCCCGCTCGAGCTCGCGGCCGGCGAGCGAATAGTAGGACTGGATGGTCCGGAACGGCTCCAGGCGCTCCGCCCGCGCGATCCCGAGGCATTTCATGAGCTGCCAGGCCGCCAGGTTCGACGCGCCGACGTACCGCACCTTGCCGCTTCGGACCAGGTCGTCCAAAGTCCGCAGGACGTCCTCGGGTTCGACGAGCGCGTCCCAGCCGTGGATCTGGTACAGGTCGATGTAATCCGTGCCCAGCCGGGTGAGGCTTTCCTCCACGGAGCGCATGATGTGCACCCGGGATAGCCCGATCTGGTTCGCGCCCGGCCCCGTCCGGCCGCGGACCTTGGTGGCCAGCACCGCGTCCGCGCGCCGCGCGCCCAGCGCTTTGCCGAGAAGAATCTCGGACCGGCCCCGGCCGTAGACGTTCGCCGTGTCGAAGAAATTGACCCCCGCGTCGAGGGCAGCGTGAACCAGCTCGTCCACCTCGCGCTGACCGAGTGTGCCGATGCGCCCCCAGATGCCCTCGCCCCCGCCGAAAGTCATGGCGCCGAGGCACAACTCCGAAACGAGCACTCCCGTGCCCGGAATAACGTTGTATTTCATGCCTTTAATATACGAAAGCCGGTTCGTGAAGTCGGTTCGTCGGTTCCCCTTTTTACAGACTGTTTTCCCGACGCATTCCCGCCGCCGCCTCCGCCACCGCGTCGCGCCAGGATCCCGAGTGGTCGTGGGGCAGAGCGCGGTGCAGGGCCTCGTCGGGGAAATGCGCGCCGAAAAGCGAAAAGGTGAGGCGCAGGAGCGCCGGCTTGTCCGGCAATAACGAAGGAAGCCGGAAGATCGATTCGCGCCGCACCGGCGGCGGCAGCCCGAGGCTTGCCGCGTAGGCGTCGACCAGCTCGCGCCACGGGACGTGGCGGTCGGCGCAGTTATAGGCGGCGTTCAGGGGGCCGTGCGCGAGGAGGTCGCGCGCCACCGGGCCTAAACCGGCGAGCGTCATGACGGAGACGAGGCGGCGGCCGGCGCCGGCGAACGCAAAATCGCCGTCAAGCAGCGCGGAAACGACGGCCGGCGA
>CAZKOS010000144.1:0-5759 GCA_964554445.1 uncultured Spirochaetaceae bacterium | reverse complement strand
CTTGATTTTATGCCGGATGATGAGTTATAAAAAAACAGGGAGGGAAAAAATGTTTAATCTGATCATCAAGCGCGACGGCTCCAAAGTTCAGTTCAATTCCGAAAAAATCACCCACGCTCTCCTCAAGGCCGGCCAGGCCACGGCGGAGTTCGGCGTCGATACGTCCAAAAAGCTCACCATGCGGGTGCTCAACATCGCACACGATCTCATCACCAACCGCATCCCCACGGTCGAGGAAGTCCAGGACATCGTCGAAGAGGTTCTCATCGGCTCGCAGTACGTCAAGTCCGCCAAGGCCTACATCCTCTACCGCGACCAGCACGCCAAGATGCGCGAGATCGTCTCCAACGCGGACGTCAACCTCATCGACCAGTACCTGGAGCGGCTCGACTGGCAGGTGAACGAGAACTCGAACATGGGTTACTCGCTCCAGGGCCTCAACAACTACGTCTCCTCCGAAGTGAGCAAGGTCTACTGGCTCAACAAGATCTATCCCCCCGAGATCCGCGACGCCCACCTCCAGGGCGATTTCCACATTCACGACCTGGGCATCCTCTCGGTCTACTGCGTGGGCTGGGACCTGGAGGATCTCCTCGTCTCCGGCTTCAAGGGCGCTTCGGGCAAGGTGGAGTCGAAACCGGCCCGCCACCTGCGCAGCGCGCTCGGGCAGGTCGTCAATTTTTTCTACACCCTGCAGGGCGAGGCGGCCGGCGCCCAGGCCTTCTCCAACTTCGACACCCTCCTCGCCCCCTTCATCCGTTACGACAAGCTTTCGCCCAGGGAGGTGAAGCAGGCGCTCCAGGAATTCATTTTCAACATCAACGTGCCCACCCGCGTCGGGTTCCAGACGCCGTTCACCAACATCACCCTCGACCTCCGCGTGCCGTCCACGTTCCGGGACAAGCCGGTCATCGTCGGCGGGGAGTACATGGAAGAGACGTACGCCGACTTCCAGGAGGAGATGAACGTCTTCAACACCGCCTTCCTCGAGGTGATGAGCGCGGGCGACGCCAAGGGCCGCGTGTTCACCTTTCCCATCCCCACGTACAACATCGTGAAGGACTTCCCCTGGGACGACCCGGCCCTCGACCCGCTCTGGAAGGCGACCGCCAAGTACGGCATCCCCTATTTCTCCAACTTCGTGAACTCGGACATGAAGCCCGAGGACGCGCGCTCCATGTGCTGCCGCCTGCGCCTCGACCTTTCCCAGCTCGACAAGCGGGGAGGCGGGCTCTTCGGCGCCAACCCGCTGACCGGCTCCATCGGCGTGGTCACCCTCAACCTGCCGCGGCTCGGTTTCCTCTCCCAGGACGAGGAAGAATTCATGGACCGGCTTTCCTCGCTCATGACCCTGGCGCGCACCAGCCTGGAAATCAAGCGCAAGATGCTCGAGAAGCTCACGGACAAGCGGCTCTATCCCTACACGTATTTCTACCTCCGCAAGGTGAAGGAACGGTTCAACGCCTACTGGAAGAACCATTTCTCCACGATCGGCATCATCGGCATGAACGAGGCGAGCCTGAACCTCATCGGCGCGCCCATCACCTCCAATCCCGGCCGCGAGTTCGCGCTCCGCGTTTTGAACCGCATGCGCGACGTCCTCGTCTCGTTCCAGGCCGAGACCGGAGACAACTGGAACCTGGAAGCCACCCCCGCCGAGGGCACCTCCTACCGGCTGGCCAAGGCCGACCACGAGAAGTACCCGGCCCTGGTCTGCGCCAACGCCGAGGACATGGACAACGGCGCCAAGCCCTTCTACACCAATTCCTCCCAGCTGCCGGTGAACTACACCGACGATCTCTTCGAGGCCCTCGACCTGCAGGACGAACTCCAGACCCGCTACACCGGCGGCACCGTGCTGCACCTGTTCGTCGGCGAGGAGATCACGGAGGCCGATTCGGTCAAGAACCTGGTGCGCAAGATCTGCAACAATTACCGCCTGCCCTATTTCACCATCTCCCCCACCTTCAGCATCTGTCCCTCCCACGGCTACCTGGCGGGCACCTACCATTCCTGCCCGACCTGCGGCGCGAAGACGGAGATCTATTCCCGGATCGTGGGCTACCTGCGGCCCACCAACCAGTGGAACGAGGGGAAGGCCGAGGAGTTCAAGCTCCGCAAAACCTACAAGCTCAAGGCGTTGTAATGCTCATCGGGGGATTCGTCCCGTTCTCCCTCATCGACTACCCTCCCCACACCGCCTGCGTCGTCTTCACCCAGGGGTGCAATTTCCGCTGCCCTTATTGCCACAACCCCGAGCTCCTCGTCAAGGGCGCGGGCCAGCGCTTCCTCCTGAAGCCGTTCTTCGACTTTCTCTCGGAGCGGCGCGGCAAGCTCGATGCGGTCGTCGTCACGGGCGGCGAACCGACCCTGCAGGCGGACCTGGATGAATTCGTGCGGCGGATCACGGAGCTCGGTTTCGCGGTGAAGCTCGACACCAACGGCACCCACCCCGAGGTGCTGCGGCGGCTCCTTGACGCCGGCCTCCTCCGGGCCGTGGCCATGGACGTCAAGGCGCCCCTCGAGCGGTACGCCGAGGCCGCGGGCGTGGAGGCCGCTGAGGAGACGATCGCCGCGGTTTCGCGGAGCATCCGGCTTCTCCTCCGGTCGAAGATCGAATACGAGTTCCGCACCACGGTCGTGAAGGAGCTCCTCACGCCGGCGGACGTGCTCGCCGTCGGCGCGCTCATCAAGGGAGCGAAGCGCTACGCGCTGCAGCGTTTCGTCCCGGCCAAGACCCACGACCCGCGGTTCGCCGACGCCGCCCCGTTTCCGGACGAGGAGCTCGAGAGCTTGAAGACGGGACTTTTACAGTCGGGCATCGGGCGGGTCATCGTGCGCTGACGGCCCGCGAGGGTCATTGCGAGGACCGCTTATTTCCCGCACCTGCCGCGATGCGATTGGGCCGAAGCAATCTCTTGACCTCTATTGTCTTCGTGTAAAAGATGGAAAACGACCATGGAATCACGGCTTTCGACCCTTTTTCCTCGTTGCGCGGCGGTGACTCCATGAGTCAGGAAATTGCTTCGGCTTAATCACGCGCTCGCGGCGGCCCGGCGTCGCCGGGGCCGCGCAATGACCGGTTTCACGATCCCCCGAATCCGCGGAAGAACCGGATTTTCAGCATCCGCCCGCGAATCGGAAACCATAGAGCGCCTTTTCCCCGTCCATCCATTCTGGACGGAAGGAAGAATAGTCTTTATACTTTTTTTATGATTGATCTCCGGGAACATCTCGATCGGCAACGCTGCGTGTTTCTCACCGCCGCGGGCAAACGGGAGGCGATCGAGGAGCTGGTCGGCCACCTCTGCCGTTCCGTCCCCGAATTACCGTACCGCAAAATCGTGGATGAAATTCTCGCGCGGGAGGAACAGCTCTCCACCCGGCTGGCCGCCCACCTCGCGCTCCCCCACGCGCAGCTCGACGAGCTGGAGGAAAATTACATCGCCGTCGGCAGGAGCAGGGCCGGCGTCGCCTGGGAGGCGGCCGACCACAAGGGCTCGGTCCCGCTCGTCATCCTGCTCGTCGGGGGCAAGCGGCGGCACCTGGAGGTCTTAAGCGCCCTCGCGCAGCTTCTGGAAAAGACGGAAGTGATCAACCGGCTCCTGCAGGCCCGGGACGCCGCCGGGCTCTATCAGGCCCTGGCCTCCCCGGAGCTGAAAGAGACGGCCGCCGCCGCCGTCAACCGCTCCGTGGCGAACATCTTCCGGTCCGCCGTCGATCTGGCCGGCCGTCTGAAGGCCGCGGCGCTCCTCATCCACCTGCCGCCGGATCGCCTTGCCCCGGCGCTGCTCGCGGAGGCGGAGGGGTTGAACGTCGTCTTCATCACGGAGGAGTCCGTCGCGGCCGCTCCCGGCGGACATCGCGCGCTGACCGTGCCGTTCAAGGACACCGATCGCGACGGCGCGGTGGAAATTTCGCTCCTGCTCGCCCTGACGCAGGGGATCGTCAAGAAAAACGATACGGTCGTCTCCCTGTTCGGCCGCTCCGAATCCAACCGCATCGACTCGCTGGCCGTGACCGAAATGTCCAGGGATTACGACCATTTTCTTTCCATTCCCATCTTCACCGAGGATCACGACATCCAGCTCGAAGTTTTTTTGGGTTTACTCGACATTGTGCACGAGCTGGCCCGCGAAGGACGCGAGGGCAAGCCCGTCGGGGCCCTTTTCGTGCTCGGCGACCACTGGAACGTGGCGCGCTACTGCCAGCAGCTGGTGATCAACCCCTTCAAGGGCTACGACGAGAACGAACGGAACGTGCTCGATCCGAGCATGACCGAGACCCTCAAGGAATTTTCCCGCATCGACGGGGCGATGGTGATCCGGGGGGATGGGGTGGTCGTCTCGGCCGGCACGTACCTGAGGCCCGACCGGCCGGCCGCGCGCCTGCCGTCGGGGCTGGGCGCCCGGCACGCCGCCGCCGCCGGCATCACCGCCGTCACCAATGCCGTCTCCTTCGCCTTGAGCGAATCGACCCGCCAGATCAGCCTCTTCCACGGGGGCGAACGGCTGATGGTGCTCTAGCAGGTTGTTGAAAAAGTTGAGCTTTTTCAACAACCTGCTTATGAAATTGCCGGAGTCTATTTTCATAATATTGGGAGTTTCGATCATGCAAAAAACGATTTGCCTCGTTTCTCTCTGCTCCTGTCTCTTGTTGATCGCCTGCGGAAGAGAAGCCGCCGCCAAACCGGAAAATTCACCCGCTGCCCCGGCTACGGAAGCCGACCAAGTCCCCGCTGTCACAGCCCCGTCGCCCGGTCTTTCTTCCCCTCTCTCCGGCATTCCGGCCGCCGACCGGGAGAAATCGGCGGCCGTTCTCAACCGGGCCGGGTACGATCTTTACACGCAGCGGTCGTATGAAAAAGCCGTTTCGTATTTCAAGGCCGCCGTCGAAAAGGAACCGTCCCTGGCCGTGACTCACTACAACCTGGCCTGCACGCTCTCCCTCCTTTTCGGTTTGGAAAAATTCGACGACGTGAACCTGATCGTCCGGCACCTTCACTTCACCTGGCGACTCGACCCGGCGCATCGGAACAAGATGAAAATCGATTCGGATCTCAACCCCATTCGATCGTCCCCGGTCTACCGGGCGTGGGTCGCGCAATTGGACAAGCCGGCGTTTGGCGTCCTGTCGGCGCGTTACCCCGAGTCGTTTTTTCAATTCCAGGCGACGTTCATGTACCGCAAAAACGTCGGCCTGCTCGCCGGCGTGGAGCTGAACGGGAAGAAGGGATTCATTCTCCTGGACGACGTGGACGTGATCCCCACGGCGGAATTCAATAAGGCCCTAGTGTGCCCCGTCTACTTCTGCGACGACGCCGCCTATCGGCTGCTCCTCACCAAAACGGAGGCGCAGCGGGAAGAAACCGAGCCCCTCGGCGATCTCCGGATCGAGGGGATGAGTCATTCAATGTTTATCGTTTTTTTCAACGCGGTCGACAAGCGGATCGTCGCCGAGCTCGAGGAGACCGGCTGGCGCACCTCGATTGCCCTGGGATACAGGCTCGAGGACGCGCGCGCGGTGCCCGGCTGGGACGCGATCCAGGGCGAGCGTACCGACTTCATCAGCGGCTGGTATAAGCAGCTCCTGGTGTATGCCCTCGATGACGCGGGCCGGATCCGGTCCTCCCGGCCCCTCACGATCGACGCCGAGGACTTGAGCGGCGGCCGGGCCGATTTACCGGATATGACCTATAAAAACGTCAGGCGCGAGGGTGACGCCATCGTCATCGATAAATACGAAGACGGGCGCTTCAA
>CAZKOS010000143.1:4749-8396 GCA_964554445.1 uncultured Spirochaetaceae bacterium | reverse complement strand
CGGGGGATATTCGTTCATCGATCAGCCATTGCAGGGCCAAATCGGCGGAGTCCCCTGGACCTTCGTATCGGGCACCGCTGAGGACTTCGGCGGTGAATATTGGTATGATTTATACGATATCGACCCGGTAGGAGGAGACCCCTGGGCCCTCGGTGCGTATGCCGCCGCCCAGGACAAGGTGCTGTTCACTCTTCCTGAGACCACCGGCTTGTGGGAGCTCGGCTTTTCGCAGTCGGTGACGCTTTACGACTTCAGCGCCGGCATGAATACCATCTGCATCTCCGGCGCCGTTGAGATCATTTCAATTGACAATATCGGCAACACCATTACGGGGAGGATTGACGCCAGAAGCGACAGCGGGAACACAATTAATGGAAATTTCACCGTGGCCCTGCATCCTTAGCCCGGGAGAACGGTCATATCGATGCCGAGTGGATGAATTTCCTTGGCCTTGAAGTCGGCCGAGCCGGCGGAGAGGCAATCATCCTCACGCCGGCTCGACGGCGAAGATCGATCATTCCTGCGAAATAGGGTTCACTCCGTCCTTTCCTCTTTCGAAGCCCGCCCTGAGCGTAACCGGACAGTATTCTCCGTGTCCTGCGGTCGGTCAGGCCGACGCTCACGCGAGATCGAACCGGTCGAGCATCATCACCTTGTTCCACGCCGCCGTGAAATCGCGTACGAATTTCTCCCCGGCGTCGTCAGAGGCGTAGACTTCCGCCAGGGCCCGCAGTTGGGAGTTCGAGCCGAAGACGAGGTCGACGCGGGTGCCGGTCCACTTCGGCTTGCCCGTGGCGCGGTCCCGGCCCTCGAACACGCCGCCGTCGTTCGCGGACGGTTTCCATTCCGTGCCCATGTCGAGCAGGTTGACGAAGAAGTCGTTGGTGAGCGTCTCCGGCCGCCCGGTGAAAACGCCGTGCCTGCTCCCGCCGAAGTTGGCGCCGAGGACGCGCAGGCCTCCCGTGAGCACCGTCATTTCGGGCGCGGTCAGGGTCAGCAATTGCGCCTTGTCGACCAAGGCCTCCTCGGGCGAGACGTTATAGCGGGCGTTCCGGTAGTTGCGGAAGCCGTCGGCGACCGGCTCGAGCACGGCGAAGGAGGCCGCGTCGGTCTGCTCCGCCGAGGCGTCCATGCGTCCGGGCGTGAAGGGCACCGTCACCTCGCGACCGGCGTTCTGCGCGGCCTTCTCGACGCCCGCGCACCCGGCCAGGACGATCAGGTCGGCCAGCGACACCTTTTTGCCGTCGGACTGTCCTTGATCGAATTCGCTTTTTATTTTCTCAAGGGTCTTGAGCACCTTCGCCAGTTTGGCGGGCTCGTTGACTTCCCAATCCTTCTGGGGGGCGAGGCGGACGCGGGCGCCATTGGCGCCGCCGCGCTTGTCCGAGCCGCGGAAGGTGGAGGCGGACGCCCAGGCGGTCGAAACGAGCTCCGACACCGACAATCCCGAAGCCAGGATCTTTTCCTTCAGCGCGGCAATGTCTTTCGCGTCGACGAGCGCGTGATTCACGGCGGGGATGGGGTCCTGCCAGATGAGCTCCTCCGCCGGCACCTCGGGACCGAGGTAGCGCGTACGGGGACCCATGTCGCGATGCGTCAGCTTGAACCAGGCCCGGGCGAACGCATCCGCCAATTGGTCGGGGTGCTCCATGAAGCGCCGCGAAATCTTTTCATAGACGGGATCGAAGCGGAGGGAAAGGTCGGTGGTGAGCATGGAGGGCGCGCGTTTCTTTGCCGGGTCGTGCGCGTCCGGAATGGTGCCCGCGCCCGCGTCGCCTTTCGGCTTCCACTGGTGCGCTCCGGCCGGGCTCTTGGTGAGCTCCCATTCGTAGCCGAAGAGGATCCGGAAGAAGTTGTTGCTCCACTTCGTGGGCGTGTCTGTCCAGGTGACTTCCAGGCCGCTCGTAATCGCGTCTCCGCCCTTGCCCGTGCCGAATGAGCTCTTCCAGCCCAGGCCCTGCTCTTCGAGGCCCGCCGCCTCGGGCTCGGGCCCGACGTGCTTGGCGTCGCCCGCGCCGTGGGTCTTGCCGAAGGAGTGGCCGCCCGCGATGAGGGCCACCGTCTCCTCGTCGTTCATCGCCATGCGGGCGAAGGTTTCGCGGATGTCCTTCGCCGCGGCAACCGGGTCCGGGTCGCCGTTCGGGCCCTCGGGGTTGACGTAGATGAGGCCCATCTGCACGGCGGCGAGCGGGTTTTCGAGCTCCCGGTCGCCGGAGTAGCGCTTGTCCTCCAGCCATTTTCCCTCCGCGCCCCAGTACACGTCCTTCTCCGGTTCCCAGACGTCCACGCGTCCCCCGCCGAAACCGAAGGTCTTGAAGCCCATCGACTCCAGGGCGACGTTGCCGGCGAGGATCATGAGGTCGGCCCAGGAGATCTTCCGGCCGTATTTGCGCTTCACCGGCCAGAGCAGCCGGCGCGCCTTGTCGAGGTTGGCGTTGTCCGGCCAGCTGTTGAGGGGCGCGAGGCGCTGGTTGCCGTGGCCCGCGCCGCCGCGGCCGTCCGCGGTGCGGTAGGTGCCGGCGCTGTGCCAGGCCATGCGGATGAGCAGGGGGCCGTAGTGGCCGAAGTCGGCCGGCCACCAGTCCTGCGATTTCGTCATCAGGGCGGCCAGGTCCTTCTTGACGGCCGCCAGGTCGAGGCTCTTGAACTCCTTCGCGTAGTTGAAATCCGCGCCCAGCGGATCGGATTTGGAGGAATGCTGGGCGAGGATTTCCAGCCGCAGCTGGTTCGGCCACCAGTCGCGGTTGGTCGTGCCCGTGCCTCCGGAGGGGCGGGGAGCGGCGGTGTCGGAGCGCTTGGTTTTCTCTTTCATGACTTTCCTCCTCTTGAAATGAACGATAATATTCGCATCTGCTTTCTTTTAAAGTACCATTGCGCCGCCGAGAGAGCAAATCTTTTACAAAAGAAAACCGCCGTTTGAATTCGGTTTCCGGTGCGGTTTTTATTTCACAAGCCAGCGGAAGGCTTCCCGGACGACCGATTTCGCGTTCGTCGGTACGCACCCGCCGTGCGCGATGATCAAGGCGTTGAAATCCCAGGAGAGGAGCCGGTTGAGCGATTCCCGGGCGAGGGCGCGATCCCTGAACGACAGACGAATGTCGAAGCTCACGCCTCCTCCGGGAGCGGCGGCCCCCATCAGCCTGAACATCATATTGCGGAACGGTTTCCCCTTGAGCGGAGGATTGGCTTGCATGAGGTCTCCCAGGACGACCGTGCGGGATTGTTTGTGAAAGAAGAATACTTCCCGCAGAACGGAGCTTCCCTTGAAGGCGAGCTGTTCGAAATCCCGGCTCCACCCCGCGGCGGGCGTGTCCGTGAAAACGTCATTGACCGGAGCCCCGGCGTCGCCCAATGTCAGAGCCGCCTTCACCGGCGCCCAGACCTGCGCCGCCGGGAACAAACCGTGCCACGCCTTCAAGCGCCAGACGTGCCTCTGCGTCGCAGCGACTAAAAACTTGACGGGTCCCAGGCCCTTGATGCGGGCAAGCACTTCGTCCGGAACCGTCACGGGGGATTCCACCCATACCGACCCGTCGGAAAGCCTCACCACGGTCATGCGGGTCGTGAAGACGAGGCCCATGTCGCGAACGTTCGGTCCGTCGACGATCCAGATGTTTTTCCCAAAAGGCGTCAGTTCGGGCATATCG
>CAZKOS010000143.1:0-4649 GCA_964554445.1 uncultured Spirochaetaceae bacterium | reverse complement strand
CCGCGTCCTCTTTGCGGAGCGGCGTCCGGCGTCGTGTTCCGCCCTTGACAGCCGAAGAAAATAGTCATACAGTTACCCCACTCTGTAAAGAGCAACCATCACGTTATAAAGGAGGGCGTTCATGTGGAAAAAGGTTCTTGGCTCACCTCGAAACAACGGAAGGGTAATGCTTTCTTACAGGGGAAGCCAGTCGTAATCTAATCTTTCAAACCGGATCCGCGTCTCCTCTGTAAGAATCATCGTCACTCGTCTGACGTCATGATCACGGAGGAAATACGATGCATCTTATCGATCTCGGTTGGAATTCTTTTTTCGAGGAACACTTCAAGACGACGGAGAACGGCGGCGGGCTCGTTCCCGCGCGGGTCCTCTCCGAACGCCGCGGCCTCTACCTGGTGCGCGGGGAGGCCGGCGAGCTCGAGGCGCGCGTCAGCGGCAAGTTTCGGAACGACGCGCGCGGAGCGGGGGATTTTCCGGTCACGGGGGACTGGACGGCCTGCGCGCCCGTCCCCGGGGAAAACAAGGCGATCATCCAGCGGCTGCTGCCGCGGCGGACCCGGTTCGTCCGGAAGGAGCCGATTTCCGGCGGCAAGAGGCCGGGGCGGTTCGAGGGGGCGGAGATTTCCGCCGGCGGCGCCACCGCCGAGCAGGTGCTGGCGGCCAATATCGACACCCTGTTCATCGTCGTCGGCCTGGACGCGAACTTCAGTCTCAACCGCGTGGAACGGCTCTTGATCCAGGCGTACGAAAGCGGCGCGCGGCCGGTGGTGGTCCTGAACAAGGCCGACCTCCGCCCGGACGCGGAGGAAAAAAGGCAAGCGGTGGAGGAGGCCGTCTTCGGGACCGGCGTTCACGCGGTGAGCGCGCTCACCGGGAACGGCATCGAGGGTCTGCGACGGTATATCGGACACGGGGAGACGATCGCCTTCGTGGGCTCGTCGGGCGTCGGGAAATCTTCGCTCATCAATGTTTTCCTGGGGTGCGAACGGCAGAAGGTCTCCGAAATCAGCGGCGCCGTGGGCAAGGGCCGGCACACGACCACCGCCCGGGACCTGATCCCCTGTCCGGGCGGCGGGCTGCTCCTGGACACGCCGGGATTGCGCGAGTTCCAGCTCTGGTGCGGGGAAGACGAGGTGGAATCGGGATTCGCCGACGTCGCCGAGCTGGCCGGCCGCTGCCGGTTCGCGGACTGCGCGCACCGGAGCGAGCCGGGCTGCGCGGTCAAGGAGGCGATCGCGCGGGGCGATCTCCCGGAAGACCGCTACCGCGAGTACCTGAAATACATGCGGGAAATCCGCTACCTGGACATGAAAAGGGAGCAGCGCGCCCGGAGCATCGAGCACGACAAGGCGGAACGGATGGGCTTCATGAAGAAAAAGTTCCGAAAAGATGAACGGCCGTGACGGCGCGGGCGTCGCGCCGTCAGCGTCGTTCTCCCCCGCCCGGAAGCCCGAATAAAAACAGGCTCCAGATCTCCCGGGAGATTTTCGTCGAACGCTCGCGATGAAGGTATATCTCCGGGTGGGTGCGGGAAAGATCGGTGAACATCTCGATGAAAAGGCGGATGGAGTCGACCGAGAGGTCGCTTCGGACCTCCCCCGCTTTCCGGCCGCTTTTGATGAATCTCACTATCGCGGGGTTGATCTTGTTCGCGAAGACGGCGCCGATCAATTCCGCCGTCCGCGCATCCCCGGCCAGCGCGCCGCCGATGAAGTCGCCGCCGCGGAGTTGCCCGCGGGCTCCGGCTCGTACCTGGACGAGAACAATCGCGCCGTTTCCTCCTCGGCGTACAGCCGCGACCCGGAATACATTGCGAAGGTGATGGAGCTGACCGGGAAATACATTCAGTAGAAAGGAGACTCAATCCTTGTAATGGAACCGTAAAGAACGGTTCGATGCATTCACTTTGTTTCTTCCCCTCTTTATCCGCGTCAATCCGCGTTTATCCGTAGTTCTTCTTCCCTCCGTGTCCTCTTCTCACGGGCAACCTCGCTTCAATCGCCCGCCTCGTACACAAAATCACCGAACTCCGCGCTGCCGCCCGTTGCGCGCGTCGCATAGACGAAGAGCCCGAACCGGCAGCCGGTGAAATGATCGAGACCGAAGTACAACTGTTGTGTTGTACCGAGTTTTTCCCAGTCACCCGCTTTTTTATGGAAGAAATCGGCCGTGTCTTTCCCTCCGCCGTACCGGATCTCCGCCTTCACGACCGCCCGCGGTCCGTCGAGCCGGACGCGCGCGTATTCACGGCCGGGATCTTCATCGTAGGTTGTGCCGATCGTCATATCGGCTTTCCCGGGCCGGCCTTTCATCACGAGGAAAAACCCGCCGCTTTCCCGGGTCACGGCGATCAGGCCCCAACGGCCCTGCAGGGCGCACAGGCCGGCGTAATCGCCGTCGTGAAGACCGCTGCCGTTTATTTCAACGCGCGCCGCGCAGGCGGGGTAGACGGTGCGCTGGGTGAGCGTATTCCTCGCCAGGGTGAGGTTCGGGCTCAATTTCCCGGCGGCGATCCGAAGGACGCCCCGTTCGCCGTCGACCGACCAGAGATCGTCGTCGGGAAGGTGGTTCCATTCCCAGGCTTCGTTCAACCGGATTTTTCCGGAACCGCCGGGGAGATACCTGAAGTCGTCGCCCGCGTACAATTTCCGGGGGACGTATCCGGGGCGCGGGCTCGCCGTCGCAACGCGAGCGGGCGCTTCGCCGTTCGTCCCGAAGACCGGAAAGCCGTTCCGCCATTCCACCGGCACGAGCACGGGCAGCCGGCCCGCGGCGCCGCGGTCCTGGAACAGCATCGCGTACCAGCGGCCGTCCGGCGTGTCGACCAGGCCGCCCTGGGCCACTCCCTGGTTGCGGTAGCCGAGATCGTCGTCCAGGACGTCCCCGCCCCGGAATTCGCCTTCCAGCGAATCGGAGACGAAGCAGGCCTGACGCCTCCGCTTTCCCCGCGGCCAATGGATCAAAAGGAGAACGTACCGGCCGTCGATCTTGTAGAAGTGGGAGCCCTCATAGCCGAGCATGATCTCCCGCCGGTCCCGCACGACGAGCCGATCCAGGCCGCCCGCCTTGGGCCCCGACAGGTCGGCCTCCAGTTCCGTGAGCCGGATGTCCTTGTTCCCGTGGGCGATGTAGATCCGGCCGTCGTCGTCGAAGAGGAGGGAACAATCGTGGTAAAACCCCCGGACGATCCTCTTCCGCCACGGGCCTTCGATTCTTTCGGCGGAATACAGGCAGGTCGTGCGCGTGTCGTTCGCCGAAAAGCAGACGAAAAACGTTCCCTCATGGCGGCGCAGGCACGGCGCCCACATGCCCTGCCCGTAGATCGTCTTTCCGCCCTCGAGCCTCCGGGCCGGGGTGTCCTCCAGCCGTTCGTAGACGTGGCCGGCGATTTCCCAGGCGGCGAGGTCGTATGAACGCAGGATGACCGCGCCGGGCATGAAGTGCATGGTCGTGCTCGCCAGGTAATACGTGTCCCCGACCCGGATGACGTCGGGATCGGGGAAATCCATTTTTACGATCGGATTGTCTGCCATGGCCTGGTCACACCTTCAAACTGCGGGCCGCCGGCTTTTCGATTTTTTCATTCCCTCTTTCTCCGAGCTCTCCGTTTTTCTCCGTGATCTCCGTGTCCTTCCGATCTCCGGCGCCGGTAGTTGCCGCGCATCGCCTCGGTCTCCTCCTCCATTTCCCGCACGAGCTCCTTGGGCGCGAGGACGGTCGCGCCGCGGCCCCAGGAGAGAACCCAGCGCTTGACCTCGAAGAGGTGGTCGACGGTGAACGATATTTCCAGCCCGCCGTCCATGAGGTCGCGCGTTTTCTGCGTGGCGTGCCAGGCGCGCTCGCGGACGTAGGGGGCGAGGTCGGGGGAAAAGGCGACGCGCACCGTGCGGAGCTTGTCCCCGCGGAAGACGCCGAAGGAGTGGCTCATGTACTCGCGGATGTCGAAGCCGGCCGGCACCTCGATTCTGCCCGCCGCCACGCGCGGCCGGTCCATGCGCGAGAGCGCGAAGGTGCGGATGCCCTCGGGCGTGTCGCCCACCAGGTACCATTCGCCCTGGTGACAGAGCGCGTGGTAGGGCGCGATCGTGCGCCGCTTCGATTCGCCGCGGGGGGAACGATAGCTCACCTCGAGCGGCTTTTTGTCGTGCAGGGCGGTGAAGACCGCGTCCCAGACCGGCTGGCTCACGGCCGTGCCCGATTCCGGCCGGGCGGAAAAACCCGACTGCAGCCAGGCGGGATTGACGCTCACCGCGCCCGGCACCGCGCGCGCGACCTTGTCGAACACTTTTTTCGCCCGGCCGTAGAGGGGCGTGCGCTTGAATTGCTCGAAGAAAAGGGGGGCGAGGGAGAGGAGCGAGAGCTCCTCCTCGGTGAGGCTCACCGCGGGGAGGTGGAAGCCGGGCTCGGTGTAGCGATATCCCTTCCCGGCCGCGTCGTATTCCACCGGCGCGCCGAAGTAGAGGCGCAGGTATTCGATGTCGCGCTTGATCGTGCGCGGGTTCACTTCGAGCTCGCGCGCCAGCCGCGCCGAATCCGGGCAATGCCCGGAGCGGATGAGCTCGTCGATTTTGAAAATCCGCCAGTACTGGACCTTGGCGGTCCGGGGATCGTCCTTTCGCCGCGGCATGCGGCCATTGTAGCCGCTGCCG
>CAZKOS010000142.1:3445-8465 GCA_964554445.1 uncultured Spirochaetaceae bacterium | reverse complement strand
TCTTCCCAAGAAGAAAACCCACTCCCCTCCTCTCATTCGCGCCATACATGTCTTCGTCCGGGCCTTCTTGCCGGAAACATCACCGGCCGAAAGGCTCTTCGCGGTATGGAGATCCTTCGCGAAACGATCACACGTCTTGAAGGTTTGAATGTCGGTTTCACTCAGGATGACACCCTCCTCCCCCATTCGCGCCATACATGTCTCCCCTCTCTCATCTTCCCCCATCTCTCACAGGAAGCGCCCGAGCCATTCGAGCGCGTTGTCGATCATGGGCTGGCTCACCTGGTGGGCGACGCCGGGGTGGCGGATGAGGCGGAAGAGCTCCGGCGTCTCGGCGTAGAGGGATTTCATCCGGGCCTCGAAGCGGGCCAGGAGGCCGGCGGAGGTGATGGGGTCGTCTGTGCCGTACTGGGCGAGGATGGCGGCGGCGGGGCGCGACTCGATGGCGTAGAGGGGATCGAGCCGGCGCACGCCGGCCTCCTCCAGCGGTGAGAGTGAAAGGCGGCCGGGCCCGGCGCTTTCGACCAGGTCGACGACGCCCAGGAAGGGCGCGGCGGCCTTGAGCCGGGGCTCGGCGCAGGAGCAGAGGAGCGCCACGGTGCCGCCCATGGACACGCCCGAGATTCCGGCGCGCTCCGGATCGATCTCGCGTGAGTCGAGGAGGCGGTTGAGGAGGGAGCGCACCTCGGTGAAGGACCGGCGGATGAGCTCGAGCCGGTTGCGCCAGCCCTCGCGCGAGCCGCGTCCCACGTCGAAGCGGGACTCGAAATCGGACGGCCGCCGTTCGCCGTGGAAGGGCAGGTCGGGGAGCACCGTGTAGTAGCCCGCCGCCGCGAAGTGCACGCCGTAGCGGAGGACCTTTTCCTTGGAGGTCTCGAACCCGTGAACGAACATGAGCAGGGGCGGGCGGACGCCGGGCGCGGTTTCCGGGACGAGCGACAGGAAGGGGACGCGGCCGAACCCGGCCGTGCCCCGCTCGACGCGGAAGGAGAACGCCTCCGCCTTGACGTGCGGCAGGGCGCGCGTGATTTCCATTTCCTCCGCGATCACCCGGTCGGGAAGGCGCTCCGGGAGGCTGACGGCGGCGGCGTGCCCGTCGCCCTGCAGGATGAAGCGCCCGGCGCGGGGCAATTTTTTTACCATGAAGAGCTCGGTTTTCACGCACCACCTCCCGCGAGCAGCGCCTCGACGGCCTCGTGCTCGATCTTTTCCCCCGGGCTCGCCTCCAGCCGGTCGTTCTTGCGCACGCGCCGCCGCGCCCGGGAGAGGAAGTACCGCAGGGCCCGCCGCGCCCCGCCGGAGTCCGCGTTCTTGTCCCGCAGGAAGCGGATCCGGTAGGCCAGGGCGACGAGGATGAAGAGCTCCACCGAGATCCGGGTCAGGCGGCGGAGGAGAAACTCGTGCTCGAGAAGCCTGCGCCCGTGGCGGGCGGCGGCGGACAGGAACAGCCGCCGGTAGACGAGGGCGTAGCGCCCGGCCGCGCGCAGGGCGCGCGCCACCACCGGGTCGGGGTCGCGGGCGCTCCAGCGCGGGGGCGCCAGGCGCAGGCGGAGCACGGCGAGCGCCCTGCCCAACGGCGACCGGCTTGCGGCCGAAAGCCGCTTGGAGAAGTTTCTCAGGAGCGAGACCGGCGGGTAGATCGAGTGGATCTCGGTGGTGCCCTCGAAGATGGTGGCCACCCGGCTGTCCCGCAGCCGCTTCTCGTAGGGTTGGACGGCCAGGTAGCCCGCGCCGCCCGCGGTCTGCATCGCCTCGTAGAGCGACTCCCAGGCGGCGTTCGTGCCGTAGAGCTTGACGTGCGAGCTCTCCGGGAGCACGTAGGCGGTCTTGTCCTTTTCGAGGAGGGAGGCGGTGAAGTGGGTGATCGCCCGGACGGCCTCGTGCTCGAGCGCGGCGCGCGCGATCTTCTCCCGGATGAGCTCGAACTCGACGATCGGCCGCTCGAACTGGACGCGCTCCCGGGCGCGCTTCGCCATGTCGCGCGCCGAGACCTCGAGCGACCCGGCCGCGGCCGCGCCCAGGGCGAGTCTCCCGTAGTTGAGGACCGTCATCGCGATCCTGAACCCCTCGCCGGGCGCGCCGATCAAATTCTCCTTCGGCACCAGGACGTCGTTGAGCCTGATCGAGGCGGTCGAGCTCGCCTTGAGCCCCATCTTCTCCATGTCCCGCCCGACGCTGACCCCCGGCCACGCCCTCTCCACGATGAACGCCCCGAGGGTCCCCTTCTTCGACCGGTCCATTTGCGCGAAGACGGTGAGCCCGCCCGCGTAGTTGGCGTTGGTGATGAAGGTCTTGACGCCGTTGAGCACGTAGTGCGCCCCGTCCGGCGCGGGCTCGGCCAGCGTGTCCACGTTCCGCGCGTCCGAGCCGATCTTCGGCTCGGTGAGCGCGTAGGCGAAGATCATCTCGCCCGAGGCGGCCTTGGTAAGGTAGGTCCGCTTCTGTTCCTCCGTCCCGAAGAGCAGGATCGCCTTCATGCCGATGGAGAGGTGGGCCAGGGCGAGGATCCCCACCGCCATGTCGATCTTCACGATCTCCTTGACGAGCGCCAGGTATTGGTGGAGCGAAAGCCCGACCCCGCCGTACTCGCCGGGAATGGAAAGGCCGAAGAAGCCGACGGTCTTGAGCCTGGCGATGAGCTCGTCGGGCACGCGGCCGAGCTCTTCGAGCCTGGCCGGCGGAAAGTCGGCGCAGGCGTCGCGGAAGGCGGCCAGGAGCGACTTCACTTTCGGGTCGTCGTCCGTTGCCTCGTCGTAGCGGACCGATTCGTCGAGCCGGCCGAAGTACAGGTTTTCCAGGAACGAGTCGAACTTCACTGGTAGAACCTCCGGTGTTTCTTCCGCATCTCCTTGAGCAGGTCCGGGGCCTTGAAGCGCGGCCCGTGGCGGAATTCCAGCTCGTCCAGTTGCCCGGTCACCCGCTCGACGCCCGTCTCGTCGACGTACCGGAAAAGGCCGCCGCGGAAGGGCGGCCAGCCGATCCCCAGCACGAGCGCCATGTCCAGGAAGGCGGGTTCGTCCACCACGCCCTCCTCCAGGCAGCGCGCGGCCTCGCCGACCATGCGCAGGACGCAGCGCGTCTCGAGCTCCGCGCGCGGGTGCGCGGGCTTCGGGTCCACCCCGTGCTTCCGGAGGAGCTCCGCCACCGCCGGGTTGGGTCCGGTCTGCCGCTTGCCGTCGTACAGGAAGAACCCTCTTCCCCCGGCCCGGCCGGTGAGCCCCGGGTCCTCGCCCAGGTGGGGGAAGACCCGGCCGAACTCCTGCCGTCCCGCGTAGGCGCGGCTCAAGTTCACGGACACGTGGGAGGCGACGCGCAGCCCGATCTCGTCCAGGAGCGTGAACGGCCCCATGGGCAGGCCGAAGTCGTAGAGCGCCCTGTCCACGGCCGGGAAGGGCTGCCCCTCCTCCATGAGAATGACGGCCTCGGACAGGTAGGCCATGAGCACGCGGTTCACCAGGAAGCCGGGGCAGTCCTTGACCAGCACCGGCGTCTTGCCCAGGCGGCGCGCGAGGGCGATCATGGCGTAGACCGTCTCCCGCGAGGTCGCGGGCCCCTTCACCACCTCGACCAGCGGCAGGCGGTGGACCGGGTTGAAGAAGTGGAAACCGATGAAGCGCTCCGGCCGCTTGAGCGCGCCCGCGAGCTCGGCCACGGAGAAGGAGGAGGTGTTGGTGGCGATGATCGTCTCCCTGCCGACGCGCTCCTCGAGCTCGGCCAGGGCCTTGCGCTTGGCCTGCCGGTCCTCGACGATCGCCTCGACCACGACGTCCGCCGTCGCGAGGCCCGCGTCGTCGACGCCCCCCGAGACGCGGTGCAGGGCGAGCCCCGTCTCGCGCTCGTCCAGCTTTCCCCGCGCGCGCCGCTCGTCGTAGATCGAGCGCACGGCGCGGTAGCCCGCGGACACCGCGTCCCAGGTGACGTCCTTCATGCGCACCGGGAGGCCGGAATTGGAGAAGAGCCAGGCGATGCCGCCCCCCATCTTCCCGGCCCCCAGCACGGCCGCGCTCCGCACGGGACGGTTCTCGATCGCCCGGCGCGCCGCGGCGGGCGCCTCGTAGGCCTTCTTCAGCTTCTCGTTCATGAAATAGATCGAAACGAGCCGCCGCGACACCTCCGTGGCGGCGAGCTTTCCGAACGCCTCCCGCTCGAGCTGCAACGCCCTCCCGAGCGGTCGGCCGCGCGCCTTGAACACGGTCTCGAGCGCGGCGAGCGGGGCCGGGTAGAAGCCGCGCGTCCTGGCCAGCACCCGTTTCCCGGCCGCCGCTTTGAGGACGGCCCGGCCGAGCGGATTGTCCTCCATGAGCCGATCGGCGAGCCGGCGGCGCTTCCGTTTTTTGCGCGTCGCCGCCCAGGCCCGCATGTCCGTGAGCCGCTCGATGAACTCGGCCGCCCGGTCCGTGAGGAAGGCCTGCGGGTAGCAGGCGTCGGCGAGCTTTATCTTCGCCGCCTTCTCGCCGGAAACGGGCCGCCCGCTGAGGATGAGGTCGAGCGCGCGCGCGAGGCCCACCAGCCGCGGCAGCCGGTATGTTCCGCCGAAGCCGGGCAGAATCCCGAGCGTGGTCTCGGGCAAACCGAGCCTGGTCTTCGGGGAATCGGAGACGAGGCGGAAGCGGCAGGCGAGCGCGAGCTCGAGCCCGCCGCCCAGGCAGGCGCCGTCGATCACGGCCGCCGTCGCGTACGGCAGCCGCTCGATCTTGGTGACGATCTCCTGGCCGAGCCGCGACTTCTCCTCCGCCTCGGCCGCGCCGGTCAGCGCCTCGATCTCGCGCAGGTCGGCGCCGGCGATGAAGACGCCGGGCTTGGCGCTTGTAAACAGGAGGGCCCTGATCCCGCGCCGCGCGGCGGCGGTGTCGAGGAGCCGGTCGAGCTCCTTCATGACCGCGCTGGAGAGCGTATTCACCTTCCCCGGCGCGTCGAAGACGATCTCCGCGATTCCCTTCTTGTCCACCGTGAAGCGCAGGGCGGACGACGACGCGCGCCTCCCGTTCCCGCCGCGGCCCATCCTTCGGCCCGCGCCGTT
>CAZKOS010000142.1:0-3345 GCA_964554445.1 uncultured Spirochaetaceae bacterium | reverse complement strand
CGCCTGTTTCATCATTATCGTTTCTTTCATGTTACGCCACCTCCAACAACAGCGCCGCGCCCTGGCCGCCGCCCACGCAGAGCGTGGCGAGCCCGGTGTTCTTCCGCCGCCGGCGCAGCTCCTTCAACACGTGAATGACCAGCCGCGTGCCGGTCATGCCCACCGGGTGGCCGAGCGCGATCGCCCCGCCGTTCACGTTGAAATTTTTCCGGTCGAGCGCGCCGAGCGGCTTGTCCCGCCCCAGGAATTTTTTCGCGAAGGCGGCCGACGGGAAGGCGATCTCGTTGGCGATCACCTGCGCCGCGAAGGCCTCGTTGATCTCCGTGTATTCAATGTCCTTCATGGTCACCCCGGTCTTGTCCTGCAGGCGGGCGACGGCGTAGGCCGGGCCCAGGCCCATGCGCTCGGGCTCGAGCGAGGCGTAGGCGTACTCCTTGAGATAGCCGAGCGGCTCGAGGCCCCGCTTTTTGGCGAGCTTCTCGCTCATCACCACCACGGCCGCCGCCCCGTCGGTGACCTGGGAGGAATTGCCGACGGTCACCGTCCCGTTCCGCCGGTCGAAGTAGGGCTTGAGCTTGGCGAGCGCCTCCAGCGTCTGGTTCTCGCGCGGGCCGCGGTCGTCGCGCGCCAGGCCGCTCCAGTCCGGCGGCAGCGGCACCGGCACGATCTCCCCGGCCAGGACGCCGTCGCGCACCGCCTTCACCGCGCGCTTGTGCGACAGGAGCGCGAACTCGTCCTGCGCCTCGCGGGTGATGTGGAACTCGCGCGCCAGCACCTCGGCGGTCAGGCCCATGATGAGCCCGCTCACCGGGTCGGTGAGGCCCTGCACCAGCCCGATCTCGGGCGAGAAAAACGAGGGCCGGAAGCGGAAGAAGGCGGCCAGCTTCCGCCCGAACGTCTTGGCGCGCCTCAGGGATTCGAACCAGGCGGCCGCCCGGCGGTTGTAGAGGAGCGGAATGTTGGACATCGATTCCACCCCGCCCGCCACGGCCACCTCGATCTCGCCCACCAGGATCTTGTTCGCCGCGGTGGTGATCGACTCCATGCCCGAGGCGCAGTTGCGGTGCACGGTGTAGGCCGGCACCCTCACCGGCAGCCCGGCCTTCAGGGCGGCCACGCGCGAGATGTTGGCGGCGCCCGCCGGCTGGGCCACGTTGCCGAGGATGACCTCGTCCACCTCCTCCGGCCGGATCCCGGTGCGCAGGAGCGCCTCCTTCACGGCGAAGGCGGCCAGGTCGTCGGCCGCAATGTCGCGCAAGCCGGCGCCCGCCTTGTCCATCGGGGTGCGGACGCCGTCGACGATGGCGATTCGTTCTTTCATCATACCTTTTCCTTCACTTTCCCGGGCTCGTACATCGCCTCGATCTCCTTTTTGAACTTTTCCTCGATCACGCCGCGCCGCACCTTCAAGGTGGGCGTGATCTCGCCGCTCTCGACCGAGAGCCGGGCTTTGACCACGGCGAACTTCTGCACCTCCTCGGTGTGGTGGAGGTGTTTGTTCACCTCGCGCACGTGCCGGGCGATGATGTCGCGCACGTAGGCGGAGTCGAGAAACTCGTCCAGGCCGAGCGGGGCGTAGCCGTTTTCGCTCTTCAGCCGCTCGGCCTCCTCGTAGTCGGGGAAGATGAGGCAGGTGACATACTTCCGGTTCTCGGCCACCACCACGGCCGTGTCCACGAGCGGGAGCCGGCGGAGGGCGGCCTCGATGGGCGCGGGGGGCACGTACTCGCCGGTCGATTTCTTGAAGAGCTCCTTCTTGCGCCCGGTGATCTTCAGGTATCCGTCCGCGTCGAAGGCGCCCAGGTCGCCGGTGTGGAGAAAACCCTCCGCGTCCAGGGCGGCGGCCGTTTCCCCGGGGTTGCGGAAATAGCCGCGCATGACGTTCGGCCCGCGGGCCAGGATCTCGCCGTCCGGCCCGAGCTTCACCTCCACCGAGGGGAAAGGAAGGCCGATGGTGCCGAGCCGGTTCCGGCCCGGCCGGTTGGCCGCGATCACCGGCGCCGCCTCGGTGAGCCCGTAGCCTTCGAAGAGCGGCACGCCGATGTTGAGGAAAAAGCGGCCCACGTCGTAGGGGAGCGCGGCCGCTCCGGAAATGACGTAGGCGAGTTTCCCGCCGAGGGCCGCGAGCAGTTTCCGGTAGACGAGCGACCGGTAGAGGAAATCCCTCAAACCGCGGAACGGCTCTCCGACGTCCTTCGTCTCCGCCCGGGCGAAGGCGGCCCGCCCCAATGTCCGCTTGAGCCCGCGCGACTCCTCGATCCCGAGCCGCATCTTTTCGTACACCCGCTCGAGGAGGCGCGGCACGACGGTCATGATGGTGGGCCGGACGGAGCGCATGAGCTCGCCCAACCGGGAGAGGTCGTCCACGAAATGGATCGGCACGCCCTGGGACAGGTCGTAATAGAGAACCATGCGCTCGAAAATGTGGGCCAACGGCAGCGAGGAGAGGGCCCGGTCGCGCCCGGGCTCCAACCGGAAGACCTTGCCCGCGTCCTTGACCTGGGAGACGAGGTTTTTATGGGAGAGCATGACCCCCTTGGGCCGGCCCATGCTGCCCGAGGTGTAGATGACGGTGAAGAGGTCGTCCTCGCCCGGCCGGGCGAAGGCGTCGGCGTACCGGTCCGGATCGGCCTCGCGGCGCTTTCGCCCCGCCTCCCGCACCGACTCGAAGGTCACGGCCTCCGGGTCTTCCCTGGAAAAGCCGAGGGTGACGATTTTCCGGAGGCGTTTGCCGCAGGCGCGCACCGGCTCGTATTCCCGCTCGTCGCCGACGATCATGACGTTGAGGGCGGTGTCCTCGATCTCGAACTCGAGGTTCTCCGGGGAAATGCGGTTGAAGACCGGCACGGTCACCCCGCCCGCGAGGCTTATCCCGAGGTCGGCGATCACCCAGAACGGCGAGGAAGGCGCGCTCAAGCCCACCTTTTCCCCGCGGGAGAGGCCGAGCCCGATGAGCCCCAGGGCGAAATCCTCCACCGCCGCGGCGAACTCGGACGTCGAAATATGCCGCCAGGCGCCGCCTTCGTGGTGGTTCAAAAGATCGGCTCGAACGTGATGAGTTGTGACGAAACGGAAAAGATCGATAATCGTTTTATAACCATCTTTACTATCAATCATTTTTAAATCCTATATATAAGGTAACCACGCCGCCTCCCGAGGTCAAATTTTCGGGAACCCAGTTCCCCGGTGCCTGTCGCGGGGCGGGGTATTCAGCGGGAAGGCGGGAAGAGGAGGAAGATGGGGGAAAGACATGTCTGGCGCGAATGAGAGGAAAAGACTACGGAGAGACGAGGATGAGGAAGCGTGGAAAAGAAATCAAATAAACAAGCGTTCACCGAGCGTCTG
>CAZKOS010000141.1:1299-8554 GCA_964554445.1 uncultured Spirochaetaceae bacterium | reverse complement strand
TTGCGTCCCGCCGAACGTTCTGGCCCAGCCGTACCCGCCGTCGGCGTTGATTTTTACCAGGAACACATCAGCACCTCCGGCGCTCGATCTGGTGTCATCTCCCGTCCCGGGGTCGAAATCAACAGCATCAAAAAACGTACCGGTAATGTAAATATTCCCGGACCGGTCGGTGACCAATCCCCGGACGGCCTCCGTTGAAACGCCGCCGAACGTTTTGACCCAGGAAAACGCGTACACCTCGGAAAGGTTATTCCTGAACAGGGATATCATGTCGCTGCAGGAAAGAATGGAAACGGAAAGCGTGGTGACGACCAGCGCGCGGGCAAGCTTCTTCAACATGATCGATCCCTTCATTTCGTGATTATCATGACGAGACTATCAATTTCCACCAGGAAAAACAAGTTTTTTCTTCACCCAAGATTTCTTCATCCGTCGCTTTTCTCTCCTCATCGGCGTCAACATCCGGGCGGGCGCCATCCCCGCCCCTCCCACCCTATTTCCCCTTCTTCATCAGTGTCATCAGTTCCCATCAGTGTTATCAGTGGTTCCCTTCGATGCGCACGAAGAGCCGTCAAGCAAAGCTCTCCCACCCGCGCTGTTATTGACAAACTCGCCGCCCCGGCATACTTTCATCCCATGGACCTCGATCTTTCCTCCCTGCACGAGCAGGTGGACACGATCCGCACCGCCTTCAGCTACATCAACCGCTTCAAGGGGCATACCTTCGTCATCCGGCTCGAGGGCGCCCTGCTCGATCACCCGTTGTTCCCCATTCTCGTCAAGGACATCGTGCTCCTGAAGAAGATGGGCATCCGGATCGCGATCGTGCCCGGGGCGCGCTCGCGCATCGACGAGATCCTGGCCGCCAACAACATTGCCTACCGCACGGTGGAGGGCGTCCGCGTCACCCCGGCGGAGGCCATGCCCTTTGTGGAGATGGCGGCCTTCGAGGTCAGCAACCGCATCATGACCCTCCTCGCCGAGGACAACTGCGACGCCATCATCGGCAACTGGGTGAAGGCCCGCCGCCTGGGCGTCATCGGCGGCGTCGATTTCCTTCACACCGGCGCCGCCGAGAAGATCAAGACCGAGATCATTGAGAATCTCCTCGCCTCGGGCTTCATCCCGATCTTCCCCAACATCGGCTGGTCGGGGACGGGCAAACCCTACAACATTTCCTCCTCGGAGCTCGCCTTCACCGCGGCCGCCGCCCTCGGGGCGTCGAAGCTCTTCTTCGTCACCGATTTCGGCGGGGTGTCGGCCGACGGTTTTTCCATCCCCCAGGGCGTGTACGTGACGCCGGAGAACATCGTCTCCCAGCTTACCGCGTTGCAGGCCAAGGCTTTCCTCGAGCTCAACAAGGACCGCGAAAAGACCCACCACTACGAGCTCGTCTCCCTCGCCTACCGCGCCTGCGAGGCCGGCATCGAGCGCGTCCACGTCATCGACGGCCGCGAGGAGGGCATGCTCCTCAAGGAGATTTTCTCAAACCGCGGCCTCGGCACCATGATCTACGGCGACCCCCACGAGAACATCCGCCCGGCCGTGCACGCCGACATCCCGGAGATCCTGCGCGTCATGCGGCCCTTCGTCAAGGAAAACGTTCTCATCCCGCGCAAGCGCGAGGACCTGGAGGCGAAGATCGGCGACTACGTGCTCTACGAGGTCGACGGCACCCTCCACGCCTGCGGCGCCCTTCACGTCTACCCCGACAAGAGCGCCGAGATCGCCGGCATCGCGGTGGACAACCTGTACGCGAGCTACGGCATCGGCCGGAAAATCGTGACGTTCCTCATCGGCCGGGCGGCGAACCTCGGCGTCAGGAAACTCTTTCTCCTCACCACCCGCACCGCCGACTGGTTCCTCGAGCTCGGCTTCGCCGAGGGCGACGTCTCCGTTCTTCCCCTCGAAAAGAAGGCGGCCTACAACAAGGCGCGCAACTCCCTCGTCCTCGTGTACGATTTCTCCAGGAACAAGGCGTAAGCGAATCGGCGGGATCTTTTTCAGGCGAAAGGCGGGAATCCTTCGTTCTGGGGACCGATCCGGATCGCGGCCGCCCGCATGAATCGACGGAAATCGTCGCCGGCTACTTTTCTTTTTCAAGAATGGGGAATATAGTGGTGACTCATGGAAAAGTCCTGCCACTATTACGCCGTTCTGGCCCTGGGACTCCTGTCCGGCCTCAAGCCGGAAACGGCGCGGAAAATCGCCTACGCCTCGCAGTACGTCGACGACGCCAGGATCAACAAGATCACCTTCAGGGACCGCTACGACGACCCGCTGTTCATCGACCACACGATCAAGGGCCGCAAGCCCGTGTCGATCGCCCATAACATCTCGACCTGCCATTCGTACTTCAAAATCGAGACCTTCAACTGGCAGTCGATGACGGGCAACACGTCGGTCTTCCATTTTTTCCCGGCGGGCCGGGGCGGGACGTTCACCGAAAAGATGCTCTGCCATCACGACCCGGCGGTGCTGCGGAACCTCGTCGCCTCGGTCGCCGCCCGGAAAACGCTCGATCCCGTGCGCCTGGGAATGCTCCTCCACGTGTACGCGGACACCTTCGCGCACCGGGGCTTTTCCGGGATCCTCTGCCTGGAAAACGACGTCAAGTATCTGCAGACGAAGGCGGGCCGGCATATCCTGCGCCATCTCGGAAGAAGGCTGAAAGGGTTCGTCCTCCACCTGATGAACAGGCTGTTCAAATACGTGCTTCCCGCCTACGGACACGCCAAGGCGCTCAACTATCCGGACATCCCTTTCCTGGAGTGGAGTTACATTTACGACCGCACCGATACGCTGAAGAGCCCGAAGGCGACGGGCGGCATCAAAAACCGCGTCCGCTATCACGAGGCCTTCACGGCGATCGCGCGCGTTTTCGCTTCGCTCGGGGATAAAAGCGTCTTCACGAACAAGGCGGCCCGGCTGACCGGGGACGACTGGGGAAAGTTTTTCGCCGTCATGTTCAAGAACGAATCGATGCCGTCGAAGATCCGGAGATGGCGGAGGTTCATCAAAAAACTGGACGCGCCGAGCGCGGGCGCCTACGACGATCGCGAATGGCTCCGGGGCGCCCTCCTCGGCTTCGACGAGCGCCTGGCCGACCGGCGGGTGATCCGCGGGGTGCGGCTGGTCGACGGCTACCGAAAAACGCCGTGGTATCAATTCATCCGGTCCGTCGATTGGTACAAGACGTTGATATTCAAGCGCCTCGCCTCCGGCGGCGTGGCGATTCCGAGGTGAACGGATAAGCCTATGCCCGATTATGAGCGCATCTTCGAGCGCGAAGCCGACCGCTACCACGAGCTGGTGGCGTACGAGGATTGGCGCAACCATCTCCTCGGCGCGATCGACGCCGTCTGCACCCTGCGGCCGGAGCTGCTGGCCGCGGACGTCGGCGCCGGCACCGGGCGGGTGGCGCTCCTGCTCGCCACCCGCGTGGGAGGCGTTCACGCGGTCGAGCCGTCGCGGGCCATGCGCGAGAAGGGCGCGGCGCTCGCGCGGGCGCGGGGCATCGAGAACGTGTCGTTTCACGAGGGCGGCTACGAATCCCTGCCTTTGCCGGACGGGAGCGTCGACCTCGTCGTCGAGGGCTGGAGCCTGCTCTACTATTATAAACTCTCTCTTCCCGGATGGCGGAAGCCGGTGGCGCGCGCCTGGGAAGAAATGAGGCGCGTCCTCAAGCCGGGCGGCGTCGTCTTCCTCGCGGAAACCCTGGGCACCGCGACCGACAAGCCGGTTCGCCCCGAGTTCGCCCTCCCCCTTTACGATTATTTGGAGAAGGAGCTCGGCTGTTCGCACAAGGTCGTCTCCACCGATTACCGCTTCCAGACCGCGCAACAGGCCGCGGAGCTCATCGGCTGGTTCTTCGGGGACGACGTCGGCCGGCGAACGGCGGAGCGCGGAAGCCCCGTCGTGCCGGAGTGGACCGGCGTCTGGTGGAAAAAAATATAGTGAAAGCAATGAGAATCTACCCGCGTTTCATTGTGTAAACATCACGTGTCACCGGCGCACACGCTGCGCGGAGATCCTTCCCTGACCACCTGACCACCTGGCTCTACTGTTATGGTCTGAATTGGTCAATTTTAATCAATGTGTTGAGCGTTTCACACTGCCATGCCTGGTGGTCAGGTGGTCAGGTCAGGATGACACGGGGGCGCGACCGACGTGTCATCCTGAGCGAAACCCAGGTCGGCATCATCGTGACACGCCGGTCGTTTCGCGAAGGATCTCCGCGCATCGTGTTCCTTCACGACACGTGATGTTTCACGGGAGGAACCCATGCGATCATATTTCGTTTATCTCATGATGGGAAATTCAAATACGCTTTACACCGGCGTTACCAATAATCTGGAAAGGCGAGTATACGAGCATAAACACGATTTGATTCGCGGATTCACAAGACGCTACAGGCTGCATCACCTTGTATATTTTGAAGAGACATCCGATGTCAACGAAGCGATCGCGCGTGAAAAACAGATCAAGGGCTGGACTCGAAAAAAGAAAATCGATTTAATCAACTTAATGAATCCCGATTGGCGGGACCTCGGAAGGGAATGGGAAATGTAAATTCGGGCCGACGGGTGGGAACATCACGTGTCGCGGACGTACACGTTGCGCGGAGATCCTTCCCTGACCACCTGACCACCTGGCTATACTTTTATAGTCTGAATTGGTCAATTATAATCAATGTGTTGAGCGTTTCACACTGCCATGCCTGGTGGTCAGGTGGTCAGGTCAGGATGACACGGGGGCGCGACCGACGTGTCATCCTGAGCGAAACCCAGGTCGGCATCATCGTGACACGCCGGTCGTTTCGCGAAGGATCTCCGCGCATCGTGTTCCTTCACGACACGTGATGTTTCACGGGAGGAACCCATGCGCCTTGTCGGTTTCGCTCAGGATGACGCGTGAACGGTTCCCCGGTATTCGCCCGGCGTCCGCCCCGTCCACTTCTTGAAGGCCTTGCGGAAAGCGCTCGCCTCGGAAAAGCCGAGGAGGCAGGCGATTTCCTCCACCGGATATTTGAGCCCGAGGTACCGCTCGGCGAGCCGCGCCCGCGTTTCATCGAGGACGCGGCTGTAGTCCGTCCCCTCGCTTTTGAGGCGGAGCTGCAGCGTGCGCACGCCGACGCCCATGTCCCGGGCGACGGAGCCGATGGGCACGGGTCTGCCGTGCAAACGCTTGAGAATGCGCCTCGTCACCTCCGCTGAGGCGGTGTCGGACGACTCGATGCCGGCGAGGAGCTCCCGGGCGTAGCGCTCGAAATACTCGAGCAGGGCGGGATTGGGGGCGAGCAGGGGGATGGAGCCGAGGCTCCAGTCGAAAGACATGTACGAGCGCTTCCGGTCGAAGAGCACGGGACAGCGGAAGACGCGCCGGTACTCCGCCTCGTCCGCGGCGGAAGGGGGCGGCCCGTGCGCGAAACCCACCTCGAGCGGACGGACGTCGCGGCCGGTGAGGTTGCGCATGAGGACGACCGCGCCGGAAAAGGCGGCCTCGAAACAGTGGCGGGAGAATCGCGGGGCGTGCCGCGGGGCGGTGAGAACGGTCGTCACCTTCCGGTACCCGATCCTCATGCTCGGCGTGAGCAGGTTGCCGACGATTTTATAATAGCGGGCGGCCTTCCTGAAAGCCTCCGCCAGCGTGCCGCTGTTCATCATCACGTAGCCGAGAATCGAGTAGTTGCCCGGCTCGATGTACTCGCCCATGTGCAGGCCGAAGCACGGATCGCCGGAGAGCCGCGCCGCCTCGTTCTCGACGGCGATGTAGGTTTCAATGGGGATTTGTTCGTCCGGAAACCGCGTGACGCCGGGATCGACGCCGAGCGAGCGGAAGACCCCGTCCGCGTCGATCTTCAGTGAGGAAAGGTAGCGGACGAGCTGCGTCAGCACCGCCACCGATACTTTGAGCCCGGAGCCGTCTTTTTTTGCCGGCATATCGACATTTTACCAGGCGGGGGTTTTTTGTCAATTTACCGGCGTCCCGCCGAAAGAATTGCGCGAAATGACACGGCGTCTGCGCCGCCGGACATTGATGGCGGCGGCGGCCGATATATACATTGACATCGACAAAGAGGCGAATGGGTTTTCGCCCAAACGCCGTCGAAGAAAGAAAAGGAGGTTCTCATGGCCGGATTGGCTCACTTCGGTTTCGGTTTCGCGGCCAAGCATGTCGCGCCCAAGGTGCCGTTGGCGTTTCTTCTGATCGCCACCGAACTGCTCGACCTCGTCTGCATGGGGCTTATAATTTTCAACCTCGATCCCCAAGCCTATTGGACCCACTCCCTCGTCATGGCCGTGGTCTGGTCCCTGGCCGCGGCCGGCGTCACCGCCCTCATAACCCGCCGCCTGCGCCCGACCATCGTCCTGGGCTCGCTTGTCCTAAGCCATTGGGTGGTGGACGTCATCACCTGGCCCATGACCGTGGTCTACCCGGATAAAACCATCGGCATGCCGATCCTGTTCCAGGACGCGCCCCGCATCGGGCTCGGCCTCTACCGGTCGGTCGCGGGCGTCATCCTCGGCGAGGGCGTGTTCCTGGCCGCCGGTGTCGCCCTGTATATCATCTGGCTGGTCAATCATAAAAAAAAGAAAGCGGAATACGATGGAGAAAAACAAAGCGCCCGCACGGGAGCGGAGCGGGCATGAAGGCGATCGTCTCCTGGTTCTCCGGCACGGGCAACTCCCTCGCGGCGGCCGGGGCGATCGCGGGGGCGGCGCGGGACGCGGAGGAGGAGGCCGATCTCGTCCCGATCGCCTCTCTTTCGGAACGGGACGCGGTCCGGCCGGACGCCGAGGTCGTCGGCATTGTGTTTCCGGTCTATTACGCCCGGTCGCCCGCCGTCGTCGAACGGTTCATCGGATAAAAGCTTCACGGTGACCGACGACTGCGACGGATGCGGAACCTGCTCACGCGTCTGTCCGGTGGGAAACATCACCCTCGAGTCCGGCCGGCCCGTCCGGCTTCACCATTGCGAAAATCGCCTGGCCTGCGACAACTGGTGCCCGAAGCGGGCCGTGCGGGGCCGGATCGCCAAGCACGGCTACCATTACCGGCACCCGGACATGACGGCCGCCAGGCCGTCTCGAACCGGGACCGGGAAGAACAATCTTGGAGGCACCTTGAATTTCCCGCCATTGTGCCTTTCGGCCGATTTTCACGCCCAAGCGGAACGGCTATAATAAAGGCGATGGGAAAAGCGATTCGCGCCGCGACTTTGATTTTCCTCGCGCTACTCTTCCAAGCCTGC
>CAZKOS010000141.1:0-1199 GCA_964554445.1 uncultured Spirochaetaceae bacterium | reverse complement strand
AAAAGCGATTCGCGCCGCGACTTTGATTTTCCTCGCGCTACTCTTCCAAGCCTGCCCGCACATTGTCCACGGAGACGAGCCCGTCGATATCAATGTCGACATCCCGATATTCCCTCCGGCCAATCCCTGGAACACCGATATCTCCGGCTACCCGGTCCACCCCGATTCGAACGCCTTTATCGGGTCCATCGGCCCGTCGGCGCCCCTGCATCCGGACTTCGGCACCGTCTACAACGGCGCGCCCAACGGCATCCCCTTCTGCGTGGTGGACGGCTCGGAGCGCAGGGTGCCGGTCGTCTTCGACTATGAGGCGGAGAGCGATCCGGGCCCCTACCCCATTCCGGACAATGCCCCCATCGAGGGAGGACCGGCTTCGACCGGGGACCGGCACGTCATCGTCGTCGACCGGACCAACCTGAAACTCTACGAGCTCTTCGCCGCCCTTCCCATGGGATCGTACTGGCGCGCCGGCAGCGGGGCGGTCTGGGACCTGACGAAGAACGAGGTTCGCCCCGACTACCGGACCTCCGCCGACGCGGCCGGGCTGCCCATCTTTCCCGGCCTGGTGCGCTACGACGAGGTCGCCTCGGGCGCCGTCAACCACGCCCTGCGTTTCACCGTCAGCGTCACCCGGCGCGCCTTCATCCCGCCCGCCAGCCACTTCGCGAGCGACGACACCGACCCGGCGCGCCCGCCCATGGGCCTGCGCTTGCGGCTCAAGGCGGACTTCGACGTGTCCGGCTTCTCGGCCGCCAATCGCGCGATCCTCAACGCCCTCAAGAAGTACGGCATGATCGTGGCGGACAATGGGGGGGACTGGTTCCTCTCCGGCGCCCCGGACCCCCGTTGGGACGACGACGACCTTCACGAGCTGGGGCGGGTGACGGGGAACGATTTCGAGGCGGTCTACACGGGAGACAACAAGTACTGAGCGGGCGGGGCCGCGGCGGCGGCCTGGGGGCCGGGGAGCTTTTCCTGGACGTCGATGCCGACGGCGATGTCAACCCGTGCCCGTTTCACCAGGTGCCAGCCGGCAACTGCCTGGAGGCGGACCTTGAAGCCGTCATCGACCGGATGCGGCGCACCGATTGCGATTGCGGGTACGCTCACATGTTCGACGCGGCGGGCATACACCGGGGTTGACTTTTCTTGAGGGAGAAATCGCCTTCCCTTCTCGACGGACCGGCGCTCCCTGACTC
>CAZKOS010000140.1:3994-8579 GCA_964554445.1 uncultured Spirochaetaceae bacterium | reverse complement strand
GAGCACACTGGCGATCCTCAACATGGATCCCCTGCGCGGTTCGGCCGTCCTCGAAATCGATCCGCAGGTGACCTTCCGCGTCATCGACCGGATCTTCGGCGGCAAGGGGAGCGGGACGGGATTGTCCCGCGATCTCACGGATATCGAGGCGTCGGTCATGGAAGCCGTCATTATCCGCATCATGGCCAACCTCCGCGAGGCGTGGAGCACGGTCATCGATCTCCGGCCGCGGCTGGGACAGATCGAGACCAACCCCCAATTCGCCATGATCGTTCCCCCGACTGAAATGGTGATTCTCGTTTCCTTCGAATTCATGTTCGGGGAGAAGAGCGGGCGGATGAATTTGTGCGTTCCGTACCTGACAATCGAGCCGATCATCTCCAAACTGTCCGCTCAGTATTGGTACTCGACGGTCCGGCGCGGGAAAAAAGCGCCCTCCCGCGACGTGAGCGAACTAAAGGCCGAGGCGCTGGTGCGATTCGCCTCAGCGCCGCTCAGCCTGGCGGACGTCTTCGGACTGAAAAAAAACTCCCTCGTGAAGCTGGATGACGCCGCGACGGCGTACCTCTCCGTGGGAGGCGCGACCGTCAGCCGGCTCGCGGCGAAACGCGACCGGGGACGGCTCGCTTTCACCACCGTTGGCGCCGCGGAGGACGTGACAGGCATTGAGGCTGACCGCAAGGCCGAGGTGGAAAGGCTCGAGAGCTCCATTCAGGCGCCGCTCGAAAAATTGTCGCAGGAAATGAGGAACGCCATCGAGAAGATGACAGGCACGATCGCCGAGGTGCGGAAACGGCAGCAGGAACTGGGAGATCAAATCTTCCACAACGGGCACGGACGGAAAACCGCCGGCGAGGTATCCGAACGGGCGGGCGGCGGCAAGCCCTTCGGTTTCATCACGGCCGACGACCGGGATTTCCTTTTCAATTGCTTCCAGATGGAGCATCCACAACTCGTCGCCCTCGTTCTCTCCTTCCTCGACCCGGCGCTGGCGGCCGACATTGTGGCCCGCTTTTCCGACGAGGCGCAGGCCGACCTCGCCGAGCGGATCGCGCTCATGGAGCGCTGCGCCCCCGAGGTGATCCGGGAAGTGGAGAGGGTGTTGGAAAAACATCTGGCCCGCGTCGGCCGGGAAAAAACGTTTCTTCAGGAAACCGACGCCATTATCGGCATTCTCAATGTGTCCGGGCGCCGGGTGGAGAAGAACGTCATCAACCGGCTCGAGAAGTCCAATCCGGAGCTGGCCGAGCAGATCAAGCGGAAGCTGTTCGTGTTCGAGGACATTGTGCTCCTCGACGACCGCGCGATTCGAAAGCTCATCCCGCGTATCGAGCCGTCCGACCTGCTCCTTGCCTTGAAGGCGGTCAACGAGAAGACGAGGGAGAAATTTCTCCACAATCTGAAACCCGAGGCGCGGAAGAAATTCGACGAGGACGCCCAATCCATCGGCCCGGTCCGGCTCGTCGACGCGGACAAGGCCCAGCAGCGGATCCTCGGCTTCATCCGGCAGATGGAGGAGGAGGGCGAGATCATCGTCGCCCACCCGGACGATCTGGTCGTACCGTGACGCGACGGCGGAATCTTTCGCTTGAGAATCGCGGTTGAATCGATAGACTTCTTTTTATGAAGCGATCGGCATCGGTTCTCGCCTTCTGCCTCTTTTTCTCCGCCGCCGTGTCCGCCCAGACGGCGCAGAACCTTTACTCGCAATACAACCGGGCCGAGAAGGCCGCCGACTGGCCGGCCGCGGAAAAAATAGCGCGCTTGGGAATGTCGCGCTTCCCGACGGAGAGCGGCTTCGTCACGGGCTTGGCCTGGGCCCTGCGCCGGCAAAAGAAATACGCCGCGGCCCTGGCCGTCATCGAGCCCGCCTACCGGAATAAACCCGAGGACGCGAATCTCCGCGACAACTACGCCTTCGCCCTGGTCGACCGAGGCTGGGAATTCAATGAAAAGAAGGATTTCCAACGGGCGATGGATTGTTTCACCAAGGCCCGCGCCGTCTTGCCCGCCGACCAATGGGTGATCAACGGATACGGGTATGTCCTTCTTCACCTCGACCGCAAGGTCGAGGGAATTGCCGTGCTCGAGCGGGGGTTGAAAGATTTTCCGGAGAACGCGGCCCTCAAGGGGAACCTGGTGTTTGGTCTCCTTTCAGCCGGCTGGGACGCCTACAACGCCAAAGACCCGAAAGGGGCGCTCGTTTTTTTCAAGAAAGCCTTCGCCCTCGCGCCGGGGGACGAGTGGGCGCTCAATGCCTTTGGCGTCGGGCTGCGCGACACGGGCGAGCTCGACCGGGGCATCGGCGTTCTGGAAAAAGGGCGTGCGCGCTTTCCGGCCAACAACGTGCTTGCCGGCAACCTTGTCTGGAGCTATATCCTGAAAGCCAATCGCCTGAAGGAAGATCTCAAACGTTCGGGCAACCGCGAGCCCGAGGCCTGGGCCGAGGCCGAAGCCTGGTACCGGAAAGCGGGAGGCGTGAACAAGGACGATGAAAATTACCTTCTCAATTACGGCGGGTTTTTGAACGACGTCCACAGGTATGACGAGGCCCTCGCCTGCCTGGAAAAAGGGGAGAAACTCTATCCTGCCGACGCATACTTCAAAGACAACATCCAGTATGCGCTTCAGGAAAAGGAGCGGGACCTGATCTCACGCCGGGAATACAATGCGGCCGCGACGGTGATCCAAGAGGCCCGCGCGCGGTTTCCCTCGGAAATCTGGTTCGCGGTCGACCTTACCGACGTGTGCTTCGCTCAGGGCGATTTTTCAATGAGCGCGGAGGCGCTCGTCGACCTGGCCGGAATGAAAAAGCCTCACGAGTATCGGAAACCGTTCGCGGGAGACGCGTCCGGGCTCGTCTATTTCAGACTCATGAAACTCATCTGGAAATTCGCGGAGCTCCGGGACTTTGCGGCCGCCGATACGCTCGTGGGGCGGCTGGCCGCGGTATATCCGGACGCGTACTTCATCGCCGAAGCGCGCGGCGTGATCGCCTACCAACGCGGGGACACGGCGCAGGGGATCGCCCTCGTCAACCGGGCGTACGACCGTTATATCGCCCGGCACCCGGAGGCGAACGTCACGCTCACCCTCGACCTGCCTCTCAAGGGGACGTATCTCGTCGGCGGCAACAACCGCGCGGACGCGATCACTCACGCCGGTCTGAATCGCTTCTGTTACGATTTCTCGGGCGCCGATGTAGCGGGCGCGACGATGAAGCCCGGCGCGACGTACCCGGGGACGTCCAACCGGGATTACATCGGTTTCGGCGCCGATATTGTGAGCCCGGTGGACGGCGTGGTGGAGGAGGTGGTCGACCTGCATGACGACCTCGCGCCGCGCGCCGTTCCGACGCCCGCCGACGGGAACAGCCTCACCGTGAAGGACGATCGCGGCTACCACTACGTGTTCGTACACAATAAGAAGGGCTCGGTCCGCGTCTCCGTCGGGCAGCGTGTGAAGCGGGGCGACAAGCTCGCCGAGATCGGCAATAACGGCTACAGCGCCCAGCCGCACCTGCACTTCGGCGTCTACACCCCAGACCGGCGGGTGAGCGTCCGGGTTAGGTTCAAATCATACTCGCTTTTCAAGAACGGGAAAAAGACGAAGGTCTCCGCAGGCATTCCCCAAACCGGGGACGTCATCGGAAATTAACTTTCGGATATTTGCTTTACTTCTTCCCAGCGGCGAGTCTGCCGTCAGACATCTACTAAATAAGGAATTTATAAGGAAACCAGGAACCCAGGCAAGAAGTAGTAGTAGTAGTAGTAAGAAGACTCATTGTTAGTCCCGTGTTCATTTCTCCGCAGTGTTTTCTTTCGAATTCTGGATATTTGAATAATTTCTCCTGGGTTCCTGGTTTCCTTATTGATTTTTTCTCGAGATCCGGAAAAAGCGGCGCAAAAAATCCTGTTAATCATTCCCGGCTTGCCGCTTGCCGCAAAACTTCACTATATTGGTGCTCAACTGAAGGAGGAAATTCGTTTGAACGCATACCGCAAGGGAATCATTTTCGATCTCGACGGCACGCTCGCGGATACGCTGGACGACATCGCGGACATGTGCAACCGCGGTCTGGCCGCGTTCGGATTTCCGCCGCGGACGGTCGGGGAATACAGGCGCTTTGTCGGCCGGGGCGTGGACACGCTCGTGCGGCTGGCGCTGCCGGAATCATTCGGGGACGAAAAACGCTTTCCCGAGATTCTCGCGCGCGTGCGCCGTGAGTACGAGGCCGGCGTCGTCGAGAAGACCCGCCCGTATCCGGGGATAATGGAGCTTCTCGACGCGCTCGCGGCGCGCGCCGTGCCCCTGGCCGTGCTCTCCAACAAGCCGCACGAGCTGGCGGTGGAGACCGTCCGGCGCCTCTTCGGTTCGGTGCCGTTCGCCGCGGTGGAGGGCGAATCCCCCGGCCGGCCGCACAAGCCCGATCCCGCCCCGGCCCTGGCGATCGCGAAGAAATTCGAGCTCGCGCCCGAAAACGTATTTCTGACCGGCGACTCCGAGGTCGACGTCGCCGCCGCGAAGAACGCGGGCATGAAGGCGATCGCCGTCACCTGGGGCTTCCGTTCCCGGGAAGAGTTGG
>CAZKOS010000140.1:0-3894 GCA_964554445.1 uncultured Spirochaetaceae bacterium | reverse complement strand
GCCAACCTGAACCGCATGCGGCGGGAGTTCACCTTGAGCATCCAGGCCAATGTGCCGCAGGCCGAGGTGTGGATCAATGGGGATAAACAAAGAGGTTTCGCACCGATGAATTTGAGGCTTCCCCAGGGGCGCTACCAGGTCAGGGTGTCGAAGCGCGGTTACGGCACGTTCGAGAACACCGTCAACCTGAACCGCAATGAGCGGGTCATGGCGCGGCTTTCGGCGCCCAGAGCCAGGATCATCATCGAGGGTCCGCGGGGACGCGGCGCGGGCGCCCTCAGGGTCGAGGTATGGCTCGACGGCCGTAGAATGAACGGGACCGATTTCCAGGTCGAACCGGGGAGGCACACGATACGCGTAAACGCGAGCGGCTTGCTGGCCGACAGGGAGGTCAACTGCCGCGCGGGCCGGGTCTACCGCTTCCTGCTGGACCTGGATCTCCAGGCGCCGCGGGAAGCCGACAATTGAGCCGGTTTTGTACGGAAAGCAACGGGCTTCGGGGGAATTTATCTCCTCCGAAGCTTTTTTTTCGTCGGGAGTTACATCGACAATGTTTCAGATGGCCATATCCGTGACCAACTCATGCGACCGTCTCGGGGGCGCCGTTGCGGCCCTTCAAGCCGCCCCTCAGCCGGTCATTTCAATCTCAACACCGGCGTATCGCGCTTCAGGTAGCGGCTCGTCTTCAGGTCCCTCACCGTGACGCACAGCCAGCGGTTTTCATCCACCTTGAAGGCCACGTCGAGCCGCGGGGCGTGATCGGTCGGCTCATGCGGGGGGTCGAGGGTGCCGAGCGTCGGGTTGTCCTTGTTCAGGGGGATGATGACCGGCGCGTCCCCGTCGGAAAGCGAGTGGAGCTGGCCTTCCCGGTCCCACACGAACTCCTGGTCGACCAGGTGTTTTTTTCCGATTTCGCAAATTTCGAGCTTGAAGTAATTTTCAGGGATGCCGAGGGGACAGGTGGGGACGAGTTGGCGGCGCCAGAAATCCCCGTCCGTGGGAAACGGCGTGCGGCGCGGGACGATGACGTTGTACTCGGGCTCGTGGGTCTTCCGGTTGTAGGTGACGAAGGCGTAATCGTGAACGATGAAGTCGGACCGCGTGAGGTGGTCGGCGCCGTAGGCGCAGGCGCCGTAGGCGATGGCCTCGAAGGGTTGCCAGGCCCGCACCTTGTCCCGCCCGAAGAGCTTCTCAACGCGCGCGTACACGCCGGGGAGGAGCGTGGACCCTCCGGTCATGAGCACCTCCCGGATCTGCGCGTGGTCGACGCCCTGCTCCGCCGCCCGGTCGAGCACCTCTTCGAGGAGCTCGTCGAACTGGCGGTACAATCCTTTTTTCTTGAGCAGATCGACGAGCTCGGCGCGCGTGAAATCCGGGGCGTTTCCCAGGTCCTCGCGCCGGTGCGTGAGGCGCGCCTCGAATTGCTGGAACTCCCGGGGCGGCACCATGTAGAAGGTCGCGCGCGGGCGGAAGTAGAGGCTCTCCTTGAGCCGGCAGGCTTCCTCCAGCATGGCCCGGAACCAGAAGCGCTCGTCCGGGCGGTCGGACCGCGACGAGACGGTGTAATTCATCCGCGCGGCGAGCTCGTCGGCGAGCCAGCCGTCCACCAGGTTCCCCCCCAGGGCCGCTCCCGCCTTGGCGACGACGCGGCAGCGGCCCTTCTTGGCCGTGCTTTCGCCGATCTCCACCAGGGCGATGTCGAGCGTGCCCCCGCCGAAGTCGATGACGAGGGTGTACTGAGACTCGTCGACGCGCAGCGAGTAGCCGATGGCGGCCGCCACCGGCTCGTCGATGATTTTCAACCGCGTGACTCCCAGCTGCGAGGCGATGATGTTGAGCTGGGCGCGGTAGGGCTCGTAGCTGTCGACCGGAACGCTCATCACCACATCGCGCGGCCGCTCGCCCGTCGCCCGCTTGACGCGGGCGAAGAGCTCGCGCAGGAAGAGCTTGGCCGACGCTTGCGCGTTCCAGGTCCGGCCGTGCCGGTGATAGAGCGCGCGCTGGCTTTCCCGCAGCAGGTACGGCTTGAACGACGGAATGAACTGCGGGGAGTAGGGGCGGTTGTCCTTGCGGAGCGCCTCCAGGCCGATGAGCGCCCGCCGGCCGATGAGAAAGAACCGCTCGACGAGCGGCAGGGCGCCGAAGCGTTCCTTGAAGCCGCGCGCGGGCAGGATGTAGAGGCAGGACGGGATGGAGTTTCGGACCTGGATGTCCTGCGCGGGCAGGGGCTCGCGGCAGACGCCTTCGAGATGGACGATCTCCGGCAGCTCCTGTTCCGGGTTCCAGCGCGCGATGCGGGTATTGGTGGTGCCCAGGTCGATGGCCCATTTACTCATCGGATTCTCCGGCAGTCGGTGTTCGATTTTGGGATGGCTTTACCCTGCCATTTCCCGTCCCTTCTGTCAATGACAATTCGCCGGCGTCTTCGGCCGTCCCGGGAAGCGAAAGCCGTCCGGCCTCGGACGGTCCGAGACCAAGTCGTTCCCGGATTGCGCGCATCGTCTCCCGGGCCGCGAGGCGCAGACTCCTCGGCCGCGACCGGTCGCGTGAAAGGGCGTAGAGCGGCTCCAGGGCGTTTCGGCCGCCGCATTCGGCGAGGGCCTCCACCGCCGCCGAAACCACATCCGGTTCGTCGATCATAACCGTGTGAAGAAGCTCGGTCTCGGCCCGCGGATCGGCGAATGCCTTGAAGGCGAGCACGATGTGCTTGCGGACCTCGAGTGCTTTCGCCCGGGGGTAAAATTGGAGCAGGAATTCCAATCCCGTCAAACGCCGCGAGGCGCGAATAAACTCGATCGCCCTTGCCTGATTCTCGGGATCGCCCGTCTCAATCCGGGAAAAGGCGAAACGCTCCGTATCCATCCCGAGCCCCCTGGCGGCCAGGCACGCGAGGTCGAAATCAGACTCTTGAACAAGCGCCGGTAAAAGTTCCTTCGTCCAGCGGTGTTTCGGGTAAAATTCGAGGAGAATGGAAAGGGCGATGCGCCTGTCTTCCGGGATCTCGCTTTCCCGGAGGGTAAGGCAGGCCTCGTTGATCCGAATGTCGAAACCCCTGAAGGAAGCGGCCATTCGTGCGGCGAGCTTCGGCAGGAGGTCGTTGATCTCGGGCATGTGCTGAACGGCGACGAAGTCTGCGGCAATGATCACCTTGATCGAATCGCCTGCGATGATGAATTCGCGACTCAAAACCGACAAGCGATTCAATAGTTCTTCCGTCTCCCGTCCGATGACGGTCCGGCCGGCCAAACGGTTGAGCGAGCCGAATTGTCGGGGGTCGAGGTGAAGGATCGGCCGTTTGGCGCGTTCGGCGGGCGCGGTGCCCGGCTTCACGATGACGATCGCGTCCGGCAGCAGCCGCTTTCCCGAGATGGTGACCTGAAAACGATCCACCCCATTCTGCCGGATCGTTTCGGAGAAAATCGTGTAGGGCCCGATTCTGTTCCGTTCGCGGACCGGCGTCCGCTGCGCGGGCCCGGATCTCATACTCCCGACCAATTCGCGTCTGCGCCGACCGGAGAGAGTGAAAAGAACCAGAAAGGCCGCCGGAATGGCGAGGAGGAATCCGACGGCCAGGAGATTGGTCAACATGGGAACATATCATACTATAGGGGAAGTTGAAAAACTACCGGCGGTTGAGGTTTCTTTGGTGCTTTCATTGTGAAACTTTTACTTGCAAAGCGAGAAGGCCGTCACTGAAATTCCGGGCTTCCGTGTTCCGATTCGGGTCCGGTCGGGTTTTCGTCCTCGAAGTTTCCGGGGCTTTTCGTCAGCGAAAGCCCGCCGCCTAACTCCTCGTCGCCGGCCAGGGAGAGCGATCCCGCCTCGCTCTTCCCGATGCCGAGGCGCGCGCGTATTTTTTCCATCGCTTCCTCCGCGGCTTTCCGCAGCATCACG
>CAZKOS010000139.1:6575-8625 GCA_964554445.1 uncultured Spirochaetaceae bacterium | reverse complement strand
TCAATCGGGATACCCCGTGATCTTCCTGATCTTCCTGTAATACGGCTTCAGTTTTTCGTAAATATGCTTGTAGACCTCGTGGTAGAGGTCGTGGTAGTGGGCGGCGCGGTCCGGATCCGGCTCGAAGACCCGCTCCACCCGGGTCATCCGGGCGACGGCGGTCTTGAAATCGGGGTGGAGTCCGAGGCCGACCGCCGCGTCGATGGCGGCGCCGAGCGAGGAGGTGTCGTGGATGCGCGGCTTCAAGACCGGCAGGTTGAAGACGTCGGCCGTGATCTGCAGGGCGCGCGCGCTTTGGGAGCCGCCGCCCGAGGCGCGGATTTCGCGGAACCTGATCCCGCTCCGCTTCTGGATGCGCTCGCCGCCGTCCTTGAGCCCGTAGATGAGTCCCTCGATGATGGCGCGGTAGAGGTGGGCGCGGGTGTGGGCGTCCCCGAAGCCGATGATCGAGCCCTTCGCCTCGGGGCCGGGGATCTTGACGCCGGGCGACCAGGTGGGCTGAAGCATCAGGCCGAGGGAACCGGCCGGCACCTGGTCCAACAGCTCGTCGAAGAATTCCTCCGGATCGGCGCCTTCCTTTTCGGCGCGCTCCACCTCCGGGGCGCCGAACTCCCGCTTGAACCAGGAAACGAGCCAGAACCCGCGGTAGATCTGGAATTCGGTGTTGTAGACGCCGGGGATGGCGGAGGGGTAGGGCGGGATGAAGGGAATGACCTCGATGTACCGGCGGGTGTACGTGCCGATGGTGGCGGTGGTCCCGAACGACATGCCGGCCGAATCCGGCGCCAGGCAGCCGGCCCCGAGGAACTCGCACGTCTTGTCCGCCCCGGCGGCGATGACGGGCAGGCCCTCGGGGAGACCCGAATCGCCGGACGCCGCGGCCGTCACCCGGCCGATCTCCCGGCCCGGGGCCACGAGCTCCGGCAGCTTCTCGTTCGCCACGGGGAAGGCCTTCCAATGCCAGTCCCCCTTGCGGCACCAGGCCGCGCGGCGGTAGTCGAACGGGACGTACCCGACCTGCGCCGCGTAGGAATCGCGGAAGAACCCGGTCAGGCGGTAGAGAAGGTACCCGGAGAGAAACAGGTACTTGTGCGTGCGTTTCATGATGTCGGGCTCCTCGGCGTGGAGCCAGTTGAGCTCGGATTCCCCCTGGGCGAAGCAGACCGTTTCGTGCATGCCGATCAGCTTCATGGCCAGGCCCATGATCCCGCCGATCGGCTTGAACTTGTGCGTGCGCCGCTGATCGGGCCAGCCGATGGCGGGACGCAGGGGTTTCCCGTCCGCCGCGAGGTTGATGAGCGTGGCGCGCTGCGCCGTGATCGCCAGGCCCTTGACCGCTCCCATGAGCTCGGGACGCTCCGCGGCCAGGCGGCGGGTGGTTTCGCACAGCTTCCGCCAGAAATAGTCCGGGTCCTGTTCCGCCCAGCCGGGCTTCGGGCTTTTGTACGGCTCGAGCTCCACCCGGGCGCGGGCCATGATGTTCCCTTCGGCGTCGAATATGATCGAGCGGATGCTTTGCGTGCCGGCGTCGACGGCGAGGAGCAGATCGTTCATGGGTTCCCTTCCTCCGGCCGGAAAAGCCGGGCGAGGATTCGTTCCACGGCCGCTTCGGCCGCGGGGGGAGTCAGGCGCGATTCCGCGATGAACGTTTTTTCGAGAAACAGGCGGACCGGGGAGCCGGCCTGGGCCGGGCGCGGGAAAAGGAAGGCGAAGTCCCTTCCCCGCGGGACGCGGACGAGCAGGGCCCCGGGACCGGAAAAAGGCGTCTCCTCGATTTCGAGCCGCGGGCCGTTTTCTCCGGGCTCGAACCGCGCCGCGAGGTTTCGGCCGCGCGCGGAAAACTCGAGGCCCGCGGAACGGCGATCGATCGATTCGATCGAGAAAAGGTCGGCAATCTGATAGGCCGGAGAGGCGTCCTCACGTTCATAGCGCGCGGTCACGAGCGTCCCGCCCGCGGGCGGCACGAGGTTTTCCGTATAGGCGTGAAACAGATCGACAACCTTGGCCTGCATGAAAATCATAGTAGTGGCGCGGCCGGGAAAATGCAAGC
>CAZKOS010000139.1:4649-6475 GCA_964554445.1 uncultured Spirochaetaceae bacterium | reverse complement strand
CGGTATTGCCGCGCCCGCTCCATGAAGTTTTCCGCCAATGCCTTGTTCCCGGTGCGGCGGGCGAGCATGGCCAGGTTGTGATAGGCCCGCCAGTCGCGGGCATTGAGGCCGATCACCCGGCGGAAGGTCTCGTTCGCTTTTTCGAATTCGCGCGTCCGTGCGTAGAGCACGCCGAGCGGGAGGAGAATGGAGACGTCGTTCTTCATGTATCGCGACGCTTTGTCGAGGATTTGAATCGACATGTCGAACTTCCTCATCTTCACGAGGCAGAAAATGAGCTGACGCAGGTAATACCGCGATGTCGGCTCCCGGGAGAGGAGCTCTTTCCAGATGATGAAGGCGTCCGCGAATTTTTTCCCCTTGATGTGGACCTGCCCCAGCGCCTTGCGCAGGCTGCGGTTGCCGGGTTCCCTCGTGAGGAGCTTTTCCAGTCCCGCGCCGGCCTCGTCGTAACGCGCTTCCTGCAGCAGCAGGCGGACGCACTTCTTGAGGGTTTCGTTTTCGTCGGGGCGGAGGTCGCAGTAAGCCTTGAGGACGCGGATCTGGTCCGCCCGCTTGCCGAGCGCCCCGTACACCTCGTCGAGGAGGAGCAGGGCGTCCTCGTGATCGTCAATGAGCTTCACCGTGCGCTCGAGCCAGCTCTCGGCCAGGTCAAACCGGCCGCCTTCCGCGTAGGCCCGCCCCAGACTGAACATGAGCTCGGGGTCCGGGCCGCGGCTCCTGATCTGTTCCTGCAGGAGGGGGACGAGCTCGGGAGCGGCGCCGTCCACTTCGCTCAAGGCGAGCGCCTCGAAGTAGGAGGCGAGGGGGTCGGCGCGGTGCCGGCCGAGCCAGCGGCGGGAGACGGCGAGGAGCTCGGCGAAGTCTCCCGCGTCCCACAGCGCGGCGACGAGCCGGGAGAAGATCTCGGGTTCCGTCCGGTCGACCTCGTAGGCGCGCAGGTAGTGGTTCTTCGCCTTGGCCAGGTCGCCGAAGTGCCGGTAGCATTCGGCGAGGAGAAGGTGCATGTCGACGTCCCGGTAATTTTCCTTGAGGACCTTTTTCCCGAAATAGATCGCCTCGCGGAAACGCTTGTTCCGGTAATGCGTCAACGCGATCATTTTATGGAGCTGCTTCGGGTCGCGCGCCGCGGCCAGGTCCTCCTTCTTCGCCACGTTGGCTTTTTTCAATTCTAGCCGGCTCTCGTCCTCGCGTCCGAGGGAAATCAGGATGTCGGCCTTATGCAGGTGGAACACCGGATCGTCCGGCGAAATCCGCGCCGCCTCGTCGTAATACCCGAGCGCCGCCGGGTAGTTCCCCATTTCCCGGGCGATGACGGCGAGGTAGAGACGGGGGAGGAGGTGGTCCCGGCTTTCCCCGGCCAGGAATTCGAAGACGCGCGCCGCGCCCTCGAGGTCCTTCCGGAAGAAAAGACGGATGCCCTGGACGAGCAGGGCGTTCAGGTACCCGGAGCGGATGCGCCGGTTCCCGGGCTCGGCCCGCAGCGCCCGCTCGAAAAAGGAGATGGCCTCGTCGGGCCGTTTCAGCTTGAGGGAGGCGAGGCCGAGGAAGCTCAACGCCGGCGCGAAGGCGGGATCGTTCGCCAGGGCCCGCCGCAGGCTCGAGGCCGCCTGCTTGTATAACCCGAGCGCGGCATAGGCGCGGCCCAGGAAAAAATGACCGACGGCCGAGTCGGGCTTGCGCTTGAGATAAAACCTGAAAACGTAGACGGCCCGGTCGAGCCGCTTGAGCGCGTGATAGCTCCGTCCCAGGTAAAGGAGAGCCTCCGGATATTGGTCGGTCCGGGAGAGAAGGTCGGTGCAGAGCGCCGCCGCCCGTTCGTAGTC
>CAZKOS010000139.1:0-4549 GCA_964554445.1 uncultured Spirochaetaceae bacterium | reverse complement strand
TTGCGGAAAGAAACGCCCATGGGAATTGATCGAACGAAGCATATCGATTACCATTGGCCGGCGGGAAGGAGGAGACGTATCTTTATGACCATACCGAAAGCGATCGGTTCCGTTCTGCGCCTGGTCGCCGACATCGCCTTTCCCGACCACTGTCTGCTTTGCGGCGACGCCCTCGAGCCGGGACGCGTGCGAAGCGCGCCCGTCTGCCCGGAATGCGCGGGCGCGCTCAAGCCCTTATCGGGAAGGCGCTGCGCCGTCTGCGGCCTGCCGCTCATCTCGGAAGAGACGATTTGCACGCGCTGCCGCGGCAGGCGTTTCGCTTTCGACCGGCACGCGTCGATTTTCGAGTACCGCGGCGACGCGCGCGAGCTCGTTTTCCATTATAAATTCAAGGGGCGCGCGCGGCTCGGCCCCTTTTTCGCCGAATGGCTGGCCGGGGAGACGGTCTCGGCGCCGCCGGAGACCGCCGTTGTCCCGGTCCCGTCCCGCCCGCGGACCGTGCGGGCGCGGGGATTCGCCCCGGTCGAATTCCTGGCTCGTTGCCTGGCCCGGCAGCGAGGTCTGCCCTATGTCGCCTGCCTCGCGCGCGGGAAAGGCGTCTCCCAGAAGGCCCTCGATTACGAAACGAGGCTCGCCAACCTGGAGGGGCGGATATCGCCATTACCGTCCGCCGGGCGCCTGGCGGACGGTAATGCGATCCTCGTGGACGATATTTTCACGACCGGAGCCACCGCCCACGAGTGCGCCGCGGTCTTGAAAAAAGCCGGCGCCGCGTCCGTCACCGTCCTCACCGTCGCGATGGAGGCGTAGGAAGAGAATCAACTTCCAAAATTTGGCCACAGAGACCCAGAGGACACAGAGAAAGAAAAAAGAAGGCGATGGAGAGGAGAAAAAGAAGTGAATCGCAGGCAGTATCAAGACCTGAAATATTGATGACTTTGTCTTTCATCATTCGTGCGTTTTCCTTGTTTCCCCAACTTTCCTTTTCTCTTTTCTCCTCTCTGTGATCTCTGTGTCTCTGTGGCCCGGTTCCCCGGGAGGAAAGTTGGTTGACAACCGTCCGAATATCTGGTATCTTATTTCAGGCATTTAAAATTGCGAAGGTAAAAAAGAGTCGGCAGCGGCTCTTTTTTTATAGGTGGAAATAGTGCCGAACGCCATGCGCCCGCTCGTGGACGCGGTCCGCGAGGAAATCTCGCCGCTCGTTCACGCCCTCGGTTTCACGCTCATCGACGTCAACGTGTTCCGGAGCAAAGGCGCCCGCGCCGTCCGCCTGGTGATCTACCGGCGGGAGGGGGTCGGGATTGATGATTGCGCCGCCGTGTCGCGGAGCGTCCATCCCCGCCTCGAGCTCATGGACGAGCTCTCCGGCTGTTCGCTCGAGGTTTCCTCGCCCGGTATCGGCCGGATCCTGAAGGGGCCCGCCGAATACGAGCTGTTTCGAGGCCGGGGAGCGGCGGTGCTCAGGGAAGGGCACAGCGAGTGGCTGAAGGGGGTCATCGACCGCACCGAAGAGGGCGCGCTGCAGATGAAAAGCGAAGGGAAAACGGTGAGTATACCATTCGATAAAATAAAGCGAGTCAAACTCGCGCTGGTGAAAGAGGAGGAGAACGACCATGTCCTCTGAAATGGCCAAGGCCATCAAGCAGATGGTCCAGGAGAAGGGCGTCCCCGAGGAATTGATCCTGAAGACGATCGAGGAAGCCCTGCTGGCGGCCTATAAAAAGAAATTCGGAATCGTCGAGAACGCCGTCGTGCGCTTCAATGAAGACACGTCGGAGGTGACGGTTTTTTCGAAGAAAAAAATCATGGAAGACGACGACGTCAACGACCCGGTGACGGAAATCGCCCTGTCCGACGCCCTCACCTTCAACGAGGCTTGCGAGATCGGGGACGAGCTCCTCATCGAGGTGAACCCCAAGGACTTCGACCGCTCCGCCATCCAGAGCGCCAAGCAGCGGGCCAAGCAGTCCCTGAAGGAAATCCAGAAGGACACGCTCTACTCCGAGTTCATGGAGAAGGTCGGGGAGATGGTGATCGGCTATTACCAGCGGGAACGCAACGGCAACATCTACGTCGACCTGGGCAAGACCGAGGGGATCCTGCCCAAGAAATACCAGTCGCCGCGCGAGGTCTATCACGCCAATGACCGCATCAAGGCTTTCATCTACGAGGTGAACAAGACCCCGGGGGGCCTGCAGATCGTGCTCTCGCGCACCCATACGGAATTCGTGCGCAAGATTTTCGAGATCGAGGTGCCGGAAATCTACGACCATACGGTCGAGATCCATAAAATCGTTCGCGAGCCCGGCTACCGGACCAAGATCGCGGTCTACTCGAACCGCGAGGACGTCGATCCCGTCGGCGCCTGCGTCGGTCTCAAGGGCGTCCGCATCCAGGCCATCGTCAAGGAGCTGGAAGGGGAAAAGATCGACATCCTCAAGTACGATTCCGACTCCGTGCGGTTCATCAAGAACGCGCTTTCCCCGGCCGAGGTGGCGCACGTCATCGTCCTCGACGAGTCGAAGAAACAGGCGCTCGCGCTCGTGGACGAAACCCAGCTTTCGCTCGCCATCGGCAAGCAGGGCCTGAACGTCAGGCTCGCCAACCGGCTCGTGGACTGGAGCATCGATGTCAAGACCAACGCCCAGTTCGAACAGATGGACATCGCCGCCGACACGAAGCGGGCGGTGAGCGCGCTCTTCGGCGACACGGAGGAAGAGGAGATCGAGACCATCGCCGAGCTCCCGGGAGTCGACGAGGAAGTCGTGAAAATACTGCGCGCCAACAACCTGGAGTCGATCGAAGCGGTCGTGTCCATGAGCGACTCCGACCTGCTCGCCCTGCCGGGCGTCACCGAAGAAGCGCTCAAGAAACTGCGCAAGGTCATCGAGGAGAACATCGAGATCGTCGAGGGCGAAGCCGAGGGAACGGAGCAGGCGGCGGCCGCCGCGGCGGCGGAACCGGAATTCGCCCCCCGGGAGGCGGAGGTCGAGGAAGAGGTCGAGGAATCGACGTATGAATGTCCGGAATGCGGCAACAAGATAACGCCCGACATGACGGTCTGTCCGCACTGCGGTGTGGGCCTGAGCTTCGAGGAAGAGGACGCCGAAGCTGAGGCGGAGGTTGAAACGGAGGCCGGCGCGGAAGCCGGCGCGGAAGCCAGCGCGGAAGCCAGCGCGGAAGCCGGCGCGGGAGCCAGCGTGGAAGCCAGCGCGGAAGCCGGCGCGGAAGACAGCGCGGAAGCCAGCGCGGAAGCTGGCGCGGGCGAGGGAACTGACGAGGGGACGTCGTAACGCGGGGCCGGCGGTTTCCCATACCGGTGGGGGACACGCCCGCCGGATAAAAAGAGGGAGTATGGCAGAGGAAAAGAAGAAGAACGAAAAACCGAAAGCGACGCTCATCAAACACAAGAAGGAAGAGGCGAAAGAGACGTCCCAGCCGAAGGAGGCGACCGAGGAAAAAAAGAAGGTCGTCGTCGTCAAGAAGAAGGTCGTCGTCGTCAAGAAAAAACCCGCGCCCGAGCCGCCGGTCAAGCCGGCGCCCAAGCCGGAGCAGCCGCGCACATCCGCGTACAAACCCCTCTACCGGGCCGATCCGCGCCGCGATTTTCGGGACAAGCCGCGGGAATTGGGCTCCGCCGGCAACTTGCAGCGAAAACCGTTCGATCGGCGTTTCCCGCCCCGCCGGCCCGAGAGCGGGGGACCCGGCATGACGCGCCGTCCCGGCCCGCCGTTCCGGAAGGACAAGCCGGGCGGACCCGGTCGTCCTGGCGGACCCGGTCGTCCGGGCGGACCCGGTCGTTCGGGCGGACCCGGCCGTCCTGGCGGACGGGGGCCTTCCACCGCGTCGACGTCCGCTGATAAAAAAGTCGGCGGGCGCCGCTTCATCAAGTCGAAGAAGAAATCGGTCTACCAGCGCTCCAAGCACGAGGAACACGAGGAAAAACTCGCCCTCGCCAAAAAGAAGGCGGCCCAGCTCGCCAACCCGGTGCCCAAGGAGATTTCCATCATGGAAGTCATCACCGTCTCGGAGCTGGCGCGCAAGATGAACCTCAAGGCCTCGGACCTGATCGCCAAGCTCATGAGCATGGGCATGATGGTGACCATCAACCAGCAGATCGATTCCGAAACGGCGCAGATCCTGGCCGACGAGTACGGCTGCCGGGTAAAAATCGTCTCCCTGTACGAGGAGACGGTGATCGAGGACGAGGTCAGCGAGAACGAGGTGCTGACGCCGCGCCCGCCCATCGTCACGGTGATGGGGCACGTCGATCACGGGAAAACGAAGCTCCTGGACGCCATCCGCGCGACGGACGTGGTGAGCCAGGAACACGGAGGCATCACGCAGCACATCGGCGCCTACACCGTCGAATACAAGGGAAAGAAAATCGTCTTTCTCGACACGCCCGGCCACGAAGCCTTCACCCTCATGCGCGCGCGCGGCGCCCAGGTGACCGACATCGTGGTGCTCGTCATCGCGGCCGACGACGGGATCATGCCCCAGACGATCGAGGCCATCAACCACGCCAAGGAGGCGAAGGTCAACA
>CAZKOS010000138.1:6514-8759 GCA_964554445.1 uncultured Spirochaetaceae bacterium | reverse complement strand
AAAAGTTTCGCAATTATGGTGTGTAAGGGAGCGGAGTGTCAAGGCGCGTCCTTCACGAGGCTGCCTGTCCCCATAATGGACACGGAGAGCACGGAGAAAACGGAGATCACGGAGAAGAAAAAGAAAATGAAAAAAGTATTATAAAATGCAATTTCCAATTTCCCATCCTCCCTCCGTGTTCTCCTCCTTCCTCCGTGCTCTCCGTGTCCTCCTCTCAGGCGTCACCGGGGGAACTCCAAATTGACACGATCAGCCGCACGGTCTACCCTCGGCCTGTGGATCATCATCGCGTGCCCCCGGAACGCCCCGCGCCGGACGAGAGTGAGGTCATTGTCTGGCTCCTCGACGCCGCTCTGGCCGCGCCGTTTGCCGGGCGTTTCCGGCGCTTGCTCTCCCCGGAGGAGCTTAAGCGGGCGGCCGGCTATGTCCGCGCCTCCTCGGGACTGCTCTTCGTCATATATCGCGGGTTCCTGCGGCTCCTCCTCGGCCGCGTCTTGCGCCTTCCGCCCGCGGAGCTGGTTTTTTCCAGCGAGGCGAACGGAAAGCCTGTCCTCGCGGGACCGCCGTCTCCCATCGCCTTCAACCTGTCCCATACCGACCGGCTCGCCGCGTTCGCGCTCAGCCCGGGAAAACGGGTGGGGATCGACGTCGAAACGGTCAGGGAGCCGGCCGACCTGGCCGGCATCGCCTCGTACGTGTTTCCCGAGGCCGTCGCCGCCCGCCTGGCCGCCCTGCCCGCGGAAAAGCGCCTCTCCCGCTTCTTCACGTTATGGACGCGGCTGGAAGCGGTGGCCAAGGCGAGCGGGCGGGGTTTGGGCGCGCTGCCCGAGCTCAAGGCGGCCGAGCTCGACGGCGACTCGCCCCTGGACGTCGACGCGGGCGGGAGCAGCTGGCGGGTCGTCGACCTCGACCTCGCTGAAATCCATCCCGCGGCCGGCGACCACCGGGCCGCCCTGTGCCTGGAGGGGGGCGAATGCCGCGCCGGCCTCCGCCGGGCGGATGAGTCGCTCCTCCGAACGTGGCTTGCGCCGTGGATTAATTGACAAACGGCCGAAGAAAGCTGTATACTGGTACCATATATAAACGAATTCTTGTAAAAACCCCAATGAGAGAACCATCAAGAGAAATCGGGCAGAGTTGAGAAGACCGGCTTCCGGCCGCCGCCGGGTTTCTCAATCTGACGGGCAACGTGCGCCGCTGGAGCAAGATAATCATCGGCGGCGCGGGAATACGGCGGGTGCGGAATGCGCGCACATACATTCGACTATAGAAAAGCGCTGCCTTTTTTCGCGGCGGCCGTATTCGTCCTGGCGGCCGCCGTCGTCGTCGCCTTGAGCGGCGTGCCGCAGCCCGAGAGCAGGAATGAAACCGTTTTTTTCACGCTCGACGACCCCAACGCCCGCTCGGTGTCCGTCGTCGGCGACTGGAACCATTGGGACCCGGCCGCCCAGCCGCTCAAGCTGAAGGACGGACTTTGGCGGGTTTCGATTTCCTTGAAAAAAGGGGCCGTTTATTTTTATAATTTTCTGATCGATGGAAAAACGTGGATCACCGATCCGTCGCAGCTCACGGTCAGCGAGGACAGCTTTGGGAAAAAAAGCGTCCTGGATCTTTCTCAAGGAGGCATGAGATGAAGCGGTTTCTCCTCGTCCTTCTCGGTACGGCGCTCGTCGCCGGTTTCGCTTCGGGGCAGGCGATGTCTCAGGCGACCTCTCTGGCGACTTTTCAGGCGACCGCTCAAGCGGCCTCTCTCGATCCCTTGCGGTTTCTGCCGCCCGGCGCGCGATCGGACGGCGCGTCCGAATGGCTGGCGGCCTACTCGCGGGAGTTTATCCGCCTGACGGGGGGCGCCTCGTTTACTCCGGCCGCCCTGCGCTCGGCGGAGGCTTTCTGCCGGGCGGCGAGTTTTCCGGACGATCCCGTCCTCGCCGCCCGTCTCGTGGACGGCGTCATCCGGAGATCCGATCTCCGTCTGCGGCGCGGCGTGCCGGTCGCCGCGATCAGGGCGGAGGTCGCGTCCGCCTGGGAGGAGGAAGCGCACGGCCGGTCGGACCGCGCCGCGAAGGACAAGGACTCGCAACGCGCCGAGAAAAACATCAAGAAAGACATGTCCATCGCCGGCGGTCTGGACCAGTCCCTGCCTCGCGACAAGGATCACACCAACAATAAACTCAAGGATAAAATAAAGGAAAAAAAGGAAAAGAAATAAAAATGACTCGTTTCGGAAATCCGTTATGAACGTCGG
>CAZKOS010000138.1:3873-6414 GCA_964554445.1 uncultured Spirochaetaceae bacterium | reverse complement strand
TCGTCGCCCGCAGCGACGCGGCCCGCGTTCCGCCGGACACGCTCATCGACATGCTCGACGAGGCCGTTTCCAAGGGGGCTCCGGCCGCGGACATCGTGGCGGCGCTCGAGAAGAGAGCGGGGGAGCTCATCGCGCTCAAGGCTTTTCTGGACGGCTCGCGCGGCTGTTTGGCCGGGAATAAGGGCGTCGCGGCCGACTCTTCGGTCGACTCCGCCGAAATGCTCCGCTGCTGCGCCCTCTTCCTCCGCCGGGGAATCACCCGCGACATTATCGAGAACGTGCTCCGCGAAGCCTGCGCCCGCGGTAAAAACTTCACCGCGGCGCTCGACGCGCTGCGCACGATCGCCAACATCCCCTCGCTCGGCGAAATCCCCGCGGAAAAGGTAGTCGCGCTGGGAAACGCCGTTCTCGGGAGCGGGCTGTCGCCTTCGGGATACACCTCCTTAAGCTCCATCTACATCAAAGGCAAGCTGAAAAACATAAACGCGGCCGAGGTCACCGACATCATCATCGCGGCCCTTCGGGCGGGCAAGGGCCTCATCCGCATCGAACAGGAATTGAACAGGCGCAGGGAACCGTGAAAAAGAATTTAGCGATCGCCATCCTCCTCCTCTTGGTCTGCGCCGCGTGTTTCGGCGACGGGTACCTCTATCTGGGCGGCGCGGGCGCGGCGATCTTCGACGACCCGGTCGCCTTCGCCCCCGATTTCCGCTTCTCCGCCGGCCTGGACCTGTACGCGCCCCTCTCCGACGTCTGGAGCACGTTCTTTTCCGCGTCGCTCTTTCATTTTTTCAGACCGGTCGACAAGCAGCTCCGCTACCTCTACTCGTCCGCCTGGGATTTCTCCGCCCGCGACGGCGACTGGTTCTTCAAAGCCGGCCTCTCCGCCAAGGGCGAGCGGCTGTACGCGTCGTGGTACGGAGCCCCCGACCGGTTCGAAAACGCGCTGCGCCTGCAGCTCTCCTACGACGTCGGCGAGACGACGATCTTCGTGTCGCCCGAGGTGAGCTACAGCGGCGAGGACCTGGTCGGGGACAATGTCTTGTTCCTCGGGGAGGCCGGGATCACCTTCCCGCTGAGCGAACGGCTGGTCGTCACCGGCAAGCTCAAGGGCCGCCTGACGCTCGTTCCCATTCATGACGCGGTGACCAACGGCGGGCTCGAGCTCTCCCTCTCCCACTATCCCGACGCGCCGTTCCTCTATACGCTCACCCTGGGCGCCCTCCTCCAGACGTCCGATTACACCGAAATTGTCAACACCGTCGCGGTGAAGCGTCTCGATTATTTTCAAGTCTCCCTGACGGCGGACGCGACCGCCTCGCTCTCGGACGCGCTGCTCCTCAAAATCCTTCTGCCCCTGAAGTTCTCCGTCAAGGACACGGAGGCGGTGCGCGGCGGCTCGTTTAGCGGCGAGCCCGAGTGGACCCTCGCCCTCGCGCCGGAAATAGAGCTCACCGTCTCCCTGAGCGGGAATCACAATGTGGTGTTCGCGTTCAAAGCCGAGCCGTTTTTCTCCAACAGCGATTATTACGACGAGGGGTACGCGGAGTGTTCGGTCGCTTACAAAATGACGTGGTAAATATATGGGTGCTGTATATTTAAAAAGATAGCATTTTGCTTATTCGTGTCCTCGTTAAAATAGCTTCGCGAAATGATCGGCCCTCTTCACCTCTGTTGACAACGCGCTAGTTCGTCCTCTTCAGGAAGAGAATCGTTCCGATGGTGTTGTTATTCCGGTTCTTGAGCGGGGCGAGGCGGTACTCGATCGGCACGGACGGTTTCCCGCTCACCGTCAGCAGGCATCCGGTCTTCGCCACCGCCGCGTCGTCGATGATGGTTTTGGCGATGGAGAGGGTTTCGGGAACGCGGGTGCGGCCGTCGAGGATCCGCACCGCCTGGCTGAAGGGCTTCCCCAAGAGCTCCTTTTCGTCGCACGCGAGCAGCTCGAGGGCCTTCCGGTTGCAGCGGGTGATGACGCCCTTCGGGTCAGCGGCGACGATGCCGTGCTCCAGGTTTTTCAGGATGATTTCGTTCCATTCCTGCTCTTCGTTTTTTGCGCGGTCCCGGCGGCCGTGGGAAAGGGCGATCTCGAGGGTGGCGCGCAGGGCCCGTTCCTCGAAGGGCTTCAGGAGGTACCCGTAGGCTTCCGTTCCCTTGGCCTTCTGCAGGGTGGCGTCATTGCAGTCCGCCGTCAGGTACACGACCGGAACCGGGCAAATTTCCTTGATGCGCCGGGCGGTCTCAATGCCGTCGATCGGCCCGTCCAGGCGGATATCCATCATGATGAGGTCGGGACAATCGGTGACGACGCTCGAAAGGGCGTCTTTTCCCGTCGCCACGATATGCGGAACCGAGTAGCCCATGGAAGTGAGCGCCTCCTGGAGCTCCCAGGCGACCAGGCCCTCGTCTTCGACTATAAGGATCTGCGGTTTGTGCACACTCATTCTCTCCCCGCCTCTCGCGCGTAATATGGTCACGTTGCGGCACATGCGACGAATAAGTGATAACCGTTTTCCTTTTTTTATTATAGCGGATTGGTGG
>CAZKOS010000138.1:0-3773 GCA_964554445.1 uncultured Spirochaetaceae bacterium | reverse complement strand
TTCCGGACCGGGAAACGGATGAGCGCCTTCATGCCGCGGTGCGGCAGGATTTCGATCGTCCCCCGCAGCTGCCGCACGAGGGTGGCGACGATCTTCATGCCGAGCGAATCCGTATTTTCAATGTTGAAGCCGGGTGGCAGGCCCGCGCCGTTGTCGCTGTACTCCAGGACGTAGTCCCCGTCCTCGATCCGGAACGCGACGACGATGTCGTTCGTGCCGTTCTTCCCGCCGTCGGGCGTCTCGGGAAAGGCGTGCTTGATGCTGTTCATCACCAGTTCGTTGACGATCAGGCCGGTGAGGATGCTCTGGTCGATATCGAGGTGGAGGGGATCGATGGCGAGATCGATGCGGAAGCGCTCGCTCGATTTCGAGAGCGAAAAGATCACGGAATGCACCAATTCGTGCAGGTATTGGCCGAAGTGGGTGTGCGCCAGGTCGTCGGACTTGTAGAGTTTTTCATGCACCATGGCCATGGAGCGGATCCGCGACACGGACACGGCGAACAGCTCCTGCGCCGCGGGATCGCTGATATAGTGGCTCTGGAGCTTGAGGAGGCTCGAGACCACCTGCAGGTTGTTCTTGACCCGGTGGTGCAGCTCGCCCAGGAGGACGCTCTTCTCCTCGAGGGAGGCCTTGAGCCGGTCCTCCGCCCTGCGCCGCTCGTCGACCTCGGCCAGGAGGGCCCGGTTCGAATCCTCGAGCTGTTTCGTCCGCTCCGCCACTTTCTTCTCGAGCTCATTGGTGAGCTCGCGGAGCCGCTGCTCGACCTTCATCAGGCGCGTGATGTCGCGCAGAACGACGATCTTGTTCACGGCCGCCCCCCGCCGGGAGCGGACGACGGAGAGGTTCACGTCGAACGATCTGCCCTGGATGAGCGCCGTCCGGTCTTCGTCCTTGTCGAACGCGGCGTCGGTTTCGGCGAGGATCGGAGTCAGGCCGGTCAGGAACGAATCGAGCGGCCGGCCGATGACGGCCTCGGTCGGCCGGTGGAACAGCTCGAAGGCGGAGGGATTGGCGTACATGATCTCGTTGTGCGGGTTGAGGATGATGAGGCCGTCGGTCATCGACTGGCTGACGGCGTGCTGGGCGAGAGGGATCGTGCGGAAATAGCGCAGCCTGAGGTAATAAATGACGCTTAAGCTCGAAATGGAAAGCGCGATCGGCATGGTCCGGTAATAGAAAATCTCCTCCTTCAGGAAATAATCGGCCATCGCCGCGGAGAAGGCCAGGATGCCGGCCGCCAGAAAGGGCATCAGCTGGACGCGTTTCGCGCCCCGCGGCGAGAGGACCCCGGCCAGGAGCACGACGTACGCGAGCATGAGAAAAAAAATATTGTAAATATTGTAGACCGCGTACCCGACCGCGGGCTCGATGTCGAGAAGGAGATTGTTCGGCGAAATGAAAAACCTGGTCCAGACGAGCCGTTCGAAATACGGGGAGAACGAAAAAACCTGGCAGAGGAGAATGGGAAAGGCGATGCCCGCCATCGCCCACCGGGTGAAGCGGTGCGTGCCGCGGAAGTGGTGAAAGGCGAAGCCGAGGAGGTACACGCTCACCATGGAGATGCTGATGAACTTGATCTTGTAAAAGACGACCTTCAAGCCGAGCGGTCCCGCGAGGCATTCGGCGATCTGGGCGGTGATCCAGACCCACAAAAAGACGACCAGGTAAATCGAGAAATCCTGTTCGAGAATCTTGCGGTTGACCCAGAGGTGGATGGCCATGGCGGTGGTGATCCCGCCGGCCATGATGATCGCGATCAGGTATATGACGTTGGTGACCATGCGCTTCCCTCATCCCCGGCCCGCGTTGCCGGACACGGGGAAACGGCCTCCCGCGGCGGCGGTCGGCGCCCGAGACCCGGGGTCCCCCGGCCGGCCCGGCGCGCCGGCTCCCGCCGGTTTATCTGTCCCCGGACGCAGAAGACCATCTCAACCTTTTGTGACGCGGTACTTTTTCACGAACGAGCACGGTCGGTAGGTGAGTTTCGCCTGCCGCAATCCCTCGTCTCCCAAATCCTGTTCGCGGTTCACGTAGACGTACCGCTTGGGGATCACCGAGGCGAAAGCCTTGTTCACGAACTGATAGATGCCCTTGTAAGAGGTATCGGCTTTTTCGTAGTGGATGACGTAGCTCAGCCTTTCCACGAGCGGCTCGCCGATGACGAAGGCCGCGGGGATCCCGCCCACGTAATAGAGCGCGCCGCACAGCTTGAGCGGCTCGAACAGCGAGAGAGCCTCGCTGGTCTCCTCGTAATCGCCCGCCTCGCCGATGTTCTGCCGCCACTGGGACAGGATCCGGAGGGCGGCCGGCAGGTTGTCGGCGCCGAGGGGCTTGCCCTCGCAGGTATAGTTGTTCAGGAACCCCGTCACGAGGTTGCGCTTCTTGTGAAATTTCTTGCCCGGCAGGTTGGCGAGCTCGGTGCGGAAATAGAGGTAATCGAAATTGTCCCGGTCTTCGGTCACGACGTATCCCTTGGCCTTGAAGACCGTCTGCTTCGTTTCCGACACGCACTTCATGACCCGGTGGGCGGCCAACAACTCGTCGACGATCCCGATCTCGGGGATCTTCACCGGGAGCATGAAAAACGGTTGACCGTCGTCGTTCCCCGCGAGGATGATCGTTTTACGGTCGAGTCGCGAAACCCGGTAGTTGTGCTTCCGGCGGAAAAGATAGAGCCCGGCGAAGGTGAATTCGGACAGCCCTTCATTGTATTCGCGAAGCAACGGGTCGAGCTCGTCTCGCATTTCCAAATTAATATCGGTGAAGTCGGGATATTGTGGAATCATAAATCGCCTTATAAAACTAATCTGGGCGGCGGCAATTGTCAAGCAAGACGCGCCGCTAGAAGACTACTCTGCAGCCGGGGGACGCGGAGGGTACCCCTCGGCCGGGCTCGGGGCAGGCTCCGAAGATGAAGGCTGCGGAGGAGGAAAAAGCACGGAGAAAACCACAGGAGCAGATTTTTTCATTTTTCCTCCGTGTGCTTATTTCCTCTCCGTGTTCTCCGTGTCCTTTCCGATTTTCAGTTTCAAGGATGCAGGTGACGAGGCGCAGATGGAGATTTACGGGGCCTTCTCCCCCCTCACCTCCTTCACCAGGTTGCCCACATGGAGATAATTGTACGTCCCGGCGTACGCCTTGAGCACCGTGACGGGCGAATATGAAAACTTTATCTCCGACGTGACGTGGCCCTGTTTATCGGTGACGGTCTCCTGCACGAGCCTTCTTCCGTCGTACGTGTAGCGTCTCGTCTCATTGAGCCTGTCCGAGTCGAACTCGACGGCGGAGAGGAGGCCGTCCGGGTCGAACGTCATGGTCTCCGTGCTCCGCAAAACTCCGCCGTTCAGGTACGTCCTTCTGACGATCGTATCGGCGGCCGTCGTCAGCTTGAAGACGACGGCGTTCGGCCGGCTCCTGCCCCAGTTCCTGCCGACGAGCACGCCGTTTTCATATATATTGTTCATTTCCTGCTCCGGTTGGCCCGCGCTCGTCTGTTTGACGTTGACCGTTCCGCCGTCGTCCGAGTACGTATAATCGAGCCTGACGGGGGGACCGTCGGGACCTTCGTCGACCCGGGTCTTGAGCCGGCCTTTGTCGTCGTACGTCAAGGTGACCTTCAACCTGCTCTCGCCGGCGTGATGCGTCTCGGAGACGAGGAGGCAACGGTCGTTGTAGGCGAAATCGGAAGAGGAAACCAGCTCGCCCTTGGCGTCAAACACCTCGGCTTTCGTGATGAGGTTGTCGGTTTCGACCGTTTCCCCGCCGCGCAG
>CAZKOS010000137.1:0-8852 GCA_964554445.1 uncultured Spirochaetaceae bacterium | reverse complement strand
CGAGCGCCCCGATCGCCTTGGCCCGGTCGTAGATGAGCTGCCAGGCGCAGTCCAGGTTCTCGTCGACTTCGCACTTGCCGTTGCGCGATCCGCCGCACGGGCCGTTGAACTGGCTCTTGGCGCAGCGGGTGATGGGGCAGATGCCCGCGTACTCGCCCAGGCGGCAATTGCCGCAGCCCGAGCATTTTTCCGTCCAGACGCCCTGCGACTCCAGGATCCCGATGAACTGGGTGTTCAGGCCGGGATAGACCGCCAGATTGGGAAAGCGCTCGGCCAAAGCCTGCACGCCCGCGCCGCAGCCGAAAGAGACGAAGGCGTCGTACTCTTCCGCGTGGGGAGCGAGCGCGTCGATGAAGGCGTCCTCGCACTGGCGCTCGATCGTGCATTCCTCCACGACCGTTTCCCGTCCCCTGACCTTCAGGGCCATGCGGAGGGCCGAGCCCATGATGCCGACCTCCCGCTCGCCGCCCGCCAGGCAAACGGTAACGCAGGTGCCGCAGCCGATCAGGAGCACCTTCTTGTGATCCGCGATCATGTCGACGATCTCCGGTATTTTTTTGCGGTTGGCGACTATCATATACTCTCCTCTTCAGCGGTAATTTTCTCTACAAATGAAGACAGCCACAGAGGCACGGAGAACACAGAGAAGAGAGAAGAGAGAAGAGAGAAGAGAGAAGAGAGAAGAGAGAAGAAAATGATACTTCTTTTTTTTCATTCTTACTCTCTTATCCTTCCTCTCTGTGCCTCTGTGGCTCTGTGGCTTATTCTTCACATAGTGGCGGCTTTTACGCCGGTTTTCTTCAGCGGGCTCGGCCCGAGTTTCTTCAGGCGCTCCATCATCTCTGAAACGATCTCGGCAAAGCGCGTCCCCTCGGCCGAGGAGAGGTTAAACATCTCCAGGCGCTCGGGGTCGAGGCCGATCTCGGCCAGGAGCTCCTTGGCGCGCTCCACCCGTTTCCGGGCGCGCAGGTTGCCCTCCTGAAAATGGCAGCCGCCCTCCAGGCAGCCCGCCACCAGGACGCCGTCGATCCCGTGCTCGAACGCGTCCAACAGGTAATTCACCTCGATCTTGCCCGTGCAGGGGAAGCGCAGGATGCGCACGTTGTCCGGGTACTGCAGGCGCATGGAGCCGGCCAGGTCGGCGGCGGCGTAGGCGCAGTAATGGCAGCAAAAGGCGAGTAATTCCAGGTCCTTCATGCTTCGCTCGAGTCCTCTCCCCATTTGATTTTCGAAACGCCGGTCGTCTCGTAATGAGCCGCGGGGTCGGCGGCCCGCGACCGGCGCGATGCGCTCGCAGCTTCGCTGCGCAATGCCAGGAGCGACCGGATGGCGCCCAAGACCTGCAGGTCCGTGTAGTTGCGGAGCGTGATCGCCCTGGCGGGACAGTCGGACGTGCAGCTGCCGCACCCCATGCAGACGGCGCTCTGGACCTCGGCCTTGTTGTTGAGATTGATCCGCGGCGCGTTGTACGGGCAGAGGTGGACGCAGGTCATACAGGAGATGCACTTGTCCTGGTCGACCCAGGCGGTCTGGCCGGAGACGGAAAGCTCGGAGCGTGAGAGGACGGCCGCCGCCCGGCCGGCCACGGCGTTGGCCTGGGAGATCGTCTCCGAGACGAACTTGGGAGCGTGGGCGGTGCCGCAGAGGAAGAGCCCCTCGCTCGCGAAATCCACGGGCCGGAGCTTCACGTGGGCCTCCAGGAAAAAACCGTCCGCGTTCAAGGGCACGCGCAGGAGCTCGGACAAGACTTCCCGGTCCGCCTGCGGAATGACGCGGGCGGCCAGCACGAGCAGGTCGGGAGCGACGGCCAGGTCGAAGCCGGTCGCCTCGTCGTGGAACGTCACCTTGAGACCGTCCTCCGTGCTCACCGCGGGCGGGTTTTCGCGACGGTATCTATGGAAGCGAACGCCCTTGCGCCGCGCTTCCTTATAGAAGATTTCCTTGAACCCGTAGGTGCGCATGTCCCGGTAGAGGACGATGACGTCGAGCCCCGGCGATCGTTCCTTGAGGACGAGCGCGTTTTTCACCGCCGTCGCGCAGCAGACGCGGGAGCAGTAGGGGTGCTCGTCGTCGCGCTGCTCGACGCACTGGATCATGACCACGGTGCCCTTGGCGGGGATGGCGACCTCGCCGGTGCCGAGCTTTTCGGAGAGCTCCAGTTGGGTGAGAACCTTGTCGCTTTTCCCGTAGCCGAAGACATCCGGCTTCTTCTCCGTCGCGCCGCTCGCCAGGATCACCGCCCCGTGCTTCACGACGACGGGCGTGCCGGAATCGGCGATGGTCGATTCGAACTTGCCGATGTGGCCGTCCACTTTTTTCACGTTCGCGTTCACGTGCACCTGGATGAGGGGATGGCCTTCGACGCGCCGCGCCAGATCGCGAACGAAGGCGGCCGGGTCTTCGCCGCTCAAGGTGCGGTGGATGAGCCGGGCCGTGCCGCCGAGCGCCTCTTCCTTTTCAACCAGGTGCACGCCGAAGCCCTGTTCGGCCAGGGCGAGGGAGGCGGTCATGCCGGCCAGGCCGCCGCCGATCACCAGGGCGGAGGAAACGACGGGCACGGTCTCGTCGGCCAGCGGCCGGGCGCCGACCGAGCGGCCCACGATCATGCGGACGAGGTCCTTTGCCTTGGCGGTGGCCGCCTCGGGCTTCCCGGAGTGCACCCAGGAGCACTGGTCGCGGATGTTGGCCATTTCCAGCAGGTACTGGTTCAAGCCCGCGTCGCGCAGGGTGTCGCGGAAGATGGCCTCGTGGGTGCGCGGGGTGCAGGAAGCCACCACCACGCGGTTCAGGCCGTGCTCGCGGATTTTTTCCTTGATGAGGTCCTGGCTGTCGTCGGCGCAGACGTAGACCGCGTGCTCGGCGAAGGCCACGCCGGGAAGACCCCGGGCGTACTCCACGACCGACGCCACGTCGACGACCGAGGCGATGTTGCTCCCGCAGTGGCAGACAAACACGCCGACGCGCGGCCGTTCGTCCCGCACGTCCCGCTCCGGCGGATAGGTCTTGGTGCGCAGGAGGCTCCCCCGGGCGCCCGCCAGGAAGGCCATGGCCCGCGCGGCCGCGCCGCTCGCCTGCATCACGGTGTCCGGGATGTCCTTGGGCTCGGCGAAGGCGCCGGCGACGAAGATCCCCGGCCGCGAGGTGTCGACGGGGGAAAGCTCCGCCGTCCGGGCGAAGCCGTGCTCGTTGAGCGCGACGCCCAGGGCCCTGGCCTGGCCGACCAGGCTCTCGCTCGGTTCGAGCCCGAGTGAGAACACGGCCATGTCGAATTCCTCCCGGTGATAACGGTTGCCCTCGTCCAGGTATCCGATGCGGAGATTTTTCGTGGCCGGATCCTCCTCCAGGGAAGACGGCCGGCAGCGCACGTAGCGAACGCCCAGGGCCTTGGCGCGCTCGTAATAGCGCTCGAAATCCTTGCCGAAGGCGCGCAGGTCCATGAAAAAAACGGTCACGTCCAGGCCGGGCTCGTGCTCCTTGGCGAGGATCGCCTCCTTGGTCGCCACCATGCAGCAGACCGCCGAACAGTAGTCGTTTTCGCAGAGAGCGTCGCGGGAGCCGACGCACTGGATGAAGGCGAGCGAGCGGGGGTGGCCGCCGTCCGACGGGCGGACGACCGCGCCGGCCGTCGGGCCCGAGGCGGAGAGGATTCTCTCGAACTGAACGTTGGTGACGATGTTCCGCGCGTACCCGGCGCCGTATTCGAATTTTAATTTGGGATCGAAGGCGGTGAAGCCCGGCGAGAGAATGACGGCGCCCACTTCCAGGTCGATGAGCTTTTCCGTCTGGCCGTGATCCACGGCTTTGGCCTTGCAGGCGTCGACGCAGGCCAGGCATTCGGAGCAGGAGGCGCAGGCCAGGCAGCGCGCCGCCTCCCGCATCGCCTCTTCTTCCGTATAGGTCGCCTCCACTTCGGCGAATCCCGCCACGCGGGCCGCGGGCTCCTCTTCCTTCTGCCGGACGCGCCCGGCCGTTCCCTTCTCCCGCTTGAGCCGCCGCAGGTCCGTGACGGAGAGCGGATTGGGAGTCTGCGTTCGCGGGGACAGTCCCTCGTCGAGCTTTTTATTGGAAAGGAAATTGTCGATGGCGACGGCCGCGTGCTTGCCGTTGGCGATCGACTGGATGACGCTCCCCGGACCGGTGACCGCGTCGCCGCCCGCGAACACGCCGGCGCTCGAGGTGGCGAAGGTGAGCTTGTCCGCGGCGATCGTGCCCCACTTCGTGGTTTCGCAGCCGAAGAGCCCGGCCAGGCGCAGGTCGGAAGACTGGCTCACCGCCGGGATCAACATGTCTCCGGAAATGACGAGCTCCGCGCCCTCGATCGGCTCGGGCCGGCGCCGGCCGCTGGCGTCGGGCCGGCCCAGCTTCATCCTGACGCACTTCACCCCTGTCATCGTCCCGTTCGCCAGGACCACCTCCGTCGGCGCGGTGAGGTACTGGATGTCGACGCCCTCGGCGAGCGCCGCGTCGATCTCCTCGGCGCTCGCCGGCATCTCGCCCCGCGTACGGCGGTAGATGATGGCGACCGCCGCGCCCTTGCGCAGGGCGACCCGGGCGGCGTCGATGGCGGTGTTGCCGCCCCCGACGACCACGACCTTCTTGCCGGTCGGCTGGTCTTCGCCGACGGAGAGGCGACGCAGGTAATCGATGCCGGGCACGACCCGGGCGCAGTCCTCGCCGGGTATCCCCAGCCGGTTGCTCTCGTGGGCGCCGGAGGCGATGAAGATCGCGTCGGCATTTTTTTTCAACTCGTCGGCGGGGACGTCCCGGCCGATGACGGTGTTGGTCTTGTACTCGACGCCGAGCCTGCCGATCGCGTCCAGGTCGTTCTTCAAGATATCCTCGGGCAGGCGGTAGCGGGGAATGCCCACCGCCATCATGCCGCCCAGCACCGGCAGCGATTCATAGACCGTCACCGCGTGGCCCATGAGGACCAGCGAATGGGCCGCGGCCAGGCCGGCCGGGCCCGAACCGATGACGGCCACTTTCCTGCCGGTGGGCTTCGCGTTGTTGACGACGGCGGCCGCCCCCGCCTTCTCGACGGCGAAGCGCTTGAGGTCGCGGATGTTGACCGCCTCGTCCAGCTCTTTGCGGTTGCACAAATCCTCGCAGGGGTGGAAACAGACGCGGCCGCAAATCGAGGGGAGCGGGTTCTCCCGGCGGATGACGCGGGCCGCCTCCTCGAACTTCCCGTCCGCGATGAGGGCGACGTAGCCCTGGACGGAAGAATCGATGGGGCAGCCGGAGCTGCAGGGCGCCCTCCCCTGCTTGGTGATGAACATGGCGTTGGGCGCGGCCTGCGGGTAGAGCTTGTCGATCGCCTTGCGGCCGCCCAGCCCCCCGTCGAAGGCGCTCGGGACGGTGACCGGGCAGGCCGTGACGCAATCGCCGCAGGCGGTGCATTTCTCGACGTCCACGTAGCGGGGTTGCTGCCTGATCGTGGCGACGAAGCGGCCGGGCTCGCCGCCGATTCGTTCCACCCGGGCCAGGGTGAACACGTCGATGTTGATGTCGCGCATGCAGGCCACCAGCTTGGGGGAGACGATGCAGGTGGCGCAGTCGCCGGTGGGGAAGGTCTTGTCCAGGCTCGTCATCCGGCCGCCCACCGCGGGCTGCTCATCGACGAGGTAGACGCGGAATCCGCCCGCGGAAAGGTCGAGCGCGGCCTGGATGCCGGCGATGCCGGCGCCCACGACCAGGACCGCCCCGCAAGGGTTTTCTTCCGTATGTGTGACTCGCTTAACGTCTCCCATTCACCTTCTCCCGTTCGTCAATCGTCATCTTCCTCCGGCTCGGCGTCCTTGGCGGGGACGACTTTCCGGTAGACGTCGCCGGGCTTTCGCGGTTCCCCGTTCACGGTCAAGAGGTCGGCGGCGATGTCGATGCCGAACAGCCTCTGGTTTTCCTCCAGGTACGGCAGGATGAGCTTCCAGTCCCTGCCGGTCAACTTCCGGTAGACGCCGCCGTTCAATTGCTCGGCGACGAGCGTCTTGTGCGGATCGCGGATGAAAACGGCCCCGCCCGAGGCCAGGGACAGCAGGTTGCTCCCCGGATACGGCAGCTCGAGGGGGATCAACTTTCCGTCGTCGTCGTAATTCATGCCGTTGACGATCGCGAAGCCGCCGCCCTTGTGGGGATCGCCCGCCATGAGGGACTCCGCCAGGAAATCGAGCGCCGTGCCGTTGATCACCACCCGCGGCCTTCCCACGGCGTTGATCATCGGCCGCCCGGCCACGTTGCCCAACACGTAAATCTCGCCGCCCTTGGCGCCGTAGAGGAACGTCTGGCCCACGTCTCCGTGGACGACCAGCTTTCCGGACTTCGCGATCTGGCAGAGCTGGTCCTGGGCATTGCCGTGCACGTGGGCCTCGAGCCCGTCCATGCCCGAGGCGAGGTAGTCGCCGGGATTGTCGTAGCAGTCGACCCGGACGCCCCTCGTCGCGGGCCCGAAACCGGCCGCGTGGAAACGCGTGCCCTTGATGTTGTAATGGATGAAGCGCTTCCAGCCGAGCCCGTAGGCCGTGACCGCCAGCGCGGCGTCGCAGTCCCCGCCCTCGGAGGAGAAGCCGCGCGCGTCGACGACGAGGACGGCCTCCTCCCCCTCGGGCGGACGGAGGTCGCCCCTCGTTTCCCAGGTGACGCGCGCGAACCGGCCGCCGCGTTTTTCAGAGAGGAGAGGCTGCGCGGAGAAGATCCCGGCCAGGCCGTGGCGGAGAATCGTCTGCAGGGAGCTCCTCTTCTTGTCTCCCGTGGGATAGCGTCTGTTCAAACAAAGGGTGAGGGCCTCGATGCCGAAAGCCGGGTCGGCCGTGGCCGTTTTTTCGGCCACGCGTTCCGTGAACCAGCGCACGTGATCGTAATCCGCGTCCCGCGCCACGGCGGTGAAGTACCGGTAGAGGTCGAAGACGGCGCGGTCCTGCACGGCGACGTCGATCTCGCGGTCGTCGTGCTCCATGGTATGCCGGTCCGGGGCCTTCACCGCCCGGCTCAAAGCGCAGTGCCGTTGGCCGTCCTTCACCCGGACGGGAACGTCGAATTTATTCTTGACGACGAGCTTGTGGGAGCCGTTTTCGGGGACGATCGACATGACGAACGCCCCGCCGTCCGAGTAGCTGCCGCCGCGCGCGTTCCAGTACTTGTCCGCCACCGGCGTGAAGCGATCGTCCTCCCGGGCCAGGTTGGCGAGGGTGGCGTCGATCGCCTGCTTTTCAGAACAGATGAGGCCGATGGACACCTCGCCTTCCTGGAGGGCGAAGACCTGGGGACGGAGCATGGCGGTGTCGGTGATGCCCACCAGCTGGAGCTCCCTGCGGGGCGCCAGGTTGCGGGCGATGATGAAAAACCACGGGCCGTCCGGCGAGGCGTGCGAATGGGCCGATTGGATCTCCCGGTAAATTTTTCTCTTTTCCTCGGGCAGCCGGTCGAAGTCGAGCTCGGTGGTCGGGGCCAGCGCCTCGACGATGTACTCGAGCGGGTACTTGTAGACGCGGTTCATGAGATCGAAGAGCATGACCGAGACTTCGGTGTCCGTCAGAAACTGGGGAAAGAGGTTGCGCTGGGCGAGGTACTCGCACACGGAATGGTAGTTGGCGAAATCCCCGTTGTGCACGAGCGCCTCGTTCATGCCGATGAAGGGGTGCGCCCCGCCCGGGTGCCAGACCCGCCCCTTGGTGGGATAGCGCTGGTGGGCGATCCAGATGTGGGCGCGCGAATCTTCCATCAGGTAATACTGGACGGCCGCCTCGGCGTACCCGACGATCTTCAATATGATCAGGTCCTTGGCGTGGGACATGACGAAGGCGCGCTTGTCCCCGAGCGACGCGTAATAGGCGTTGTTGATCTTGAGGGAATTCTGGAACACGAACTCGTCCTCGATCTCGTGCGCGGGCAACCCGGTCATCTTCTTTTCCGCGGCGAAGCGGTCGAGCGCGTCCGGCTTGACCCGGACGAAATAACGGGCCACGTCCGGGGGCTTCAATTCCAGGGATTGGACGCTCCGGAAATCGTCCACCGTGGGAATGAGGCCGCCCGCGTCGATGTCGAAGAACGGCTCGAGGTTGGTCTTCTCCACCTCGCCCCGCGCCTCGGGATCGAGCAGGGCCACCTGCACGATGTAGTCGCGGTCGAGGATTTCCCGGGTGACGCCCACGTCCTCGGGAACCAGGCCGCAGGCCGCGATCCCCCCGCCCTTGCCGTTGCCGCGGTTGCGCATCTGGAAGGAGGGCTCGTAGATGTGTTTGCCCCGGACCGGCACGGTGCAGGCGAAGCCGGTGACGCCGCAGCCGCCCTCGGCCTCGAGCGGCGCCTTCGGCACGTCGGCGGACGGGCGGTGCTCCTCCCGGGCGAGGCGGTAGATATCGGCGCGATCGAATCGGCTGGCGTCTCTCATGACGGTTCCCCGCTTTTTTCGTAATCGAGATGCGTGAGGAGATCGGTCCGCCCGCGGAGCTCCGCGGCCGACGACAGGCCCGCGCCGGCCAGGATGAGCGCCAGTTCCTTTTGCCAGGCGGTGTACATGTTGATCAGGCGCCGGGCGGCCCACTCGACCGTCACCATCTCCAGAAGCTCCCGGTCGGTGGTGCAGATGCCGCGCGGGCAGCCCCGCCCGCTCTCGCACCGGCCGCAGCGGATGCACTCGAGGGCGACGAGCTCGGGGGTGCCGATGACGACGCCGTCCGCGCCCAGGGCGATCGCCTTGGCGACGTCGAAGGGCGTGCGCACCCCGCCCGAGGCGATGACCGTGATCTTGTCGCGGATGCCTTCCTTTTCCAGGAACTGGTGGACGCGGCCGATGGCGTATTCGATGGGCATGGCGATGTTCTTCTTGGCGATGTCGGGCGCGGCGCCCGTGCCGC